>CAZGLC010000271.1:0-6079 GCA_964526235.1 uncultured Bifidobacteriaceae bacterium
CAGTTCGTCTACAACACGACGAACGTCGGCAAGTTCGCGGCCGGCAAGGACAAGGTCGGCCGCATCGACGCCATCTCGGTCGAGACCGGCCGGACGCTCTGGAGCTGGGAGACGCGCGTCGTCAACTATTCCGGCATCCTGGCAACCGCGGGCGGCGTCCTCTTCAACGGGTCGATGGACCGGTACCTGCGTGCGCTCGACGCCGACAAAGGGACCGTGCTGTGGCAGACGCGGCTGCCGTCGCAGGTGGTCGGCACCGCGATCACCTACGCCGTCAACGGACGCCAGCACATCGCGATCACGGCCGGCGGCGGGCCGATCGCGGGGCTCCAGGTCGGCATGACGCCGGAGGCCGACACGGTCAGCGGCAGCAACGCCGTGTATGTCTTCGCGCTGCCGCAGTGACACGAGATCAAGCACGTAGGGCGGTCCTTTACGGCCCGCCGGGGAGGGTGAGATGAACGCTTCGAGACTCGGCGCGCTGGCATCGTCGGTCGCGCTTCTGTCGATCGTGCTGTGGCCTGCCGACGCGTTCGCGCAGGCGAAGACGGCGGCCGCCATGACGCAGGCCGCCACTGCGTTCCTGGCGTCGCTGACGCCGGAGCAGCGCGGCAAGGGCTCCATGAGCTTCGACGACCCCGAACGCCACGTGTGGCAGGAATCGCCAGGCGTCCGCTCGGGTGTCGTGCTCCGGGACCTCAACGACGCGCAGCGCACACTGGCGATGGCGCTGCTTCGCAGCGGCCTCGGCGAGCGCGGCTACCAGAAGATCCAGATGAGCATGGCGCGCGAAACCGTGCTGAGCGCGCAGCAGAAGGCGCCGGAAGGCCAGGCGCTGCGTCACCCGGATCTCTTCTACATCACGATCTTCGGCACGCCGTCGCCGACCGCGCCGTGGGCATGGACCTACGAAGGGCACCACATCTCCACGCACTTCACCATCCGCGGCAATGCGGTGTCGACCGCGCCGATGTTCCTCGGCTCGCAGCCGAACGACTTTCCCGCCGCGCGGCTCGAGGGGACGGCGCTGGCGGCGGCGCAGACAATCCCTGCGGCGCTCGCCGGGCGCATCACGGCCGGTGAAGAGGACAAGGCGCGGGCGCTGGTGCAGTCGCTCGACGCGAAGCAGCGGGCGATGGCCGTCTTCGACCGGACCGAAAAGCGCGACGCCGACATGATCACCGGCATCAACACGCGCCGCGTCACGCCGATCAGCCGTCCAGGGCTCTCCGCGCGGCAGATGAACGCGCAGCAGAAGGCGGTGCTCGTCACGCTCGTCGAGGAGTACCTCGCCCACTTCCCGGCCGACCTCGTCGCCGATCGCCGCCGCCGGCTGACCGAGGGCGGCGCGCTCGACGAGATCACGTTCCAGTGGGCGGGGAGCACCGACGCGGGCCAGGCCCACGCCTACATCGTGCAGGGGCCGGCGTTCATCGTGGAGTACGCGCAGATTCGCAACAACACCGTCGGCCACGTCCACACGATCTGGCGGGAGTTCGCCGGCGACTTCGGCGGCGACCTGCTCGGCACGCGGTAAGCGTCGATCCGGGCCTGCGATGCGACCCCGAATCCGCGTTGGCCTCGCACTTGCCGCGGTGGCTGTTGCGCTTGTCTCCAGTCAGGCGGCGCAGCAGCCGGCCTTCGCGCCGGTCACTGACGCGCTCCTGCGCAACCCGGCGCCGGGCGACTGGCTTCGCTGGCGCCGCGACCACGGCGCCACCGCCTACAGCCCGCTGACGCAAATCGACCGCCGCAACGTGCGGCAGCTTCGGCTCGCCTGGACCTGGGCGCTCGGCCCGGGCACGCAGGAGCAGGAGCCGCTCGTCTCCAACGGCGTCATGTACCTGCTGCATCCCAACGCCGTCGTGCAGGCGCTCGACGCGACAAGCGGCGATGTGATCTGGGAACACCGGCGCAAGCTGCCCGAGGAGGTGAGCGCCAGCGAGACGGTCCGCAACCTCGCGCTCTATCAGGACAAGGTGTTCGTGGCGACGCAGGACGGCCATCTCGTCGCGCTCGACGCGCGCAGCGGCACCGTGGTCTGGGACGTCGGCGTGGCCAATTACAAGGAGCGCGTGAACTACTCGGCCGGCCCGATTGCCGCCGACGGCAAGGTGTTCGCGGCGACGACCTGCGGCGTCGGGACTCCGAGGGCGTGCTTCCTGGCGGCGTACGACGCCGCCACCGGCAAGGAGATCTGGCGCCGTGAGTCGGTGGCCGGCCCGCGCGACCCGCAGGAGCACCAGGCGACGTGGCGCGGCGTGCCGTACGAGCGGCGCCGGAAGGCGTCGCTCTGGATGACCGGAAGCTACGACCCGGATCAGCAGACCGTGTTCTGGACGACAGGCAGCGCGTACCCGTATCCGGAGCTGCACAAGGGGACCGGCGACGGCGCGCTTCTCTACACGAACTCGCTGCTCGCACTCGACGCCGCGACCGGCGCGATCACGTGGTATTACCAGCTGCAGCCGCGCGACAACTTCGACATGGATCACCAGGACAACCCGATCCTGGCCGACGTCGCCGACGGCAGCGCCACGCGGCGGCTGGTCTTCGTCCTCGGCAAGCCCGGCATCCTCTGGGCGTTCGACCGCCAGACCGGCCGCCACGCCTGGAACCGCCAGCTCGTCGCCGAGCAGAATCTCTACTCGCGCATCGACCCGCGGACCGGCGCCATCACGATGAACGACGCGATTATTCCGCGCACGATCGGCGCGTCGCAGGTCGTGTGCCCCGGCATGCGCGGCGGCAAGCTGATTCAGACGCACGCCTTCAGCCGGCGCACGAACACCATCTACAGCCCTGTGAGCAATGCCTGCTCGACCTTCGACGTCGTGCCGCTCGAGGAGGAGGCGTCCGGCGTCCGCTACCGCATTGCGCCGATGGAGGCGGCGGGCGGCAAGGTGGGCCGGCTGACCGCCGTGTCGGCACGCACCGGCGAGCTGCTGTGGACGTACGACCAGCGCGCCGCGATGGGATCGGTCATGACGACCGCCGGCGGGCTGGTGTTTGCCGGCGACCTGCACCGCAATTTCATGGCGCTCGACGACGAGACCGGCAAGGTGCTCTGGCAGGTGCCGCTCAGCGGGCCGGTGACCGGGTATCCGATCAGCTATGCCGTCGGCGGACGCCAGTACATCGCGGTCGCCGCCGGGGGCGAGACGAGCGGGCAGCGCGATCTCGCGCGGCTCTATCCCGAGCTGAAGACGACGAACGGCACCAACGTGCTGATGGTGTTCGCGCTGGGAGAGTAAATGCGCGTACGGCTGTGGGCTGTGGGCGTCGGGCTCTGGGCGGCGCTGCTTGGCGGCGTCTTCGTTGCGCAGGCGCCGCAGCGGGTCGTGCTTCGCGGCGCCACCGTCATCGACGGCACCGGCGCCGCCCCGATCCGTAACGCCTCCATTGTGATCGAAGGCGAACTGATTCAGGCCGTTGGCTCCAATGTCGCGGTGCCCGCTGGAGCAACGGTCATCGACGTCGCGGGCAGATTCATCATTCCCGGTCTCATCGAGTCGCACGCCCACTACGAGGAGTGGATGGGCGAGCTGTTCCTCAACCACGGCGTGACGAGCGCGTTCGCCATCGGCGGCAACTTCGGGCGCGTCAAGCAGGAATCGCAGAAGAACACGACGCGGGCGCCGCGCCTCTACGACACCGCCGGCGATCCGCGGATCACGCCGTCGATGAACGAGGCCGACGTGCGCGCGGGCGTGCGCGAGTGGCTGAAGACCGGCCCCGACTTCGCGCGTCTGCGCGACTACACGCCCGAGTGGAGCCGCGCGTTCGCGTGGGCGGCCGACGAGATTCACCGCGGGGGCCTCCTCGTCTTCGGCCACACGAACGACGCCCCCGAGTCGGCCGGCAAGGGGCACGACATCCTCGAGCACATGTGGGGCTTCATCGTCCCGCTGCTGTCGCCGGCGGAGCTCGAGGACTTCAAGCGGGGGCGCAACCTCCACTGGAGCCTCTTCATCAGGGACTGGCCGCGGCTCGAGGGATGGATGCGCGAGGCGATCGCGCGCGGCGTCTCCATCAATCCGACGCTGACTTATGAGCTCGGCTCGCTCAGCGCGCACGCGGCGAAGCACGAGCGCGAGATCTACGCCGTCAATCAGAACCCGTCGCTCGCGGTCTACTATCCGCCGAACATCGCCGGGTCGCTCCTCCAGAAGCAGCGGCAGATTCGCAATTTCTCCGGCAAGTACGAGAACCTCGTGCTGCTGTCGCGCCTGAGCGCCGACGAACGGCGGCAGTTCGCGCACGGCTACACGCTGGCGGGGGAGCTCCTGAAGCGGTGGGTGACGCTCGGCGGGAAGATTCAGGCCGGCACCGACACGATCTCCGGCGGCACGCCCGGCCTCAGCCTCCACCATGAGATGGAGCTGCTCGTCGAGGCGGGGCTCACGCCGATGCAGGCGCTGCAGAGCGCCACGACCTGGTCGGCCGAGATGCTCGCGGGGAAGAACGGCGCTCGCGGCCGGCCGACAGTCGGGTCGTTCGCGCCGGGCAGCGTCGCCGATCTCGTCGTGCTCGCCGCCGACCCGCTGCAGGACATCGCCAACACGAGGACCATCGAGCGGGTGATGAAAGGCGGGCGCTTCCTGACGCTCGGGTACGACCCCGCGTACTACAGCTTCTCGCGTCCGCCGCGCAGCATCGCCATGGCGACGCCGCGGCCCGAGATCAGCGAGATCGCGCCGCATACCGTGGTCGAAGGGAGCGCCGATTTCGACCTGACCGTCCGCGGCGTCGGCTTCGTCAGCAACTCCGTCGTCCGCATCGACGGCGTCTCGATGCCGACCACCTTCGTCAACCCGCGCGTGATTCGCGCGCGTGTGCCGGCGTCGCTCGTCCGGAGCGCCGATCCGAATCCCTTCGACGCCCCGGGACCCGACCAGCACACGGGCGTCTTCGGCGATCGCACCGTCTCGATCGGCGTTTTCAACGCGCCGCCAGAAGGCGGCGCGTCCAACAGCATCGCGCTGCGCATCCGCGCGAAATGGATGGGGCTCGACGATGACGTCAGGTAACGCGGCCGTCGACCGGCGGCGGTTTCTCATTGGCGCGGGCGCGGCGGTGGGGCTCGCAGCGCTGCGCGGAAGCGGAGCGTCGCTCTTCGCCCAGTCGCCGGCCGCCCGTGTGCGGATCGACATCCACCACCACTTCGCGCCACCGGCCTGGATTGCTGAAGTCAAAGGGCGGCCGCTCCTGCAGCCGGCGAACGTGAAGTGGACGCCGGACCAGTCGATCGACGACATGGACCGCGGCGGAGTCGCGGCCGCGATGATCTCGGTGACCAATCCCGGCCTCTGGTTCGGCGACCACGCCGCGACGGCGCGGGTCGCGCGCGCCTGCAACGAGTACGGCGCGACGCTGGTGCAGAAGTACCCGACCCGCTTCGGGCTGTTCGCGGCGATGCCGCTCCCCGACGTCGACGCCACGCTCGAGGAGATCGCGTACGCGTACGACACGCTCAGGGCCGACGGCATTGGCCTCTTCACGAGCTATGGCGATCAGTGGCTCGGCAACCCGGCGTTCCGGCCGGTCATGGAGGAGCTGAACCGGCGCAAGGCGATCGTCCACGTGCACCCGACGGCCGCCAACTGCTGCCGGAATCTCGACTACGGCACGGCCCCCGGCAGCATCGAGTACGGCACCGACACGACGCGCGCGATCATCGGCGTCGCCTTCAGCGGCGACGCCGCGCGCTTTCCAGCCATCCGCTTCATCTGGTCGCACGCCGGCGGCTCGGCGCCGTTTCTGGCGGGGCGGATCGACGGGGGATCGGCCGCCGCGAAAGACCGCATGCCGAACGGCTTCATCGCCGAGGCGAAGAAATTCTTCTACGACACGGCCGGCGCGGCCAATCGCGGGGCGATGGCGTCGCTCATCGAGCTCGTCACGCCGTCGCAGATTCTGTTTGGAACGGATTTTCCGCCCGGCGGCACGAGCCGGGCGGTGGCAGAGGCGCTCGCGAGTCTCAAGATGTTCGACGAGCGCACCATGCGCGCGATCGACCGCGACAACGCCGTGAGGCTGTTGCCGCGGCTTGATATAGGCAGTAGGCAGTAGGCAGTAG
>CAZGLC010000272.1:0-6043 GCA_964526235.1 uncultured Bifidobacteriaceae bacterium
GCCTCGGCGAAGAACTCGAAGTTGCCGCCGCCGCCGAAGCTGCCGAACGCCTCGACCTTGCCGGTCGCCACGATGCTCGTGATGCCCGCCACCTTCTCGGCGCCGCCGATCGCCTGCACGTATCGATCGAGCACGTCGGTGACGGATGGAACGCCGTTCCCTCTGGACACCACGTCGTCCAGCTCCGTCAACGCCTCGCTGTACAGCGTGTCGAGCCGCGGCGTCTGGACCGGAATGTCGCGCAGGCGGTGGCACGTCCAGCACGTCACGACCTGGCGGCCCGAGAAGTTGTCGCGGTTGATGGCCTGCATCATCAGCACCATCTCGCGCGCTTTGACCTTTCTCGGATTGCTGTCGTCTTCCCACCGGACGCTCTCGGTGCCCGCGCCCGGGTGGCAGTCGCTGCAGCACAGGCCGAGCGACGCCGACATGAGCCCCATCGTCCCCATGAACTCGTCCACCGTGAGGCCTTTGAGCGCCTGGACGTTCTTGAAGACGTCCTCGACCATCACGGGCCCGGCCTGCGCCGGACGCGGCGCGCCCGGCTGCCCGGCGGCAGACGCTGGAGCCGGTGTGCTCCGGAATCCCAGAATCGTGAGCACGGTGATGCCAATGAACGCGACGACGAAGCCAGCGGCGACGAGCGGACGACTCATCACCTCGCGGTCCGGCCGGCGGTCGAGGAACGGCAGCAGCAACAGGAGCGTGATGACGACCCCTGGAATGACGACGGTCGCGACCGGCTCGAACCGCCCCGGAAAATACTTCAGCAGCTCGAACAGGCTCATGAAGTACCACTCCGGGCGCGGCACGTACCCCGCGTCGGTGGGGTTGGCCACGGCATCGAGCGGCGCGTCGAAGACGACGGCGGTCGCGAGCAGCAGCGCGAAGACCGCGGCGATCGCCAGCGTGTCCTTCACGGCCTGATATGGATAGAACGGCGAGGTCGGGCCGGGCGCTGCGGTGATGGGGCCCGAAATCCCGTGGCGGCGCAGCAGGTACAGGTGCGCGGCGGTGAAGGCGATCAGGCACGCCGGCAGCAGCAGCACGTGGGCGGCGTACCAGCGCATCAGCGTGAGCGCGCCCAGGTCGGCGCCACCCCTCAGCAGTCCGCCGAGTGCGCCGCCGGCGAGCGGAATGCCGCCGGCGATATTGATCGTGACCGTCGTGGCCCAGTACGCCTTCTGATCCCAGGGCAGGAGGTACCCGGTGAGCGCAAAGCCGAGGATGATCAGCAGGAGCAGCACGCCGACGATCCAGTTCACCTCGCGCGGCTTCTTGTAGGACCCGAGCGCCACCACGCGGAGCATGTGGACCAGAGCGGCGACGACGATGAAGCTGGCGCCGAAGTAGTGCAGCCCGCGGAGCACGCGGCCGAACGTGACGCGCTCCATGATGAAGCGGACGCTGTCGTAGGCGTAGTCGGGCGACGGCGAGTAGAAGAACGCCAGCACGACGCCCGTCACGAGCTGCACCGCCAGCAGGAAGAGGACGATGCTGCCGGTGACGAACCACCAGCCGGTGCCGCTCGGGAGCGGCTCATCGAGGAGGTGGCTGAGGAGCGCGCGGTACCCGGTTCGCGAATCGAGCCAGTCGCGCACGATCAGGCCAAGACCATCACGCGATCGCCGTCGACTTTGGCGGCGATCGGGGTGAGCGGATCAGTGGGCGGACCGTCCAGCACACCGCCCGTCCGGTCGAAAACGCCGCCGTGGCAGGGGCACCTGAAGAGGCGATCCTCGGAATCCCAGGCGACGAGACACCCCAGGTGCGTGCAGCGGGCGTCGAACGCCGCCACGTCCGCTTCGCCTGTCTTGACCAGGAAAATGGTGCGCCGCTCGAGGGCCTCACGATAGCCGTCGCGCCGCATCACGCTCAGAGTGATGGCCGTCGGCTCGTTGTCGGCGAGATCGTGCATCGTCGCGGCCGTGAGCCAGCCTTCCTGCCGCCGGACGGTCGACGAGAAGACGGCGCCGCCGCCAAGCATGCTGAGAATGGCGCCGATGACGCTCAGAAGGCTTCCGGTGATCGACCCGAGGAAACGGCGGCGCGTCTCGTGGGGGGTGGATGGCTCGATTGGCACTCTGATCCCGAGGGCGGAAGGGATATCATATGCCGCGCTGAGGCGTCAAAAGGAGGACATCGTATGCGTCGACGTGCCGTGCTCTGTGCGCTGATTGCGGCGATGGCCATCCCGATCGCGGCGCAGGTCCAGCCGGGCCTGAAGGTGCGGATCGACGGCGGGCACGCGACCTCCGCCGCGGCGGCCGCGCCGGGTCTCACGATTGCGCCGACGGCCACAGGCGTGCAGGTCACAGGCGGCCCGGGAGCGGTCCTCTGGGACCCCGCCCACGCGATGAAGGGCGTCTACAACGTGAAGGCGACGTTCACGCTCGTCAAGCCGAGCGCGACGACCACCGACTACGGCCTCGTCTTCGGCGCCACCGACCTCGAGGGCGGCACGCCTACTTACGTGTATTTCACGATCGCGCAGGACGGCGCCTTCCAGGTCCGCCATCGCGCCGGCAACGAGATCCACGACATCGACAAGTCGCTGCACTTCGCCATCCGGCGGCCCGACGCGAGCGGACGGTCGACGAACATGCTGGAGGTGCAGGTCGCGCCCACCGCCGTGTCGTATTTGATCAACGGCGCGGTCGTCCACGCCACGCCGACGCGCGCGGGCACCGGCTCCTACACCGAGGGCGAGAAGACGCACGGCCTCGCCGGCATCCGCATCGACGGCGCGGTGAATCTGCAGGTGGACGGGTTCGAAGTGAACGCGAAGTTCATTCCGCCGGTACGAGGTCAGTAAACAAGGTTCGAGCGAAGTCTGGCTGGGAGGCAGGGTTTCGAACCCCGATACCGTGGTCCAGTGCCACGTGTCATCACACGCGAAGGTCGTCGGCGCGCCAGTGCTTCACCATCTGCTTGATGGCGTCCCGCTGTTGCACGTTGTCGCGCAACACCGTGGCGGCCAGGCTGGGGAGTTCGGCATCACTGGCAAACCGCAGGCCGATGAGCTGCTCCGGGCTGAAGTCGTTGATGCCGGCCTTCAGGTCCTGTGGCAGCAGTTCGCGCATCCGGAGCCGCTCTTCGAGCCTG
Source organism: uncultured Bifidobacteriaceae bacterium (assembly GCA_964526235.1). Taxonomy (GTDB): domain Bacteria; phylum Acidobacteriota; class Vicinamibacteria; order Vicinamibacterales; family UBA2999; genus MELF01. The sequence goes on from CAZGLC010000272.1 coordinate 3,106, forward strand.
ATCACGCGGTCCTGCGCTTTGAGTGCGAAGATGCGCGCGGCCAACGCCGTCGCGATGAACGCGAACGCCATGACGAGCGTCCACGCCGTGGACAGGCTCGGCTCCCGCCACAGGCCGTAGGCCATGACCAGGAAGTTGGCGAGGAGGAGTGGCAGCAGCACGTAATGGAACATCGGAACGAACCGGGCGTGGTTCTTGTAGTTCTGGGGACTCGCACTCATGTGGCACCTCTCTGACCGGACGCTCGGGCCGAAGGCCCGGAGCAGAGTATAAGCGAGCGAAGTCTGGCTGGGAGAGGCAGGGATTCGAACCCCGATAACGTGGTCCAGAGGCGGTCCAGACGTCGTCGGTGATGTTGGGCTGCTTCGTTTTTCTTAAAGGAAAATCGCGCAGATCGTCGGGCCGTCTTCGGTCGGGGACGGCCCTTTCGTGCGCCATCTGTCAAGTTCTTGTCAAGCGGCAATTGGCGCATAATAGATGGCCACATGGCCAAGACATCCGCCGCCGCGCTTCATGACGCCACCGAGACCACCAAAGATCTCGATCGCTTTCGGCAGCAGCTTCGAGCTGGTCAGCCCGGGCCGCACGCCTATGTTGTCCTGCTGGGACTCGACACATTCGATGCGCCGGGCTTGCTCCGAGCTGTTCAGCGCGGCATCCCGTATCGCGCGTTCGAGCGATTCCAGCGAAACACTTCGCTGCCGGTTGATCGCCTTATCGACCTCATCAACATTCCACGCCGCACGCTGACGCGCCGTAAGACGGACGGCCGATTCCTTTCGGATGAATCCGATCGTCTTCTACGGGCCGCCAGACTGTTCGGAAACGCGCTCCAGCTCTTCGAAGGCGATCGCGATGCCGCGGTGGAATGGCTCACCACAGCACAGCCGGCCCTCGGCGGCGGGGTTCCCTTGGACCTTGCGCGCAGCGAGCTCGGTGCTCAGGAAGTCGAGCGGCTGGTCGGCCGCCTCGAGCACGGCGTCTTCTCGTAGTGGCGATCACCGCTTGGCGAATCGTCAAGGCCAGACACGCCGCGAACGCATTCGATGGTGAGGGCGCTCGCCTCGAAGGAGGGCGCTGGAATTCGCCCGGCACTCCGGTTGTGTACACGTCCGGCAGCGCCGCGCTGGCAGCCCTCGAGCTCTTGGTGCATTTGGGCCGCGGGTCGATTCTACGCGCGTACGTGCTGATCGCCTGCACGTTTGAGGAAGCGCTGGTCTCGCGGCTCGATCAACAGCGGCTGCAGAGCAACTGGCGCTCGTATCCGGCGCCAACGGAACTGCAGCTGATCGGCGACGCGTGGGTCAAGGCTGGCGCGTCCGCAGTCCTGGAGGTTCCGAGCGCCGTTATCGCAACCGACTCGAACTACCTGCTGAATCCCCGACACGTGGACTTCCGTACGATTCGCGTCTCGAATCCGCAGCGGTTCGAGTACGACCCACGCGTACTGAAGCCCTAATCGACACGCGCTCGACAACGTTCATTCAGACCTCGGCCACGCCCAAGCCGGTGAGGTACTCGTACGTGTCGTTGTAGAACGCTGGCGCGCGTGTGGGGTCCGAGTCGTCGCCAGGCGGTACGAAGATCACCATCCCCTGCCGTGCACGCGTCAACAGAACGCGATAGGCGTTCAGCAGGTACCGTTTTCTGTCTTCTTTGTGAATGCTCGTCCACGAATCACCGCGGAAGGAGTGATAGCGCCACGAATCTGCATTTCGCCGCAGGTCGGCATCCCACGTCACACCAGTGGGCGAACCGCAGGCGGACCGCTTCGAGCCACTCCCCGATACCGGCCTCGCCGGTATGAATCTCCTGCCCTCCGCCGACCAGACACACAACGACCGCCCAGGCATCGTGCCGATCGAGGTAGGAGATCAGGAACTCGGGTTCTGAGCGGTCGAAGTTCGCAATCTTCTTCCGCCGACGCATGAAATCGGAGGTCTTCGCCTGGGTCCAGGCACGCTGCGCTTCGTCGAAGATGACGACGTGATCGTATGGCGCGCTGGTCGTGCGGATGCCTTCATCTCGGAAGTGGTGAACGTTCTGGATGAAGGGCTTCACTCGCTGGCGGACGGCACCTTTCCGTTCGGTGTTGCCGACGCGCGCCAATTCGTCCCGAGTGAGTGCTTCTTGGAGGACGCCTACCAGGGGACCGTTTCCTGAGAGGTACACCGCGCGCGCTTCGCCCAGTGTCCGCCGCCGTGTTGCCACGTTCAGTCCCACGAGCGTTTTCCCGGCACCGGGTACACCTGTGACGAACACGATGGCCTTCTCGCGGTTTGCTCTCGAGCGCTCGATAATCTCCTCGACACCGACGGATGTCAGACGCAGGTTCTTCGCGCCGGCGTCGTGGCGGGAGATTGCCTCGACCGAGTGCCGTGCGTAGAGCGCGCGGGCCGCGTCGATGATGGTCGGCGTCGGCTGATACGGCGCGGCTCCCCAGGCCTCACCGTCGATCGGAGGGCCGCTCAGTGCGAGACCACCTTGGAGGACATCGGGGAGGTGGGGAGCGCCGCAACGATGCGGCGGCCGCACGCCGTCCGGATATGGAGCCTGCCGGCTCTCATCGGCAACATCGGATTCCGTCGCCACGAGGATCGGATAAATCGGCGCGTCGTGACTTCCGGCGTGAAAGTTCTTCAGATCCAGCGCGTAGTCCCACGCCTGGTTGTAGTCGGCCAACCGGAACTGACGCTCGCCGCACTTGAACTCGATCGGAAAGACGACCGGCCCGGAAACCAGCACGGCGTCGATTCGGCTGCCAAGGCGCGGGACGTCGAATTCGAGGTAGAGCGTGCCAGTCGGCCCGCGTAGAGCGACCGTGAGGATCTTCAATTCCTCTTCCCACGCCTGGCGCTGCTCGACTTCGAGGTCGTAGACGTGTGCCGCAGTCAGAGCACCAAGGACCTCTTACGGATCGGTAGCGAGGAACAGATCT
>CAZGLC010000273.1:0-6040 GCA_964526235.1 uncultured Bifidobacteriaceae bacterium
GAGCTGATGAAGGTGTTCATCCTCAAGGGAGGCAAGGAGTACAACCAGGGCGTCGCCTATCTCGACGACGGGACGATGGTCGTGGTCGACAACGCGCGGAGGCTGATTGGGAAGACGATCGACGTCGTCGTGACGAGCGTGCTGCAGACAACCGCCGGCAAGATGATCTTCGGGCGCTTCATCGATCCCACGGCCGCCAGCCAGGTCGTCACGCCGCCGGCGGCGGCCGTTGCCGAAGGACGGCCGCGCCCGCAGATTCCGCCGTCCGCCGCTGCCGCGGGCAAGTAACTGCGCATCCCTCCATTCCACTGGTGGCGGACTGTCTTTTTCCTTATTCCCGCCATCAGTGTGTACACCATCGTTCTCGGAACGCTGTCGATCGGGTCGAGCCTGTTCGAGAAGCGCGGCTACTTCGCGCACTGGTGCGCGCGCCTGTGGTCGCGGCTGATCCTGCGGACGACGGGCGTGGAGGTGGACGTGCGGGGGCTCGGACGTCTCGCGCCGGGGCGGACGTATGTCTTCGTGGCCAATCACCAGAGTATCTACGACATTCCCATCCTCTTCTGGGCGCTGCCGTTTCAGCTGCGCATCATCGCGAAGGAGTCGCTCGGCCGCTTTCCGTTTCTTGGCTGGCACCTGCGGCGCACCGGACATATGCTCGTCAATCGCGTACGGCCCGACCGCACGGCCATCTTCGGGTGGGCCTCGGCGCTCACGTCGAAGGGCCTGTCGCTCATCGTCTTTCCGGAGGGAACGCGCAGCCCGGATGGACGCGTGGCGCGATTCAAGGGCGGCAGCTTCTCCCTGGGGCTCGAGGCGGGTCTGCCGGTCGTGCCGCTCTCGGTCGTCGGCAGCCGGCACGTCATGTTGAAAGGTCGTCTGGCGACGTATCCCGGTCGCGTGCGGCTCGTCGTGCACGAGCCGATTGACACCTCCGCGTTGGCGGGCACCGACCGGAAGGCGTTCGGCGAGCGCGTGCGGCGGATCATCGCGCCCGAGGCCGAATCAGATGTTCGACCATGACGTTCACCGTCGCGCCTGACCTCGCGGAGATCGTCCGTCCCGGCGTGCTGTGGCTCGAGGGCGCCACGGTCACGGAGGCTGACGCGCGTCTTGACGCGCCGCTTGCGGCTGCCGAAGCGGCGGTGCGCGCGCATCCGCCGGAGGAAATCGCCGCCGTGCGCACGATGTACAAGCGTGTGGGGATCGATCCCACCAAGCGGCGTCCCTCGTCCGAGGCGCTGCTGCGCCGCGTGCGGAAGGGCGAGCCGCTGCCGCGCATCAACTCCATGGTCGACGTCTGCAACTGGTGTTCGCTCGAGTTTCAGCTGCCGTACGGCCTGTACGATGCCGATCGCATCGACGGGGACGTGGTGCTGCGGTTGGGCCGTGAAGGCGAGTCGTATGCGGGCATCCGGAAAGACGACGTGCACGTCGGCGGCCGCATCACGCTGGTCGACCGTGTCGGTCCCTTCGGCAACCCGACGTCCGATTCGTCGCGGACGATGGTGACGACGGCGACGAGGCGGGCGATGGTGGTGGTGTTCGCGCCGACCGAGGTCGATGCGCGGCGCGTGGACCACGTGCTCGCCGTAACCGCCGAGCGGATGCAGGCGTTCACCGGCGCGCGCGCCGCTCCGTAAGTACAATCCCATCGGTGCATGTAACCGCGATCATCGCCGCCGGAGGGCACGGCGCCCGCTTCGGCGGCGCGCTCCCCAAGCAGCTTCTGCTTCTTGCCGGACGTCCCATCCTGCAGCGCAGCGTCGACGCGTTCGTGCGGCACGCGCGCATTACCGACGTGATCGTGGCGCTCCCCCCCGAGCTCGTGCGCGATCCACCGGACTATCTCCGTGCGGCGGCGAAGCCGGTGACGCTCGTCGAAGGCGGCGCGCGGCGGCAGGATTCGGTGGCGCGCGCGTTCGCCCGCGTGCCCGCGGCTGCCGACATCGTGATGGTGCACGACGCGGCGCGTCCGCTGGTCACCGAGGCGCTGATTGCGCGGACGCTTGACGCCGCGGTGACCGACGGAGCGGCGATTGCGGCGCTTTCCGCCACCGACACCGTCAAGCGCGGAGACGAGCGGCGGCTGATCGTGGGGACCATCCCGCGCGGCGAAATCTTTCTGGCACAGACGCCGCAGGCATTTCGCATGGCCGTGCTGCGCGAGGCGCTGGCGCGTCCTGACCAGCGTGGCGACGCGACAGACGAGGCGGCGCTCGTGGAGCGGATTGGCCATCCCGTGCGCCTGGTCGACGGGGATTCGCGCAACGTGAAGATCACCACCGCGGACGATCTCGCGCTGGCCGAGCGGCTGCTCGCCTCGTCTACGGCGTCGCTCCTGAGAATCGGCACCGGGTACGACCTCCATCGCCTCATCGACGGTCGTCCGCTCGTCCTCGGCGGCGTCGTCATTCCGTTCGACAAGGGACTGGCGGGGCACTCCGATGCGGATGCCGTCTGCCACGCGGTCACCGACGCGCTGCTGGGCGCCGCCGCGTCCGGTGATATCGGCCGGCATTTTCCGGATACCGATCCGCGCTGGAAGGATGCCGACAGCCTGATGCTGCTCGCGCGCGCGGTCGAGATGGTCGCGTCCGCCGGGTACGCCGTCGTCAACGTCGATGTCGTCGTCATTGCCGAGCGGCCGAAGCTGGCGCCGTACGTGGACGCGATGCGGAGCCACCTGGCTCGCGCGCTTCGCGTGACGCCCGCACAGGTGGGCGTCAAGGGAAAAACGAACGAGGGTGTCGGGTCGATCGGAGCGGGTGAGTCGATCGCCGTGCACGCGGTCGCGCTGCTGGCGCGCATATGAGAGTTCGCTTTGCGCCGAGTCCGACCGGCCAGCTCCACGTCGGCAACGCGCGGACGGCGCTGTTCAACTGGCTGCTCGCGCGCGGCTCCGGCGGCACGTTCATCCTCCGCATCGAAGACACCGACGTCGAGCGATCCACGCCGGAGTCGGAGCGCGCCATTCTCGAGGACCTGCGCTGGCTCGGCCTCGATTGGGACGAGGGCGTCGAGAAGAGCGGAGACTACGGCCCGTACCGGCAGTCGGAGCGTCTGCACGCCTACCGCGCACACGCGGTGGAGCTGCTGTCACGCGGGCAGGCGTACCGCTGTTTCTGTCCGCCTGAGCAACTCGAGATGGATCGATACGCGGCGCTGCGCCAGGGGCAGCCGCCGAAGTACGTCGGCCGCTGCCGGGCGATTCCCGAGGCGGAGACGCGCGCGCGCGTCGAGCGCGGTGAAGCGGCGGTGATCCGATTTCGCGTGCCTGAGGACCGCGACGTCGTGTTCACCGATCTGGTTCGGGGCGAGGTGCGCTTCAGCAGCGAGGTGATCGGCGATCCCGTACTCATCCGCTCCGACGGCACGCCCGCCTACAACTACGCCGTCGTCGTCGACGACGCGCTGATGGGCATCACGCACGTGATCCGCGGCGAGGACCACATTTCGAACACCCCGCGGCAGCTGCTGCTGTACGAGGCGTTCGGGTGGCGGCCGCCCGCGTTCGCGCACGTGTCGCTCGTGCTCGGCCCCGACCACGGCGTGTTGTCGAAGCGTCACGGCGCCACGTCCGTCGCCGAGTTCCGGGCGCGTGGGTATCTGCCGGAGGCGCTCGCGAATTATCTGGCGCTCCTCGGCTGGTCGCCGGGCGACGGCGAGGAGCTGCTGCCGATCGACGAGCTGGCGCGCCGGTTCCGGCTGGAAGACGTCGGACGGAGCGCCGGCGTGTTCGACGTCGAGAAGCTCGCGTGGGTCAATCGGCACTATCTCAAGCTGGCGGCGCCGGATCGGCTGGCGCGCCTGGCCGTTCCGTACCTGCAGCGCGAGGGCTGGGTGTCGGAGCCGTCGGACGCCGCGCTGGCGTTTCTGGCGCGCGCCGTGGCGCCGGGGGCGGCATCAGTGGATCGGCTCGAGCAGCTGCCGGCCCGGCTCCGTTTCCTCTTCGACTATTCGGCATCGCGTGCGCTGGCAGACGAGACGATTCGCGCCGAAGTCGGGAGTGCGCGCGCCGTGATCACGGCACTGGCGGAGGAGCTCGCGCGGAGCGCGCCGCTCGTCGATCGCGAGACGTTTCGAGCGATGGTGGCCCGGCTGCGCGAGCGGACGGGACAGAAAGGAAAGGCGCTGCTGCATCCGATTCGGCTCGCGTTGACGGGGGAGCCCGAAGGGCTCGAGCTCGATGCGGCGGTGCCGGCCATCGAGCAGGGTGCCGTGCTTGGGGCCGATGCGGGGATTCGGCGCATGTCGGGCGCCGCCGAGCGCGCGGCGGCATTTCGTGCGGCGCTTGAAGGGGTCAGACCCTCGTGACGACCCGACTCAAGGGGTTGAGTCGTCCCGTACAGGGGTCTGACCCCTGTACGACTCATCACCGGGGTCTGACCCCATGATTGTTTACGGCATCAATCCTGTCCTCGAGGCGCTGCGCGCCGGGCGCGTACGGGAGTTGCGCGTCGGCGGGCGCGAAGGGGGCCGGATGCAGGAGGTGATCGCGCTGGCGGGTGAGCGCGGCGTGCCCGTCCGCCGCGTGCCGGCCGATGCGCTCGACCGCGATGCGGGCGGCGGGGCGCATCAGGGCGTCGTGGCGCACGTGGAGGCGGCGCGAGACTACTCGGTCGACGAGTTGATCCGCGCCGCCGCCGGACCGCCGCTCCTCGTCGTCCTCGACGGCATCGAGGATCCCCAGAATCTCGGCGCGATCCTGCGCACGACGGACGCCGCGGGCGTCGATGGGGTTATCGTGCAGAGCCGCCGATCGGCCTCCCTGGGAGGCGCCGCTGCCAAGGCGTCCGCCGGGGCCGTCGCCCACGTCAGGATTGCGACCGTCGTGAATATCGCGCGCACACTGGATGAGCTGAAGGAGGCGGGAGTCTGGACCGTCGGCCTCACCGGCGACGCCCCCATCCCGTACGACCAGGTGGATTTCACGCTGCCGACCGCAGTCGTGCTGGGGGCCGAAGGGGCGGGGCTCCGGCGGCTGGTGCGCGAGCGCTGCGACGTCCTGGCCGCGATTCCGATGCGCGGCCACGTCGACAGTCTGAATGTCTCGGTTGCGGCGGGCGTTACTCTGTTTGAAGCGATGCGGCAGCGTCGCGGTGGCGGCCCGGCCTGACCGTACCAGAAACATACGGCCCAGCGTCTGAAACCGGCCGCAACTGCGGCAATGGCGGCGGTTAGAGACACTCGGACGGGGTGTGCAGTCGCTTGTGGCGCTGGCACGGGAAGTGCTATTATTTACCCTTTGTCTGGCTGGCGTAGCTCAGTCCGGTAGAGCAGCTGATTTGTAATCAGCCGGTCGGGGGTTCAAATCCCTCCGCCAGCTCCACGGGCATCGTCGCCGAGTCATTAGAGTAGCGCCGATTACACGGACTCCAAACGAAAACTGACGACATCACACAGCAACGAATTTCGAAGAACCGATTCGTCAGTTCGAGGATCCGTCATGGCGTCACGACATTCAGGGGAGGTGGCAGAGCGGTCAATCGCAGCAGGCTGTAAACCTGCCGCCTTAGGGCTACGGAGGTTCGAACCCTCCCCTCCCCACCAACTTCGCTCGCTGCGCGAGCTACGGTTGGCAGCCACGGGTCGGCGACGGGCAAACGGCTGCGGAACTCGGCGCGCGGGCTTGCCCGCGGAAGCGCCGAGCAGGAGGCATCGGAGGCGCGAAGGCGGGAGTAACTCAGTGGTAGAGTCACAGCCTTCCAAGCTGTTGGTCGCGGGTTCGATCCCCGTCTCCCGCTCCATTATCGGGCTGATGCATCTCAGGCCGATGTAGCTCAGTTGGCAGAGCGCGTCCTTGGTAAGGACGAGGTCACCGGTTCAATCCCGGTCATCGGCTCCATCCTTCGCTCGCGAATCACTTGGCGAGCTACGGATGGCAAGCCAACCTTCGCGAGGGTCGAAGGTGAGGCAGCTTGAAGATAGGCAGGCGAGCGGCTTGTCCACCGTAGCGACGAAGTCGCGAAGGTGGATTGGCAAGCCACCCGTAGAAGACGTTAGTTACACCGACGCCGGCACGGGGCCGGGTCGAAAA
>CAZGLC010000274.1:0-6028 GCA_964526235.1 uncultured Bifidobacteriaceae bacterium
GGTGATCACGTCCGAGCTGCAGCGCGTCGCGTCGCATCTGCTATGGCTGGGCACGTGGTGCATGGACATGGGCGGCGCGCTGGGCGGCGGCGCCACGATCTTCCTCTACTGCATCCGCGAGCGCGAGCTGATCCTGGATCTCTTCGAGTCGCTCGTCGGCGCCCGGCTCCTCTACGGCTTCTTCCAGGTCGGCGGCGTCCGCTACGACCTCCCGCCCGGCTGGGTCGAGCAGTGCCGCGAGACGGTCGAGCTCATCGACCGGCGGATCGACGAGTACCAGCGGATGCTCGACGAGAACCCGTTCTTCCTCGTGCGCACGCAGGGCGTCGGCGTCATCTCGCGCGAGCTGGCGCAGGAGGTCGGCATCAGCGGACCGCTCGTGCGCGGCTCGGGCGTCAACTACGACCTCCGCCGCACCGATCCCTACTCGTCGTACGAGGACTTCGACTTCCGCGTGCCCGTGGAGACGGGCGGCGACTGCTACGCGCGCTACCGCGTCCGAATGGCCGAATTCCGGGAGTCGCTGACGATCGTGCGCCAGGCGCTCGCGACGCTTCCGGAAGGGCCGATCTCCTCGCGCCCGGGCCTCAAGTCGGTGGCGCAGACCCGCATCCCGAAGGGCGAGGCCTACGCCCGCGTCGAGGGCGCGCGCGGCGAGGTGGGCTGCTATCTCATCGCGGACGGAAGCGCCAAGCCGTACCGCATGAAGTGGCGCGGCGCGTCGTTCTCGAATCTCGCCGTGCTGCCGCACATCATTCCCGGGCACAAGGTCGCCGACGTCGTCGCGATCATGGGCTCGATCGACCCGGTGTTCGGCGAGGTGGATCGCTGATGCCCGAGTGGGTGTATCCGCTCATCGCGCCGTTCGTCCTGCTGAACGCGATCATCGGCATCGTGACCTACGTGACGCTCCTCGAGCGGAAGTTCGCCGCGCGCATGCAGTCGCGCATCGGGCCGTACCGCGTGGGGCCGCACGGGCTGCTCCAGCCGATTGCCGACGCGATCAAGCTCATGATGAAGGAGGATGTGGTGCCGACGGCCGCCGACCGGCCCGTCTACAACCTGGCGCCGATCGTCTTCCTCATTCCCTGCATGCTCATCTTCGCCACGATCCCGTTTGCGCCGGGGCTCGGCGTGGCGGATCTCAACATCGGCATCCTGTTCTTCCTGGCGGTCTCGGCGATGGAGATCGTCGGCCTCTTCATGGCGGGCTGGGGCTCGAACAACAAGTACGCGCTGCTCTCCGCGATGCGCGCGGTGAACCAGGTGATCTCCTACGACCTGCCGTTCATCTTCGCCGCGCTCGTGCCGGTGCTGCTCGCCGGATCGCTGCGGCTGTCGGACATCGCCACCGCCCAGACGGGGCTCTGGTTCATCTTCTATCCGGTCATCGGCCAGCTCGCGTTCATCGCGTTCATTGTGGCGACCGTAGCGTCGGAGAACCGCGCGCCGTTCGATATTCTCGAGGCCGAGTCGGAGCTCGTGGCCGGGTTCCGCGTCGAGTACTCGGGGATGAAGTTCGCCATCATCCAGCTCGGCGAGTACGCGCACGTGATCGGGGCCTCCTTCCTCGGCGCGCTGCTCTTCCTCGGCGCGTGGGCCGGGCCCGGCCCCGAGTGGATGGGGCCGATCTGGTTCCTGGGCAAGGCGATGTTCGTGTTCCTGGTCGTCACCTGGGTGCGCTGGAGCTTCGTGCGCATCCGCGTCGACCAGATCCTGGCGCTCTCGTGGAAGGCGCTGCTCCCGGCAACGCTCGTGCTGCTCGTCGCGACGGCCGTGGTGGTCGTCTGGAGGGGAACGCCCGGTGTCTGACGTCCAGACCGCCGCCGACGTCCGCGTGCTCCACGACGCCGCGTACCACGCGCCGAACGACGTGCGCGTGATCATCCGCGCCATCCTGTGGGCCATGCGCATCACGCTGCGGAATCTTTTCCGCAAGCCGGTCACGGTGCACTACCCCGACAAGCAGCGTGTGTATCCGGACCGGTACCGCGGCCTGCTCGCGCTCGTCTACGAGAAGGACACCGGCGAGGAGGCGTGCATCGGCTGCCGGCTCTGCGAGTACGTCTGCCCGCCGGCCGTGATCAAGGTCGAGATGCTCAAGAGCGAGAAGCGGAACTACGCCAAGACGTTCACGCTCGAGCTCTACGCCTGCGAGTTCTGCGAGCTCTGCGTGCAGGTCTGCCCGACCGACGCCATCGTCATGATGAAGTCGTTCGACCTGTCGACGACCGACCGCCGCGAGCTGCTGCTCGACAAGGACAAGCTCCACGCGATCGGCACACAGTTCGAGCAGTCGTGGGCGACCGGCAACCGGCTGCGCGACATGCAGGGCCCGCCGAAGCAGGCGCGCCCCGCCTCCGCTGAAGCGTCGGCGGGCAAGCCCGAGCACGGGGAGAACGCGGGCGCATGAGCGCCGAGGTGCTCGGCTTCTGGTCGCTCGCCGTGATCCTCGTCGGCTCGGCGCTCGCCGTCGTGCTGACGAAGAACCTGTTCCACGCCGTCCTCTGGCTCGCGCTGGCGCTGACGGGCACCGCGGGCGTCTTTCTGCTGCTCGACGCCGAGTTCCTCGCCGCCGTCCAGCTGCTCCTCTACGCCGGTGGCATCGTCACGATCGCCGTCTTTGCCATCGTGGTGACCGAACGGCTGGTCGGCGAGCGCATCTCGCAGACGAGCCGCCGCATCGGCGCCGGCGCCGTGGTGGCCGCCGGCCTGCTCGCGATGCTCGTGCGCACGATCGCGCAGCAGCGCGTGCCACCCGCGCGGCCCGAGATGCCCGCCGATCTCACGCGGATCATCGGCGAGACGGTCCTCACGCGGTTCGTGCTCCCGTTCGAGCTGCTCGCCGTGCTGATGCTGGCGGGGCTGATGAGCGCGATATATTTCGCGAGGCCGGACGACTAATCCCATGGGACTGCAGGCGTATCTGACGCTCGCCGCGGTGGTGTTCTGCATCGGATTGTTCGGCGTGATGACGCGCCGCAACACGATCGGCATCCTCCTGGGCATCGAGCTGATGCTCAACTCGGTCAACATCAATCTGGTGGCGTTTGCCCGCTATCTGGGCGACGTGACCGGGATGGTGTTCACCGTCTTCACCATCTGCATCACGGTGGCCGAGGCCGCGCTCGGCCTCGCGATCGTCATTCTTCTGTTCCGCATCCGCCGGACCGTGAACGCGGACGAGCTCGATCTGCTCAGGGGATGATGGCGGCCAACGGGACCCTCGCGCTCGTCGCGCTCCTCCTGCACGCGGTGGCGTTCCTGGTGCTGGCGGTGGCGGCGCCGCTCCGCCGTCTGGGCCGTCCCGCGGCATACGTCTCGATTCTCTGCGCCGCCGGATCGCTCGCGGCGGCGGTGCTCTCCTGGCGCGCGCACGCGGGCGAGACGATCTCGCGGCTCGTCTGGACGTGGCTCCCATCGGAAGGGCAGACGCTCGCGACGGTCGGCGTGCTCGCCGACGCCGACTCGACGGTGATGCTCACGCTGGTGGCGCTCGTCGCGCTGCTCGTGCAGGTGTACTCGCTTGGGTATCTCAACGACGAGCGGCCGCCGGCGCTCGGCCGCTACTACACCTACCAGTCGCTGTTCGCGTTCTCGATGATGGGGCTGGTGCTCGCGCCGAACTTCCTGCAGCTCTTCATCTGCTGGGAGCTCGTCGGCCTCTGCTCGTACCTGTTGATCGGCTTCTGGTACGAGCGCCCGGCCGCGCAGCGCGCGGCGCTCAAGGCGTTCTGGATCACCAAGGCCGGCGACGTCGGCCTGCTCATCGGCATCGTGATGCTCTGGCGGCACACCGGCACGTTCGATCTCACGGAAATGCGCGTACTGGCCGCGAACGGCGCCATCCCGCTCGCGGGCCTCGCGGTGATGACGTTCTGCGTGTATCTGGGGGCCGTCGGCAAGTCGGCGCAGTTCCCGCTCCACATCTGGCTGCCCGACGCGATGGAAGGCCCGACGCCCGTCTCCGCCCTCATCCATGCCGCGACGATGGTGACCGCGGGCGTGTATCTGCTGCACCGGACGGCGTGGCTCTTCGCGCTGACGCCCGACGTGCTCGCCATCGTCGCCTGGGTGGGCGCGTTCACGGCGCTCCTGGCCGCGGTGCTCGCGTGCGTGCAGAACGACATCAAGCGCGTGCTCGCCTACTCCACCGTCTCGCAGCTCAGCTACATGATGGCGGCCATCGGCGCCGGCTTCTCGGCCGCCGGGTTCTTCCATCTGCTGACGCACGGCGTGTTCAAGGCGCTGCTGTTCCTCGGTGCAGGGGCGGTAATCCACGCCGTTCATACGAACGATCTCACCGACATGGGCGGGCTGGCCCGCCGCATGCCGCAGACGGCGATCGTCTTCATCGTCGGCGCGCTCTCGCTCGCGGGCCTGCCGCTCTTTGGCGGGTTCCTCTCGAAGGAGGAGATTCTCGGCGCGACGCTCGCCGGCGGCTTCCTCGGGCCGTTCCTGATCCTGATCGTCGTCGCCTTCCTGACCGCGTTCTACATGTTCCGCGTCGTCTTCCTGGCGTTCTACGGCGCGGGCGCGCCGGTGGCCGCGCATGGCCACGGAGCCGCGCATCACGTGGACGAGCCGACCGCCTCGATGCTGCTGCCCCTCTGGGTGCTGGCGCTGCTGTCGGTGGCCGTCGGCCTGTACTTCACGTTCGTCCATCCCGAGCCTGAATTCACCAGCCCCGCGTGGCTGATGCCGCTTGCGGTGGGCTCTGCAGCGGCCGGCATCGGACTCGCGTGGGCCACCTACCAGCGGCGGGCGATCGACGCGGCGCGGCTGGCTGCGGCATTCGGGCCGATCTACCGCGGCGCGCTCCATCGCTTCTGGATCGACGACGTGTTCGAGGGGGCGTACCGGCTCGTCATCCTCGGGTTCTCGCGCCTGATCGGGTGGATCGACCGGTATCTCGTCGACGGCGTGCTCAACGTGCTGAGCGCCTGGACGGTCCAGGCCGGCGACGACATGCGGACGATGCAGTCGGGACGCGCGCAGGATTACGTCTACGGGGTCGCGGTCGGCGTGCTCGTCCTCCTTCTGTGGGTGCAGTTCGGCTGATGAACAGACTTCCTCTGCTCTCCATCATGACGTGGGCGCCGTTCGTGAGCGCCCTCGTGATCATGTTCGTCGCGCGCCGGCGGCCGCTGCTCGTGCGGTGGACGTCGGTCGCCGGCGCCGGCATCTCGCTCGTCGCCTCGCTCTGGGTCTACTGGGCGTACGACCGGGCCGCCGCCGGCTTCCAGTTCCAGGAAGAGTTCGCGCTCGTCCCGTCGCTCGGCATCTCGTACCTGATGGCGGTCGACGGCATCAGCGCGCTGATGGCGCTGCTCACCTCGATCATCATCTTCGCGGGCGTCTTCGCCTCGTGGACGACGAAAGAGCGGAGCCAGGAGTTCTACGCGCTCCTGCTCGTGCTGGTGACCGGCGTCTACGGCGTCTTCGTCACGCTCGACATCTTCATCCTCTTCCTCTTCTACGAGCTGGCGGTGCTGCCGATGTACCTGCTCATCGGCATCTGGGGCTCGTCGGGCGACGTCCGGCCGCAGGGGATCTTCGGCTGGGCGATGGGGCGCACGGGCGTCGGCACGAAGGAGTACGCGGCGATGAAACTGACGCTGTACCTGCTGTTCGGGTCGGCGTTCATCCTCGTCGGCATGCTCGCGCTGTACGTCGCCACCGGCTCGCGGACGTTCTCGTTCCTCGAGATGCAGACGATGACGTTCGACCCCACGCTGCAGACGTGGGTGTTCCTCGCCTTCTACGTCGGCTTCGGCATCCTGGCCGGCATCTGGCCGCTGCACACCTGGTCGCCCGACGGCCACGCCTCGGCGCCCACCGCCGTCTCGATGCTGCACGCCGGCGTGCTCATGAAGCTCGGCGCGTACGGCGTGGTGCGCCTGGGGATGGGGCTGCTGCCGGACGCCGCCGTAGACTGGGCCTGGCTCGTCGGCACGATCGGCTGCATCAACATCGTCTACGGCGCCCTGAGCGCGATGGCGCAGACCGACCTGAAGTACGTGATTGC
>CAZGLC010000275.1:0-5946 GCA_964526235.1 uncultured Bifidobacteriaceae bacterium
ACCTCGTGTACAGCCACCATCATTTCGACCACATCGCCGGCGGGCGCGCGTTCAAAGAGGCGGGCGCCAGGGTCGTCGCGCACCGGCGCGCGCTCGAGCGGCTCAAGACGCTGAACGATCCGAACACCGTGCTGCCCGACGAGACGTTCGACAAGAGCCGGACGAGCACGCTGCGCGGCACGGCGCTCGAGCTGACATATGTCGGACTGAACCACTCCGACAGCACGATCGTGATGCGGCTGCCGAAGGAGCGAGTCATCTTCCTCGTCGACCTGATTCCGGTCGGCGCACTGCCGGGCCGGGGCCTCATCGCCTTCTATCCGCTCGAGGCGGAACAGTCGCTCAAGCAGATCATCGGGATGGACTGGGAGTGGCTGATCCCCGGGCACCCGGGCGCGCCGAACAACCGGCTCGGGACGAAGAAGGACGCGCAGGAGCAGCTGCAGTTCCTGCAGGACGTCTCGGCGGCCGTCCGGGCCGAGGCGACGCAGGGGCGCTGCTGGGAGCCGGTGGAGAAGGAGCTGAAGCTCCCGAAGTACGAGAAGTGGCCCGGCTATGACGCGAATCTGATCTTCGCGCTCAGACGTTACTGCGCGCTGTGGGGACGGGGGACGTAGTAGGCAGTAGGCGGTGGGCAGTAGGCGGTAGGCAGTAGGCGGTAGGCAGTAGCAAAGGGCAGAGGCAGTAGGCAGCAACGACTGCCTACCGCCCACTGCCTACTGCCTACCGTCCAGGAAATCCCTCCCGCGCCGCCTCGGGCCCGCCCTGGATGAAGAGCGGCGTGTCGGGCGTGGCCGCTTTCGCAATCCGCGAGAGCGCGCCGTACGACTCGACCACCTTGCCGCCGTAGCCATCGAAGACGACTTTGTCGCCGGGGAGCAGCGTATTGCGTCCCCACCCCTGCCGCTGCACGGTGTTGGGGCTCGCCATCTCCATGTTCCAGTTGGTCACCTTGCCGCCCGCGTCGGCGACGTCGATGTAGATGTGCATGTGCGGGTTGGTCCATTCGATTTTCGTGACCACACCGGACAGCGAGACCTTCTTCTTCCCGTCGTACTCGGTGTCGAATCCGTGATGCGCCAGCGCGGGCGCCGTGAGGCAGGCAAGGCCGGCAACCACGGCCGCGAGTGCATGATTCGCGCTCATGTCAGAACCTCCAAAGCCCAAAGCCCAAAGCCCAAAGACTATTTCTGCTGTTCCAGCTTGCCTTCGGTGTTGAGGCGGTAGCCGCCGGCGATGCCGAGCTGATTGTTCTCGGTGCAGATGTACTCCATCAGGTCGATGCCGGGCGCGGCGAGCCGCGCCTCGAACTTCAACTTGACCGGGCGCGAAAAGGCGCCCGGGTCGTCGAGCGTGAACTCGTTGACGAGCGTGCCGTTGTTGATCCGCGTCCACCGCTCGATGGTGTGCAGCTGCTCGGTGTGCGGCGTGCCGCGCGCATCCAGCCAGAACTTGTCGTTGTAGCCGGTCGTGTCGATGACCAGCGTGTCGCGATCCCACGAGCCGATGGAATGGCCCCACCAGGTCGGGATCGGATCGACCGGGTGCGTGCGGCCGTCCATGTAGACCACGCGGTGTGCGCCTGCGTCGCCCGCCTCGTGCAGGATGTAGACGTGGGTAAGGCCCCTGGCGGTGTAGCCCATGACGAATTTCCACGGGTACGGGTTGACGCGCGGCACGCTCATCGGCAGGCAGTAGATGTACGGCTCCTCGTATTTCACCTTTTCGCGCTTGGCGCGCAGGTCGCGCGCCCACGGGAGGAGCGGCAGCGCGCCGGGCTTCAGGCCGCCCTCGGTCTCGATGTCGTTGTCGGAGCCGCCGCCGACCCAGGGACCGGTCAGATCGGGCTTGCCGTCGTGGAGCCGCGGCGCGGGGAGGTTGAGGATCTTCGGGTCGGTCGTGATCGGACCGGGGCGTCCTGCCGGAATCTGACGCACCCGCTCCTCCTGATCCGCGGGCGCCTGCGCCCGGACCCCGGTCAGCAGGGCCGCGGCCAGGCCGACGACCAGAGCGGCAAGTACGGGCGTTCGCTTCACGTCACACCTCCTCGCGCGTGTATTGTGAAGCATTTTGGACGATACTGGTCAACCTTTCACCCTTCGATCCTGCTCGGGGTCACCCGAGCGAAAATCGAGGGGTCATGCGAGGTGCAGCTATGGGAGACGCATTACGAATCGGACCGGCCAGGACGGCCGCGCTCGGGCTGGCCGTGCTGGCGGTCGCGGCCATGCTGGCGCCGGCGGGCGACGCGCTCGCGCAGGCGCTGCCGAACCCGTACCGGATGGTGGAGTCGTGGGCGAAGCTGCCCGGCGGCCGACTCGTCGGCGCGGTCGGCGACGTCACGATCGATCGCGACGGCCGTCATGTCTGGGCAGTCCTCCGGTGCGAGCCGCTGGCCGACCCGGCGCGCTTCGGCGACGAATGCCGCGACTCGAAGGCCGATGCGGTCTACAAGTTCGCGCCGGACGGCACGGTCGTGACGAGCTTCGGCGGCGGCATGTTCATCTGGCCGCACGGCATCGAGGTCGATCCCGACGGCAACGTCTGGGTGACCGACGCCGTCGCGCAGAACCGGATTCCGAAGGGGGACAAGCGCGGGCACCAGGTCGTCAAGTTCAGCCCGCAGGGGAAGGTGCTGATGACGCTCGGCATGCCGGGGATGGCGGGCGCCGATCAGATGCACTTCAATTCGCCCGCGGACGTCGTCGTGGCGCCGGGCGGCGACGTCTTCGTTGCCGACGGCCACAACGAGAACGGCAACAACCGCGTGGTGAAGTTCTCGAAGGACGGCAGGTTCATCAAGTCGTGGGGGAAGACCGGCTACGGGCCCGGCGAGTTCCGGACGCTGCACGGCATCGCGCTCGACGCGCAGGGACGGATCTTCGTCGCCGACCGCTTCAACAACCGCGTCCAGATCTTCGATCAGGAAGGGAAGCCGCTGGCGCAGTGGCTGCAGTTCGGGCGGCCGAGCGGCGTCTTCTTCGACAGCCGCGGCCGGATCCTGGTGGCCGACTCCGAATCCGACGACGTGCAGAATCCCGGGTGGGATATGGGGATCCGGATCGGCGACGCGAAGACCGGCGCCCTCCACGAGTTCATCCTGTTTCCGTGGGCCGACCCGCGCGATACGGCGGGCAACGGAGCCGAGTTCGTGGCCGTGGACCGCGACGGCAACATCTACGGCGGAGAGCCGCGGCCGAAGATGTTGCGGAAGTATGTCCGGGTGAGACCTTAGAGGGTTCTTCCCCACGTACCACCGAGGCGCCGAGGCACCGAGGACTATGTGATTGGTCTCGGTGTCTCGGAGGCTCGGTGTTCCGTAGCGTCCAGCTAAATTAGTTCGTGCCTGACTTCCCGACGAACTTCAGGAACTCCGCGAACGGAACGACGCGGCCGTGGAGCGGCGCAATCGTCTGGACGTCGAGGCGGTGCGCCATGATGTTGTCGTAGAGATTCACCGCCGCGGGCGGCGGCGTCGCCGGCAGTGCCGCGCCCTGGGCGGGCGGCGTATAGATGTCGGCCTCGATCAGGATCCGCTCCCGCGGCAGGTACGCCATCAGCATCCCCTCCGCGTGCGGGCTCCCCTGGACGTAATAGATGTCCAGGCTCCGCGTCCCGTCGCTGATCGTCCCCTTCATGTCGATCGTCTCGAGCTGATAGCCCTCGGCGAACTCGGTCGGCGGATGCAGCGACAGCAGGTCGGGCTCGAGCGTCCACGGCGCGTAGCTCAACACCTCCTGCTTGTAGAAGTCGCGGTTGCTGACGTGGGCCACGACCGTCGCGCCTTCGTGGAACGCGGTGCGGATCCCGCCGAGGTGATCGAAGTGGTGATGCGAGTTCACCACGTACCGGATCGGCTTGTTCGGAATCGCCTTGTACAGGGCCTGGATCACCGCGACCACGCGCTGCTGGTTCTGCGGCGCCTCGACGAGCACGCTGAAGTCGCGGAACTCGACCGCCACGCTGTGGTGCGAGCCCCCCGCCAGGTAATAGACGCCTTCCGCCAGCTTCGTCGTCTGCACCTGCACGGGCGGGACCGTCGCCTTCTGCACGTCCTGGGGCGCCGCGATCGGCTCGCCGCAGTCGTTCACGCGGAGGTCCTTGACGTTGAAGGTCAGCGAGTTGTGGCCGCCGTTGTAGTTGGGCTCCTGCGTCTCGTCGTCCCAGTCGGTGTGATGGTGGAAGTTGCCGGGGAACTTCACGCCGTCCACGTCGCGCCACTGCGTGAACTCGCCTTCCTGGTTCAGGTCGCCGCGCACCGGGTTCGGAATCCACGTCTGCACGCGCTCCACCAGGTTCTGGTCGTTGATCGTGGCGTTCACGCGGTACTTGCCGAGCACGGCGATCGAGACGATGTTCAGGCGCCGCAGGCGCGTGGCGCTCAGGCCGCCGAGCGCGCCGCCCTCGTGGCGCGTGATGAGCACGGGATTCGCGCCCGGCGCCATGGCCGCCTTGATGAAGCCGTGTGGATTCAGCCACAGGTCGAGCTGCCGCACCTCGGCCGCCGCGGGCTGCGGCACGACGTTCGTCCCCTGGAGGTTCCACGCGAACCTGTCGGCGACGAGCATGACCTGCCGCTGCTCGCCCTGGATCGGAATGCCGCCGCCGCCGCGGGGCGGGTTGTTGCCCTGCCGGATGACGCGCTCCTCGCGCGCCGCGCGCTGCTCGTAGTTGATCGTCCGTGTGTAGCTTGCCAGCTCGACGCGGGCCCAGTCGGCCCGGATGTCGTAGTTCTGTCCCACGATGCCGACGTACCCCGTCCCGGTGTACGTGACGCACCGCAGGTTGTTCGTGCCCATCGCCTGCGCCGCGGCCTGGAGCACCGACTGCGCGCTCTGCGCCTCGATCACCTCAGGCGCCGTGGCGGCCAGCGCCGCCGCCAGCACCGCACATATTGCAATCCTTCTCGCCATATCTCCTCCTCGTGTCCTTGCGCGCTAGATGTACCAGTGCGTGACATGTACCCGTAGAGCGCACGCTTCAGCGTGCGCGTGGTGGATTACCAGCCGACGGCCTGTCCGTCCTTGCGGTGGTCCGATCCGGCGCGATAGATGCCGTTCACGGGCAGGTCGTCGGTGATGCTGCGCCGATCGAAAGTCGGTTCCGGCAGGTTCGGGTCGCGGGTGAACAGGATCCCCTGATAGCCGCCAACCGACCCGCCATCGACCGCCTGCACGACGTGTCCCTTCGCGCGCAGCCCGGCGCCCACGACCTGGAAGAGGCTCGCTTCGAGCGACAGGACGTTGGCGTTCTGGCTGTGCGTCACGCGCGCGGCGTCGGTCGTCATCTGCACGTTCATGCCGAGGTCGATCAGGTTCAGCATGTGCTGCGCGTGCGACTCGGGCTGGACGCTCCCGCCCATGTTGCCGAACGCCATGAGCGGCCGGCCGTCCTTCATCACGAAGCCGGCAATGATGGTGTGGAACGGGCGTTTCCGCGGCGCGACGACGTTCGGGCTCCGCGGGTCGAGCGAGAACTGGCTGCCGCGGTTGTGGAGCACGAAGCCGTACTTGCCGACGGTGGCGCCGCTCCCGTACACGCTGTAGACGCTATGAATGAGCGACACCATATTTCCCCAGCGGTCGGCGGTGGCGAGATAGATCGTCCCGCCGTCGGTCCGCACCGCCGCGCCTGGCGTCGAGGCGCTGTTCGGGTCGATCCGGCTGCAGAGCGAGGCGGCGTGCTCCTTGGAGAGCAGCCGTGCCAGCGGCACCTGCGCGAACGTCGGGTCGGCGTTGTGCGCGTAGAGATCGGCGTAGGCGAGCTTCTTGGCTTCGACGACCAGGTGCCAGTACGCCGGATCGGTGTGTCCGAGCTTGGCGAGATCGAAGCCGAGCCGCGGCACGCACACCTCGAGGATGTTGAGCATCTCGAGCACCGCGAACCCCTGGCCCGGGGGCGGCAGCTGCAAGACGTCGTGGCCGTGATAGCTGGTCGAGATCGGCT
>CAZGLC010000276.1:0-5934 GCA_964526235.1 uncultured Bifidobacteriaceae bacterium
AAATCGACGAGTCGGGTGTACTTGACGATGAACGAGCGGCCGAGCAGGTCGTCGCTCGTGAGGTCGGCGGTGTCGCGCCGGTCGTTGTAGACGGCGAACCAGCCTGTGCCGCTGCGGTTGAGGAGCGCCAGGCGGATGTTCGAGGAGACCGTGGACGACTGCCGGTTGTACTGAATGAGCCCCTGCAGGCTCGCCAGGCTCGTGAACGAGTAGCCGACATTCATCGGCACCAGATCGTTCCTGAAGTTGCCGAACGGCACCTGGATGTCGTCGTGATTCCAGCCGATCGACGAGATCAGACGGGCGCCCAGGCGCGCGCCCAGCAGGAACTCGAAGCCCCAGTGATCGCCATCGTAGAATCGGCCGTTCTTCGACTGGAACGACACGTTGACCGGCGCGCTCGGGTCGGAGATGTACTCGATGCCGCCGGTCCACGAGACGTACTCGCCCGGCGGAATGATCACGCGCCGGCCTTCGACATCCTGGTACACGATGAACGGCCGCCTGGGCCGGTCCTGGCCGAAGTCCATGCTGTACGTGAGGCGGCCGCCCCGCTGCGGCTGGATCTCGAACACGTGCCAGTGGCCGAACGTGCTCTCGAGCTGGTTCTCGAGGTCCACATACACGTTGTAGTTCAGCGACGACAGGAACCGGCGAATCGAAGGCCACTGCTGCGGCTGATACTGAAACACGTACCGGCTTTCGACGCGCCGGTAGGCCTTGCGCTGCAGGAAGCCGACCTCCGGGTTGAACTGGTCGCCCACCTGCGAGTAGCCGACGGCGCTGCTCCAGATCGGACCCGCGTAGTTGTAGTAGACCCGGCCCGCATAGTCGGAACCGCCCTTGCGGTCGGGGGAGTCGGTGCGGGCGAGGAACGCGAACAGGCGGCTGTTGGCCGTCGCCTGCCACGCCGCGTCGACCGCATAGGCCCGATTGAAGTCGTCCGCCGGGGCCGAGTCCCCGACGCCCTGCCGGTTGACCACGATGCCGCCGAAATTCGACCGGCCGACTTCGCGCTGCAGGCGCACGACGGTGAAGTTGTTGGCAGGCCCGAGTGTCGCGCCGGTCCGGTGAGAGACCGCCTCGTCGGTCTGCAGGTTGAGCAGCCCGATGTTGTAGCCGCCGCCGAGCTTGCCGCTCAGCCGCGCGCCGCCGATGATGTCGATCGGCTGCCCGCTCGGATCGAGGCCGATCCGCCGCGAAAAGAACAGGTCGACCGCCTGCGGCTGGCCCACCTGAAAGAGCTGCGCGTTCTCGAGGAAGAACGGCCGCTTCTCGGGGAAGAAGAGCGCGAAGCGGGTGAGATTGACCTGCTCCTCGTCGGCTTCGACCTGCGCGAAGTCGGTGTTGATCGTGGCATCGAGCGTCAGGTCGGCCCTCACGCCCCACTTCATGTCGAGCCCGAGGCGCCCGGTGCGATCGACGCGGTCGGCGCGCAGGAGCGTGCGATCGTCGTTGACCGAGCCCGACACGTACGGGATGAACCGCAGGTCGCGCCGCACGGGCAGCGTGAGGCCGTTCAGCTTGCCCGCCGACGAGACGCGGTAGAGGCTGTAGCCGCGCGGCACCGGCGACAGGTATACCTGCTCGTTCTTGCGCCGGATGTTCCGCATCACGTTGACGCCCCAGGTTCGCTCGTCCCCCGGGTTGTACCGCAGCGTCCGGAGCGGAATGGCGAACTCGGCTTCCCAGCCGCGTTCGGTGATGCCGGCGCGCACCGTCCAGTCGGCATCCCAGTTGGCGTTGAAACCGCGGAAGGCGCCACGCTGCGAGCCGCCGATGCCCGAGCCCATGAAGCCGCCGGCCGCCGTCTGGCCTTCGCCCATCACCTGGCCGTCCAGCTCGATGCCGAACGGGTTGGTCCGAAGACAAATGCGTTCTGGCCGTCGTTGAACGTGTCGAGGAGGATCTCGATCGAGTCGGTGTCGGCAAGCCCTGCGTCGCGGCGGCTCTCGCTGACGACGATGTCGCCCGGCGCCGAGTCGTAGCAGATGACGGCAATGTAGAGGTTGCCGCGGCCGATGAGGAACCGCACTTCGGTGCGCTCGGTGGCCGGCGCGCCCTCGTTCGGCTCCTGCTGAATGACGCCCGCGCTTCACCACTCGAGCGGCGACGGTAACTGAGTTTTGAACCCGTCGTGCGTCGAACTCGAAGGACAACAAATCCGTTATTGACGTGTTCCGCCACGGAACAACGCCAAGTCCTTCCTTTGCACGACTTCGCGGCGTCTGTTGTGTCTCGAACGTCCGCCAACGTACTGGGTAGGACAGGCGCGACGTGGCTGACCCATTGCTCCAACCAACACGAGACATGCGTCGTTCCGCCCTCCCCCTGCGATGGTCGTGGTTTGCCTGCATCCTGTTGATGGCCGCCGGCGTCATGCGGACGGCCGCACCCCTCGACGCACAGAGCCAGACGACGAAAGAGTCGGTCGCGTCGGGGCGCGCGACGTTCACGCAGTTCTGCGCGCCGTGCCACGGCCCGAACGGCAAGGGCAACGGCGCCGTCGCTTCGTACCTGCTCAGGGCGCCGAGCGACGTGACGCAGCTGCGCCGCCGGTATAACGGGGTATTCCCGCAGGCCGATCTCGAGGCCGCCCTGCTCGCCACGTCGCGCGATCAAACGCGTGGCGTGCTGGGCCGGGAAGAAGTGCTCTGGGGGCCGCTGTTCCTCTCGTTTGGTCCCGAGGCCGCGCGCGTCCGCGTGGCCGACCTGCTCGCCTTCCTCGAATCCGTTCAGGAACGGTAGCGCGTTACCGGGGCGGCACGACTCCGGGGAACCAGCGGAAGCCGAGGCCGCGCATGTTCTCGCCCGCCTTGTTTCCCTCGTGACAGGCGGCTTCCCACATCTCGCTCGCGTAGCGGTCGCCCGCCGGCGCGGATGCGCGGCGGTACGGCAGACGGATCGTCCATGGGCGGGTGAAGACCGCCGGATCGTCGATCGTCACCTGATAGTCGATGATGTTCTGATGCACCAGCGTGAAGCGCTCCACCAGATGCGCGTGTGCGCTGAAGAAATTGCCCACCTGATCGAGCCAGTTCCTCCCGTTCACGTTCGTCACGTCGACGACGAGCGTGTCGCCGTCCCAGCGGCCGCGCGAATGACCCATCCAGAGCTTCACGTCCGGCGACAGGCGGTGCGGGCGGCCGTCGGTCGGAATGTGGCGGTAGTAGTGGCCGAAGTTGAACATGACGAGCACGTACCCGGGGCCCTGCTGGATGTCGAAGCCGCCGCGGTACGTGGCGCGCGGCACCATGTAGAGGCAGTACGTCTGCGGGTCGGCGTACAGCCGCTCGCCGCTCTGCCCGGGCCACCCGCGCGCGAGGCCCGCGCGGATCTCGTCGCGCTTCGCCCGCGCCCACGGCTGGTACGGCACGCGGCCGCCCGGCGGGTCCGCGATGAAGGTCTCTTCCGGCGGCGAGCTGATGTCGACGTAGTCGTGCTCCTCGATGTCGTCGCCGCCCGGCGTGCCGGCCCAGCGGCCGCGCAGGTCTGGCGCGCCGTCGGGCGTACGCGACGGCACGAACGGCGGCAGCGTCGCGCGTTCGATCGCCCAACGCGGCGCGCCCGGCTCCTTCGGCGCATCGCGCGGATAGATCGCCTGCGCGGCCAGGGCACCCGTCATCAGCCAAGCGGCGGCGACTGCTGCGGTTACGGCGGTAGTCCGGCTCAACGTCCCGGTTCTCATCGGTAGAGATCATATAATGCGCGCGCAACGAGGTGCCCATGATGCGACTGGCCGGCTCGTTCCTCCTGCTCCTCGCGTCCGCCACGCCGCTCGCGGCCCAGACGACGCTCTTCGCGACGCCGGACTACCGGCAGGACCGCGATCGCTGGACCGATCCGGCGTATTACCTCTACAACACCGCGCGTGAGCTGACCGACATGCAGGTCGACACCCGCTTCGGCCAGAAGGGGTCCGGCGCCGACAGATACTCCATCCGCAGCCCCTACGCCTTCAAGACGTCGATGGAGCACTACCAGGCATGGCTGAAGAGGGCGAACGGCGGTACGAAGCACACGTTCGCGACGCTGCCAGACTGGGACGGCGTCTGGAACGCCGGCCGCACGTGGCTCGACAGCAACGACATCCAGGCGAGCACGATGGCGGCGGCCCTCACGCCGCAGTACCGCGAGTACTACGTGCAGCAGGTAAAGGCGGAGGCCGAGGGGCGTCACTGGTGGGCGGCCGCCTTCTGCCTGCCCGACGGCTTCATCCGCGGCGTCTCGCGCGGGCCGCAGCAGTTCTTCATCCGGCCGTCACAGGTGCTGATGATCACCGACCAGCTCGTCTCGACCCAGGTGCGCTGGGTGTATCTGGACGGGCGGGGCCACCGCCCCGAGCGGGAGCAGTTCGCGCAGTGGATGGGGGAGTCGATCGGCTTCTGGGACGGCCACGCGCTCGTCATTCACACGAATCAGATCCGCCAGTGGAACGCCACGCACTCGCTGTTCGAATGGAGCGATCAGCTGACGGCGGTCGAGCGCTACGAGCGCCGGGGCGACGAGATCGTCGGCGAGATCACGCTGTACGACCCGATCGCCTTCCTCGCTCCGCTGCACGCGGCGCTGCGGTTCACGCGGGAAAAGACGCTCGACCGGATGATCTACGGCACCTGCACCGACACGAACGGGCCGTCACCGAAGGTGTTCGCGCGCCCGGACGGCCGCATCGACGAGCGGATTTCGGGCGATTCGCTCTACTGGGATCCCACCGATCCGCGGCCGTGGGCGACGCATTACGCGATAGGCGAGAAGCGCTGATCAGAACACCCAGCGCAGGCCGATCTGCGTCTGGCGCGCGGAAGTCCGCGTGCGGGTGATCCGGCCTGCCGTCGGGTTCGGCTGGCCGTTGATGAACGCCGTCATGTCCGGCGTGCCGAAGTTCACCCTGTCGAACAGGTTGAACGTCTCGATCCGGAACTGGATCCGCCCGGTGCCGACCTGGAAGTTCTTGAACACCGACAGGTCGACCGAGGCAAGTCCGGGCGATCGGACGGTGCCCTTGCCGAGGTTGCCGAAGTAGCCCAGGCGCGACGGAGTGAACTGCGAGCTGTCGAACCATCGTTCCGGATTGCCGGTCACCGGGTTGCGGTTGCCGCCGGCAATCAGGTCCGGACGCAGGTTCTCGTCGTCGCCGATCCGCGCCGTCTGCGCGTCGCTGATCTCCTCGACCGACAGCGGGTAGCCGTCCATCAGGGAAATGATGCTGTTGACCTGCCAGCCGCCCGCCAGCGCCCGTGCCGCCCCGGCGGCGCTTCTGCCGAACGGCAGCTCGTACGACACGTTCGCGGTGAAGACCTTGGGGATGTCGTAGGCCGCGGGTCCCTTCTTCAGGTGCATGTCCCAGGCGTAGATGCCGCGCTGGCTCTGCGGCAGCTCGTCGCCGTTGCTCGTGACGCCCGATCCCTCGTCAATGGCCTTCGAGTAGGTGAACGAGGCGCCAAGCTGCAAGCCGTCGCTCAGGCGGCGCTGCACGGCCAGTGAGCCGCCCTGGTACCAGAGATCCGCGTCCGAGTACTGGACGCGCATCTCGCCGAAGTTCGGATTGATGAGCGAACTCCCTGCCGGGAAGAACTTGTCGCCCGTCGGCTGCGCCGGCCATCCTTCCCACTTTCTGAGGTTCGGCAGCGACTGCTGCCACAGGTTGTAGCCGCGCGTGCCCGTGTAGTCGGCCGACACCACCCAGTTGGTCCCGAGCTGCCGCTGCACGGTCGTGCTCCAGCGGTAGTACGTCGTCTGGTCCAGGTCGAACTGCATCGTCCGGATGTTCGGCCGCGCCCCCGCGCGGGCGAGCTGGGTCGAAAACGCGTTGGGGAAGTCGATGTTGGCGCCCTCGATGCGCCCCACCAGCGTGAACGGCGGCAGTTCCTGGAGCGCGGTGCGGATGTTGTAGAGCATCGGGTGCTCGTAGAAGATGCCGAAGCCGCCGCG
>CAZGLC010000277.1:0-5886 GCA_964526235.1 uncultured Bifidobacteriaceae bacterium
CTGGCCGAGATGGGTGTGGCCGATCACGTGCTCGAATCGATCAGCGGTCATCTGTCGCGTCGGATGCTGGAGCACTATTCGCACATCCGCATCGACGCGAAGCGGCAGGCGCTCGATGGGCTGGACAATCTGCGGCGAGCCAGCGACACCGCAAACGGCAACGGAAAGCCGACAAACGATGCTGAAGTCGAGACGATCGTCGAGGTCACCGACGACCTCACGTCACAGTCACGTCACAGTTTGCTTTTGCAGGGCTCGCCGCCCTCCGGTAAACTGTTGATTCCACTTGAACGGAGAGATGTCCGAGTGGTTGAAGGAGCACGCTTGGAAAGCGTGTGTAGGGGAAACTCTACCGTGGGTTCGAATCCCACTCTCTCCGCCACCTCCTTTCAGCGTTCTTGTTCGAGTTTTCACGAAAATCAACGGGACCACGTTTCTCTCTGCCTTGGGGCGAGAAGCCGTGGTTTCTGGGCCGGTTTCCGCCCGATCACGTGGCGAAATGTGGCCGAGTTCCATTTCTCGGCGTCATGGTGACAGGGCGCGCAGACCGTAGGTCCATGCGTATCGCGAATGGCTGCGGGACCAATCGAGCCCGCGATGTGACGCATAATGGATCTGACCGAGGGATCGGAGGAGCCGTGGATTGGCGAGATCGAATCGTGGCGGACCCCAACGTACTGGTGGGCAAGCCGGTCATCAAGGGGACGCGCATCAGCGTTGAACTCGTCATGGATCTCCTCGCGGGCGGCTACACCCCTGAGCAGATCCTTCGGCAGTACGACCACCTCACACTCGACGACATCCACGCCTGCCTGGCCTACGCGCGTGAAGTGATCCACTCGGAGCGCATGTTCGCCGTCAAACAGTAGCCACCGGCGGCATGCGGTTCCTCGCCAACGAGAACATTCCCGGTCCGGTGATCCGGGCGCTGCGCGACCGGGCACACGACGTGGTATGGGTCAAGGACTGGATGCCCGGAACCGACGATCGCGTCGTGCTGGCACGTGCGCAGGCGGAGCAACGTGTCGTGCTGACATTGGACACCGACTTCGGGGAGCTCGCGTTTCGGTCGCGTCTGGCGGCTGACTGCGGGATCGTTCTCGTCCGGCTCGACTGGACCAACCCCAACGCAGACAACGAAGTCCTGATACACGCATTGACGTCGCGGGAAGATTGGGCAGGGACGTTTGCGGTCGTCGAACGCGATCGCATACGGATTCGTCCTCTTCCCGGCGCCGACGCGACCTCCTCGTCAGAGTGAGGTCGCGGACGTACTGCGCGCAGCACAGCAATGACGAATCAAACCAAATCTTCTCGATTGCGCGCCCATCCGTAAAGATGCACGTCGCTGGGCGCGTGAAGACCTTCAAATCGCGGAGGAGTGGTTCGGGCTCGAGGAAGAAGCGGCCCAGCTTCTTGCTCGGAGCGAATCCGCAGAGACGACGACGTCGAGTGTCATTTCGAGTGCCATCGTGCCGGCAAAATCGGAAAAGGATGGCAAACGGACGAAACCAGCCGCCAATCGCATTCCTGGCTAACTGCCAGAATCCGAAAGAGTTGGCGACCAGCGGCAAAAAACGGTAAACGGACGAAGAACGGTTTCCCGGACTCCCACTCTCTCCGCCAACACTTTCTTGCGAAATTGAACGGGATTTCGCGAATCTCGTGAAGAGCACGAATCTCTCCGCCAATACGCATCCCGGGTCCGGATTCGTGCAGGAATTTCGACAATTTCGAATCTTTGGAAGGCCGAGTTCCATTTTCGAGTGACATTGAACCAAGGCTGGGTACGGTTCTCGTCCCGGGTGCCTCTGCCTCTGCAAGCGCCGCAGGGCATTTTCAAGCCGCGGGCCTGCAGCCTGCCTCTGAGCATCACCACGGTTCCCGCCCGGGAAGGCCGGCCTCGACCGTACGATGACCTCATCGGCCAGGACGGCCTGCTGCGTTACCGGTATCGCGGACGCGATCCCAACCACCCGGACAACGTTGGACTTCGGACGGCGATGCAACAGCGCGTACCGCTGATCTACTTCCACGGCATCGCTGAGGGGACGTACGAGGCCGAATACCCAGTGTTTATCGTCGGAGATTCACCTGAATCGCTCACGTTCACGGTCACGGTCGATGAACGACGATTCGCCAGCCTGGGCAATGTGGCGGAGGATCCGGCCGAGGCTGACATTCGTCGCAGGTATGTCACGCGGACCGTCCAGCAGCGTCTTCACCAGCAGGAATTCCGGGAACGAGTGCTGGCCGCGTACCAGCGCCACTGCGCGGTGTGCCGGCTGAAACAGGAGCAACTACTCGAAGCCGCTCACATTGTTGCCGATCGCGACGAGCGTGGCGCACCGGTTGTGCCCAATGGCATCGCCCTGTGCACGCTCCACCATGCGGCGTTTGACGCCCACGTGATTGCCATTCGGCCGGACTACCACGTTGAAGTACGCCGGGACGTTCTCGAAGAATCGGACGGCCCGATGTTGATCCACGGACTGCAGGGTTTTCACGAGCATACGATACGGCTCCCCCTGCGGCAGCATCTTCGGCCGGACGTACACTTGCTGGAGGTTCGATACGAGCGGTTCCGCCAGGCCGCAGACTCGCGGCGCTGAGCCCGCCAGGGGATCGGCGATTGCCAAGGAGGGCTGCGCAGATCCGACCACCGGTCGGTGCGGGCCTGACGGAAGCGGAAGATGGCTGGACCAGCAAGGGGTGTACGCGGGTATCATGAGAAACATCATGACGGTCCGCATGACAGAGGCCGAACTGGCGCGCGACGTACATGCCGTGCTGGAGAAGGTGCGGCAAGGTGTGGAGGTCGTGATCGAGCAGGACGACCGGCCCGTCGCCGTGCTGCGGTCACCGCAGGTCGGCGGCCGAAAGCTCTCGGAAGTGATTGCGGCACTGGAGGCTCGCGGAGCCAGCGCTGTGCTTGACGAGGACTGTGCGCGGGACGTGGAAGACGGTATCAAGTCCCACCGTGAACCATGGCATCCGCCGTCCTGGGATTAGTCCTCGACTCCAGCGTCCTGGTCGCCGCCGAGCGAGCCAGGCGCACGACGCCCGAAGTCATCCAGCACATTCGCGCGACAGTCGGCGAGGTGCCGGTCATCATCTGCGCGCTGATGCGAATGTGAGGAATTCGGACACGCGCCCTGCGCGCCGTCATCTTGTAGACGGAGCTCACGGGGACCTGCAGATACGCCCTCACCTCCGCGATGTCCCAGAGGGAGACGGTCCCCGCGCGCCGATTCGCCCCGGTTCGATCCTCGGGTCGATGCACGGGCCGCGCGGCCCGGGGCGCCTTGCGCGATTCCTCAATCAATCCCGACTCATTCCGCATAGGTCTGTCTCCGACTACTTCACTCATTCGTGCTTGTTCTTCCTGACCGATTTCATGACCTGCCGGCCAGCGGCTTTTCCCAGCTTCCTAATCGGCCCAGGCAGCAGCGTCGTCGTCCAATACAGAAAGGCCAGCATCAGGACGAGCGCGACGAGTGACGGCGTCAGGGCCGACCAATCGATGCTGTAGAGCACGGCCAGGACAACGGCGATGACGATGAGCGCGATCGTGAGAGCGGAGAATAGGTAGAGGACGAACCCGCTCAGGTGATGGAGGAACGATGCGGGCGGCGCGGGCGTGGAGAGATCGGCACTTCCGCACTCCGAGCAGAACTGCACGCTGCGGGGATTGCGATGCCCGCGGGAGCAGATGCGGACATCAAAGCTCCGGCCGCAGTACGCGCAGAAGGTCGGCGTGGCGTGTGCTTGGCCAATCTGGCTAAGTGACGCTACACTGGACTTGGAGGGCCGTCATGAAGGTCAACATGCTGGAAGCGAAGAGCCAGCTCTCTCGGCTCGTGAAGGAGGCGCTCGAGGGCGAGGACGTGGTCATCGCCAGCAACGGCGAGCCGATGGTCCGGCTGGTGCCGGTTGCTCGCAAGGGCCGGCTGCGTGGTTGGGGCAGGTTGAAGAAGCTCGCACGCACCGTCGACGCCGCGTTCACGCCAGAAGTCGACGCGGAGGTGGCCCAGAGCCTCGAAGGGCATTCGTGAGGTTGCTTCTCGACACACAAGTGGCGCTCTGGTGGTTGACCGCGAGCCCGCGCCTGTCAAAAGCGTCGCGCGAGTTGATGGCACGCTCGCCGTGTGTCGTCTCGGTCGCGAGCATCTGGGAGGTGGCCCTCAAGCACCGTCTCGGCAAGTTGCCCGTCTCGCCGCGGCGCTTCCGTGACGAAATGCGATCGGCCGGGGCCGTCATCGTGTCCGTGAGCGACGAGCACGTATTGACCGCGGTGGACTTCTCGGAGGCTCACCGCGATCCCTTCGACCGATTGCTGCTCAGCGTGGCGGAAGCCGAGCATCTGGTACTCCTGACCGCTGACAGCGCGCTGATCACGCTCGCGCAAAAAGAGCCTCGTCTGCCCATCAGGAGCGCGTGAAGACACGCCGTACCTGGCCGCATTCGCCCCACGTTGGGCTTGGCGCGTTCACGCGGCTGGTGCACGGCGCGAAACGCTGTAGGAACGTCTGAGCGCAGATCCTCGACGACGATCCCCGAAGGCGATCTCGTCGAGTGTCATTTCGAGTGTCATTGCGCTGCCAAAACCCGCAAACAGACGCGAACCGATGAGAGCCGACGACAGAATTCGCAAACGCTAAATTGTTGGCGTCGTGCGGGTTCCGCCGAAAAGACCCGTGTGTATTGGGGTTTCGTGGAGCTGGCCGAAAGACTCCCACTCTCTCCGCCATTTACTTTTCGCTGTTTTTCCCGAGCATTTCACACGAAATCAACGAGACTCGCATTCTCTTTGCCACCACGCTCATTCTTCGCAGAATTGCTGAGCAATTCGGCGATTCCTCAGACTGAAATCAACCGAGTGACATTTTCGAGTGTCATTTCGAGCCCGGAGGCGATGGCTTCGGAGTGGTTCGCCTGCGACAGGATGTGCGCCCAGATCCGTTCGAATCGAATCGAGTAGCGGGCAACCCCCGCGGTAGTGGCGGCCCCGAGCGGGAGCCACCCGATTGGCTCGATTCGGCGCGCATCTGAGGTTCGGCTCGTAGCGCGCGTTGACACGAAAGAGGTATCTGGTCCGGCCGCTCATCAGTGCGTCGCCATAAGCCAATCCGGCCGGCATGGCTTGGCACGATCTTCTCGCTTGATCGTCGTCGCACGACGATGGCATCGTCGTCGTCCTCAGAGGATCCGCGACGGCGCGGAGATCGAGGGGACGGTATGGCGCAGATCACATTAAATGAAGGCCTCGCGTGGCTCAAGACGCTGAAGAAACGCCACGAGGAGTTGATCACCCTACGCGACGGGAATGCGCACCGGGAGCGCCGGTTCTACGGTGCCGCGGCCGACAAGGAAATCGTGAAGGAGCCCGTGTACGACGTCAAGGCGCTCGACAAGTCTGTGACTCGCGTCGCGCGCGAGATTCGTTTGTTGGAGCAGGCGCTCAAGGCCACCAACGCGAAGACGGTTGTCGAAGCCTACGACCAGGATGACGCGGCGTTGGGGGAGTTGACATAGCCAGCGCCCGGAATGAGGCGGCCAGAGCGACGCGCGCGGAGTGAACTCCACGCGCATGCAGAGTTTGTGGGGAAGCCGCGGGGGTGTGCGCAGTCTAGTGGGCGCAGGCCCATGAAGCGAACATGGATCACTCCAACCGTCCTGGCAACGGACCCTCGTGAGTCGTTGCTCGTGGGTTGTAGGTTGTGCGGAGGCGCGATAAGCGCTGACGCGCTGTGGTCCCGTCGTGTGTTGTCTCACCCGATTGCGGACCCCGGGCTTCCCCTCCAAGTCACTGCGGGTCGTCGCGCCTTTGAGTGCGGTCACACGTTTGTGCTGGTCGTCGGAGAACGCCATGGCCGGTCAGCTTCA
>CAZGLC010000278.1:0-5799 GCA_964526235.1 uncultured Bifidobacteriaceae bacterium
GAGCCGCTGCTCGACCGCTTCGCCACGCTCGACCGCCGGGCCGCCTCGAAAATCCTGTACACGTACCGGTTCTGACGCGTGGCAACCATGCAGCGTCTGTCGCCGCGCCGCGGACGGACCGTTGCCATGGCGACCGTGCTCCTCGCGTGCGCACCCGGTGCGTCGGCCCGTCAGGCCACGTCCGAGAACGGCAGTCGCCCGACGATCGTGGCGATGCGGCTGGCCGAGGGCGAGTCGATCGCGCTCGACGGGCGCCTCGACGAGCCGGTCTGGTCGCGCGCGGTGCCGGGCGGGGACTTCGTTCAGATCGATCCGGACAACGGGATGCCGGCGACGGAACGGACCGAGGTGCGCATCGCCTTCGACGCCGACGCGCTGTACATCGGCATCACCTGCTACGACTCCGAGCCCGACGCCTGGATTGCCTACCAGCGCCGCCGCGACGAGGGCCTGCCGTCGGACGACAAGGTCCGCTGGACGATCGATACGTTTCTCGATGCCCGCAGCGGCTATTTTTTCGAGATGAATCCGCTCGGCCACATGGCGGACGCCCTCATGGGCATCAACGGCGGCAGCCGCGCGTGGGACGGCATCTGGGACGCCCGTGCCCGCCGCAGCGAGATCGGCTGGACGCTGGAGATCGAGCTGCCGTTCCGCACGTTCAACTTCAACCCGAACAGCGATACGTGGGGGATCAACTTCGAGCGGACGGTCCAGCGCAAGAACGAGGTGAGCATCTGGACGGGCTGGGGGCGCAATCAGGGGCTCCAGCTGATGACGAACGCCGGCCTCGTGACGGGTATCCGCAACGTGACCCAGGGACACGGCCTCGACATCCAGCCGTACGGCGTCCTGACGTCGCTGGCGTCGCCGGGGCGCGGCCGGCCCGCCATGCGCGGCGACGCCAGCGCCGGCCTCGATCTCTTCTACAGCCTGACGCCGGAGCTGCGGACGGTGCTCACGGTGAACACCGATTTCGCCCAAACCGAGGTCGACCAGCGGCAGGTCAACCTGACGCGCTATTCCCTCTTCTTTCCCGAGCGGCGCGACTTCTTTCTGGACGGCGCCACATTCCTCGACTTCGCGAGCGACGGGAATCGGCGCTTCGGCGGCGGCGTCGGCGGCAGCGGCGGCGGCAGCAACGACGATCAGGTCATCCCGTTCTTCAGCCGGCGCATCGGCCTGAGCGACGCGGGCACGCCACAGAAGATCGACGTCGGGGCGAAAGTGACCGGCCAGATCGGCGCGCAGGACGTCGGGGTCCTGCACGTGCGCACGGGCGAAGACGACGGGCTGGCGAGTGAGGATTTCACCGTGGCGCGCGTGAAGCGCCGCGTCCTGCAGCAGTCCTACGTCGGCGCGTTGTATACGCGCCGCGATCCGCGCGTCGCCGGCGGCAAGGCTCGCCAGACGACCGGCCTCGATTTTTCGCTGGCCACCTCCGGGTTCCGTGGCGCGCAGAACCTGGAAGCCAACGGCTGGCTCCTCCACGCCACGCGTCCCGACAGGCCCGGCGGCAGCACCGCGTTCGGCGGCACCTTCGATTACCCCAACGATCGGTGGAGCGCCCGCTACGAGACGACCCAGGTGCAGGAGGACTTCGACCCGGCGGTCGGCTTCATCCGCCGCCGCAACTATCGCCGCTACGCGCCGATGATGCAGTTTGCGCCGCGGCCGGCCAATCACCGCTTGATCCGGCAGTTCAGGTGGAACGCGACGCTCGACGTGATGACCGACCTGAACAACGATCTGATCACGCGCGATATCGATGCCGTGCTCCTGGGCGTGAACTTTCATTCCCAGGACTACGTCGCCATCAGCGCGACGCGCCGGCGCGAGCGGCTGGATTACCCGTTCCAGATCTCCCCCGACATCACGCTGCCGCGTGGCGCCGTCTATGACTTCACGCGGTACCGCGTGTTCATCCAGACGGCGAACCGGCGGATGCTCGCGGTCACGGCGCGTCTCGAAGGCGGCGACTTCTACTCGGGCTCGCGGACGCAGCAATTGGTCAACCTGACGCTCCGCGCCCGGCCGGGGCTCATCGTGTATGTCGGGGGCGAGTGGAACAGCGTCAGCCTCCCCGAGGGACGCTTCACCACGCGGCTCTACCGGATGGTCGGCGAGACTCAGTTCTCGCCCTTCATGTCGCTCGTCAACGACGTCCAGTTCGACACGCAGAGCAGCATGCTCGGCTGGCAGGCGCGCTACCGCTGGATCGTGACGCCCGGCAGCGACATCTACGTCGTCTACACCCACAACTGGCTCGAGGAGCCGCTGCTCGACCGCTTCGCCACGCTCGACCGCCGGGCCGCCTCGAAGGTGCTCTATACCTACCGGTTCTAGCCTCCCGCCAGGTCAACGCTGGCATCGGCGGCGTCGTATTAGGGCGTGGGTGAGGTCTGCCCGTTTCCTGACCGTCGTCTTTCTGCTCTCGGTCTGCGCCC
Source organism: uncultured Bifidobacteriaceae bacterium (assembly GCA_964526235.1). GTDB lineage: Bacteria > Acidobacteriota > Vicinamibacteria > Vicinamibacterales > UBA2999 > MELF01. Next base: position 2,448 of record CAZGLC010000278.1, read on the forward strand.
GCGCCGCTCTGGCCCAGGTGAACGGGCAGGGTACGCCCGACAACGGCGGACGGCGGACGATCGTCGCCCTCCGGCTGGCCGACGGCGAGTCGGTCGGCCTCGACGGCCGTCTCGACGAGCCCTTCTGGTCGCGCGCCGTGCCGGCAGCCGACTTCATCCAGATCGATCCCGACAACGGCAGCCCGGCGACCGAGAAGACCGAGGTGCGCATCGCCTTCGACCGCGAGGCGCTGTACATCGGTGTCACCTGCCTCGACTCCGACCCCGACGGCTGGATCGGCTGGCAGATGCGGCGCGACGAGCGGCTCTTCGCCGACGATGCGTTCATGTGGACGATCGATACGTTCCTGGACGGCCGGACCGGATACTTCTTCGAGATGAATCCGTCGGGCCTCATGGCCGACGCGCTCATGGGGCTCAACGGCAACAACCGCGAATGGGACGGCATCTGGGACGCCCGCGTGCGCCGCAGCGACACGGGCTGGACGATCGAGATCGAGATCCCGTTCCGCACGCTCAACTTCAACCCGACCGGGGACACCTGGGGCATCAACTTCCAGCGCGTCGTCCGGCGCAAGAACGAGCAGTCGATCTGGAACGGCTCCTCGCGCAACCAGGGCGTGCAGCGCATGAGCAATGCCGGGCTGCTGACCGGGATCCGCGACGTGACACAGGGACACGGCCTCGACATCAAGCCGTATGGGCTCGTCTCGTCGCTCGCCTCGCCGGGGCGGGGCAAGCCCGGGCTGACGACCGACGCGAACGCCGGCCTCGATCTCTTCTACAACCCGACGCCGCTCCTGCGGGCCAACTTCACCGTCAACACCGACTTCGCGCAGACCGAAGTCGACCAGCGGCAGGTCAACCTCACGCGCTACTCCCTGTTCTTTCCCGAGCAGCGCGACTTCTTCCTCGACGGGGCCACCTTCTTCGACTTCGCCAGCAGCCGCAACCAGGAGAATTTCTTCGGCTTCGGCCGCAACGACGACGAGCGCGTCATACCGTTCTTCAGCCGGCGGATCGGGCTGAGCGCCGATGCCACGCCGCAGAAGATCGATTACGGCACCAAGCTGACCGGGCAGGCGGGCGCGCAGGACGTCGGGCTCCTCCACGTGCGGACCGGCGAGGACAACGGCTTCGCCAGCGAGGACTTCACCGTCGCGCGCGTCAAGCGCCGCCTGCTGCGGCAGTCGTACATCGGGGGCCTCTACACGCGGCGCGATTCGCGAACTCCCGGCGCCGGCGCGGCGCACACGGCGGGGCTCGACGCGCGCCTCGCCACATCGACGTTTCTTGGTGACGAGAATCTCGAAGGAGGCGGCTGGTTCCTCTACAACAGCCAGCCTGGCGTCTCCAGAGACAACTCGGCCTTCGGGGCCACGCTGCGTCTTCCGAACGACCTGTGGAACATCCGGGCCGATGCCACCGAAGTGCAGGCGAACTTCGACCCCGCCATCGGCTTCGTCTCGCGCCGCGCCTACCGGCAATACACGCAGAACGTGGAGTTCGGGCCGCGCCCCCGGAATCACCGGTACATCCGGCAGGTCACCGTGGGCGGCGGCCTCGACAGCCAGACGGATCTCCAGAACAACCTGCTGAAGCGGAACATCGAGGTGCAGCTCGCGCAGGTACAGTTCCACTCGAGCGACAACTTCCGCCTGACCATGGCGCGGCGCTACGAGCGGCTCGACACGCCATTTGCGCTGACGCGCGACATTGTCCTGCCGCTCGGCGCGGCGTACACGTTTAACCGTTACCGGCTCTTCGTCTCGACCGCGAACCGGCGTCCGATCTCGGTGAACTCGTCAATGGAGCTCGGCGAGTTCTATTCGGGCACGCGCCGCGAAAACCAGATCAACCTCAACCTGCGGGTGCGGCCCGGGCTGTTCTTCTTCCTCACCGGCCAGTTGAACGTCGTGAAGCTCCCGGAGGGGCACTTCTCCACGCGCCTGTTTCGGTTCGTCGCCGAAACGCATCTTTCGCCGTTCGTCGGCATCACCAACAACGTCCAATACGACACGCAGAGCGCCCTCGTCGGGTGGCAGTCGCGCTTCCGCTGGATCCTGACGCCCGGCAACGACCTGTACGTCGTCTATACGCACAACTGGCGCGACGACCCGCTGGAGAACCGTTTCGCCACGCTCGACAGGCGGCTCGCGTCGAAGGTCCTCTACACCTACCGCTTCTGAGACGCCGGGGCCGCCGCTTCATTGGTCCGCGGACCCGGCCTACGTACTCATCCATCACGTGGGGCGGGTCCTGTTGGACCGGCCGATTTGTTGAGTTACCATAGGGAATCCCCGTTTTCGCGAGCGGCCCTGTGTCAACGCGCTGGGCCGCAGCGTCGTAAAGAACAGAGTAGTCGAGCGAGGTCTGCCCGGCTCCTGCGCTGTCAGGAACAATTTCACGATGAGCATGCCTCGCCCGGGAGTCCTGGGACTCCTGTCCGCCGCCAGTCTGCTATTCGTCTCGGTGTCGGCCGGCGCCCAGTCCCCGTCCAACGGCCAGGGCAACGGCCAGAACGACAACGGCGGCCGCCGCACGATGACCGCGCTCCGGCTCGCCGACAGCGAGACGGTGATGCTCGACGGCCGTCTCGACGAGGACTTCTGGGGCCGCACCATCCCGGCGTCCAACTTCATCCAGCAGGATCCGCAGAACGGCCGTCCCGCGACCGAGCCGACCGAGGTGCGCATCGCGTTCGACGACGACGCGCTGTACATGGGCGTCACGGCGTACGACTCCGAGCCCGACAAGTGGATCGGCTGGCAGCGCCGCCGCGACGAGGGGCTCGGGGGGGACGACCGCTTCATGTGGGTGATCGACACGTTCCTCGACGGCCGCAGCGGGTACTCCTTCGAGATGAACCCGTCGGGGCTGATGGCCGACTCGCTCATCGGCATCAACGGCGAGAACCGGCAGTGGAACGGCATCTGGGACGCGCGCCACAACCGGAGCGACATCGGCTGGACGCTCGAGATCAAGATTCCCTTCCGCACGCTCAACTTCAACCCGAACACCGACACGTGGGGCATCAACTTCCAGCGCACCGTGCGCCGCAAGAACGAGGAGAGCCTCTGGGTGGGCTGGGGGCGCAGCCAGGGCATCCGGCGGATGAGCAACACGGGCCTGGTGACCGGCATCCGCGACGTCAGCCAGGGACGGGGGCTCGACATCAAGCCGTACGGCGTCTTCTCGTCGGAAGCGGCGCCGGCGCGCGGGCAGCCGTCGCTGCAGGGGCACGCGGCCACGGGCGTCGATCTCTTCTACAACCCGACGCCGCTCCTCCGCACCGTCTTCACGGTGAACACCGACTTCGCGCAGACCGAAGTCGACCAGCGGCAGGTCAATC
>CAZGLC010000279.1:0-3137 GCA_964526235.1 uncultured Bifidobacteriaceae bacterium
TCGATACCAACCCGAAGGACTCCGTCTGGCCGCGGACGCGCAACGAGGTGATCGCCACGCCGGTCATCTACGAAGACCGCGTCTATCTGGCCAACGGGCAGGATCCGGAGCATGGGGAAGGCGTGGGGCACTTCTACGCCATCGACGCCACCAAGCGCGGCGACATCACGCAGAGCGGGCGTGTGTGGCATTTCGAGAAGATCCGCCGCACGATCTCGACCGCGGCCATCGCCGACGGCCTCGTCTACGTCGCCGACTTCAGCGGCTACTTCCACTGCCTCGACGCGAAGACCGGGCAGCTCTACTGGACGCACGACGTGCTGGCCTCCGTCTGGGGATCGCCGTTCGTGGCCGACGGCAAGGTGTACCTGGGCGACGAGGACGGCGACGTCCTCGTGATGGCGCACGGCAAGGAGAAGAAGGTGCTCGCCGAGATGAACATGGGGAGCGCCGTCTACGGGACCGTCGTCCCCGCGCACGGGACGATCTTCCTGAATAACCGCAGCCAGCTTTTCGCGATCGCCGTGAAATGAGATCACCGAGACGCTCGCGATCACGAAACACCGAGGCACCGAGGCACCGAGGCTATCTTTTTGTAAGAAATCTCGGTGTCTCGGTGCCTCGGTGTTTCGTGGCAGTGTTTTTCGTCTCGGTGATCTCAATGGCCGCGCAGACACAGAGCGCGGCGCCGGCCACCGAGTGGCGCCAGTTCCGCGGCACGCCGCGCCTCACGGGCGTCTCGGCCGCCACGCTCCCCTCCACGCTGAAGCTGCTGTGGACGTACGATGCCGGCGACGATCCGATTGATTCGTCGGCCGCGATTGTCGACGGCGTGGTGTACGTCGGGGCCGGCACCGGCGATCTGCTCGCGCTCGACCTCGCCACCGGCACGCTGCGCTGGAAGTACACGACGGGCAATCTCATCGGCGAGTCGTCTGCGGCGGTCGGGCCCGACGCCGTCTACGTCGGCGACCTCGCCGGCCTCGTGCACGCCGTGCGCCTGAAGGACGGCGCGCGCCTCTGGACGTTTAAAACCGGCGCGGAAATCAAGTCGTCGCCGGTCGTCGTCAACGACGTCGTGCTCATCGGCTCGTACGACAGCCACCTCTACGCGATCGAGGCGCGCTCGGGGAAGCTGCGCTGGAAGGTGCAGACGCGCGGGCCGGTCCACGCGACGCCGGCCGTCGAGGACGGCCTGACCTTCGTCGCCGGCTGCGACGCGATCTTCCGCGCCATCCGCATCGCCGACGGCAAGGAGGTGTATCAGATCGTGTCGGGTGCCTACACCGGCGCCTCGCCCGTGCTCGGCGACGGCCGCGCCTACTTCGGCACGTTCAACTACGAGGTGCTCGCGCTCGACCTGAAGCGGCGCACCATCGCCTGGCGGTATTCGGATAAGGACGCGGAGTTTCCCTTCTATTCGTCGGCGGCGCTCGACGGCGGGCGCGTGTACCTCGGCGGGCGTGACAAGGTCATTCACGCCATCGACGCGGCGAGCGGGACGCGGGCGTGGACGTTCGCGACGCGCGCGCGGGTCGACTCCTCGCCGGTCGTCTCCGGCGGCCGCGTCTACGTCGGCTCGAGCGACGGCCGGCTCTACGCGCTCGACGCGGCATCGGGCAAGAAGGTGTGGGAGTTCGAGATCGGCGCGGCCGTGACCGCGTCGCCCGCAATCGCCGCGGGGCGCCTGGTCATCGGCGCCCAGGACGGCACGGTGTACGTATTCGGGTCGTGAGTGCTATAAGGAGAGACCTATGCGCATGCCTCTCTCGCTTGCGGCGGTAACGCTCCTGGTCATCGCGGCCGGTACGCCGCTCCGCGCGCATCATGCTTTCGCCGCGGAGTTCGACGGCAGCAAGCCCGTGAAGCTCACGGGCACGGTCACGAAAATGGACTGGATCAATCCCCATGCGTGGCTGTACGTCGACGTCAAGGGGACCGACGGGAAGGTCGTCGCCTGGATGATCGAGGGCGGCGCGCCGAACGCGCTGCTGCGGCGCGGCTGGAACCGCCGGTCGGTGCCGCCGGGCACCGTGGTCATCGTCGAGGGCTTCCGCGCCAAGGACGGATCGACCCGGGCCAGCGGCGGCGCGGTCACGCTGCCGGATGGGACCAAGCTGTTCATCGGGGCATCGCCCGACGAGGGGAAGTGACATGCGAACGCACATTGCTCGCGTGATTGCCGTCATCGCGCTCGCGGCGGCCGTGTCCGGGTGCCAGGGTGCCGGCACCAGCGCGCAGGAAGGATGGACGCCGGCGCGTACGCCGGACGGCCAGCCCGACCTGCAGGGCATCTGGACGAACTACACCGCCACGCCGTTCGAGGTGCCGGACGCCGGGGACACCCCGCGGCTGTACGCCGGCGACCCCGATGGGCGCGGCCGCGGCACGGGGCCCTCGTCCTTTCTCAATGACACCTTGGATCGCAAGCTCGAGAAAGGCCGATCGCTCGTCGTGGATCCCCCGAGCGGGCGCGTGCCGATCATGGCGTGGGCCGAGGACCAGCGCACGTCGCGGCTGCTGAGCATCCAGGATCACTACGCGAACCACACGCCGTGGGAGCGCTGCCTCACGCGCGGCGTGCCGGGCGGCATCTTCCCCACCGGGTACGGCTCCGGCTATCAGATCCTGCAGGGCCCGGGCTACGTGGCGATCCTCTACGAGATGATCCACGAGGCGCGGATCATCCCGACCGACGGGCGCCCGCATGTCGGCGGGGGCATCCGGATGTGGAACGGCGACTCGCGCGGCCGCTGGGAGGGCGACACGCTCGTCGTCGACATCACCAACTACAACGACAGGGGCAACATCGCGACCAACGCCGCCGCGCAGCGCGTGCGGGCGATTCCGCAGACCGAGGCGCTGCACGTCGTCGAGCGCTTCACACGCGTCGACGAGAACACCATCAACTACGAGGCGACGATCGAGGATCCGAAGGTGTTCACGGCGCCGTGGCGCGTGGCGATTCCGCTGCGGCGCGAGCCCGACTACAAGATCTTCGAGTACGCGTGCCACGAGGGGAATCTGGCGATCCCCAACACGCTGAGCGCCGGGCGCGCGCGCGACAAGGCCGGATCGGGGGTCAGACCCCGGTGATGGGGCGACTCAAGGTTAGGAGCGGCCATCTGAAAACCTTG
>CAZGLC010000279.1:3147-5775 GCA_964526235.1 uncultured Bifidobacteriaceae bacterium
CCGGGGTGGGGGGGCCCCCCCCGCCCCCCCCGCCCCCCCGCCACCCCCGCCCCCCCCCCCCCCCGGGGGCCCCCCCCCCACATGGAGATGCCATGTTGAAAGGCGCGATCATCGCGCTCGCCGCGGCGGGCGTCACGGCCGTCGTGATGCAGTCGATGCGGGCGCCCGCGGCGGACGAGACGACATCTGCGGCGGTGGTGCGCATGGCGGATGGCCAGCCGGATCTGAACGGCGTCTGGCAGGCGATCGGGACCGCCCACTGGAACCTCCAGGACCACACGGCGCGCCAGGGCCCGGTGCTCGAGCTCGGGGCCGCGTTCTCCGTGCCGGCGGGCCAGACCGTCGTCGAGGGGAACGAGATTCCGTACCAGGAGTGGGCGGCGGCGAAGCAGAAGGAGAACTACGCGAACTGGGTGACGCGCGATCCCGAGGTGAAGTGCTATCTGCCCGGCCTCCCGCGCGCAACCTACATGCCCTACCCGTTCCAGATCGTCTACAGCCCCGGCAACGACGTCCTGATGGCGTACGAATACGCGAGCGCGAGCCGCGTGATCACGATGGGAGCCGCCGAGGAGCCGCCTGTGGACTCGTGGATGGGCCAGTCAACCGGCCGCTGGGAGGGCGACACGCTCGTCGTCGACTCGACCGGCTTCAACGATCAGACGTGGTTCGACCGCGCCGGCAACTTCCACAGCGAAGCGCTGCACGTGGTCGAGCGCTTCACACCCGTGCACGCCGATCTCCTCGACTACCGCGCCACGATCGAGGACGCGAAGGTCTTCACGCGCCCGTGGACCATCCGGGTGCCGCTCTACCGCCGCCGCGACGCCGACGCGCAGCTCCTGGAGTTCAAGTGCGTCGAATTCGTCGAGGAGCTGATGTACGGGCACCTGGTGAAGCCGACGGGCAAAGAGACGCCCTTCGCCCCCGCGCGCCTGCGCTGGCCGTAAGCAGAGTACGTGGCGTCCGGCTTTAGCCAGGCCGAGCTGCGTCGAGACGGCGGTGTTATGCAGGTCTATATAACACGGCAGCCGACGTCGCGACTTCTCGCACAAGTCCTGATGGATACCAGGTGTCTGGGTTGTACCCACGTGAGGTCGTACTTGTTATGCTGCGAACCTCGCAGCTAACACTGCATGCACCAGACGGCGCTCGCCGACTGTGAAGCGCCGCTGGTGATGCATCGCCGTCAGCCAGACAGACTTGAAAAGGCGCACTTTCTCGGAGTCGAATCTCGGGCAGTAGACTGGTGGCGTGCCGGCACTGCTCAGGGTAGGTGGCTACAGGTTCTTCTTTTACAGCTTGGAGGATCTTGAGCCGCCACACATCCATGCGGCCCACGCCGGCCGCTATGCGAAGTTCTGGCTCAATCCGGTGTCATTGGCATCGAACCGTGGTTTTCGAAGCCACGAACTGACGGTGCTTCGAGAGGTCGTGCTGGAACACCGAGCCTTTTTCCTGGAGAAGTGGAATGCCTGCTTTAGTGGAAAGTAGTGAGGCCTTGGCCGTCGATGTGTCGTGCTCCGAGCATTCGCTCACGGTCGTCCTGGACGATGGTCGAACTGTATCGGTTCCCTTGGTGTGGTTTCCTCGGCTTCTTGCCGCCACTCCGGACCAAAGAAAGGACTGGGAACCGATCGGTGGCGGCATCGGCATTCATTGGGACGCGGCCGACGAGGACATTGCGATCGCAAGTCTGCTACAGCCAGAGCGATTCATGCGGCTGGCGCTGCAGCCGACGAGCCGCGCGCGCAAGGCGGTGGTGAAATCGAAGAAACGAACACGCGCGGCTCGCGGCTGAGCGCCAGGCCGTTGATAGAACTGAAGACAATGCCAATCGGAGGAATCCTGGCGACACAGGAATGGCCACGATTGGTGGACGTGGGAACTGGAACTGAGTGCGGCGTATCCCGTGGAACGAGCAGAATCATGAAAGAACCCTATCTCGAAGTGACGTTCCGGCATGGCCGACCAATCGCCGCGTACTACTACCTTCCGCGCGACGCGAATCAGAAGAGCGCTCGAACGCGAAGAGTTGAGCCCGGTTTGGTTATCGACTTCACAGCAGAAGGCCAGGCGATCGGAATCGAGATCACGGCACCGGCCAAGGTCTCTCTCGCAGCATTGAACGCCGTTCTCAAAGAGCTTGGGCATGCGCCCGCCAGCGAGGCGGATCTCGCGCCGGTGCTGGCGGCATGAACTGAGCAGCCGGCGAAGGTCGTAGCAGGAGGTTAAAAGCGTGACGACTGGATCCAGGTATCCGCGCGCGACCAGCTTGCGGCGAGCTCGGCGTCCACTTCGGGCGATTTAATCCCCTGCCCCGCGAGCGCCTGCTGCAAACCGAGCAGCGACCAGCCGTTCTTCGGGTGATCCTTCAGCTCCTCGCGGTACGCCTGCTCCGCCTCCTTGAAGCGCTTCGCCTCCAGGAGCGCCGCGCCCAGCCAGTGGAACGCCGAGAACGGCAGCGGCTCCGGCTCGTCGTAGACGAGCGCCGCCTGCATCTCGGCGGCGCGCCGGAACGCCGTAATCGCGCCATCGAGGTCGCCGGACGTCCGCTTGATCTCGCCGTCGAGAATGCCGGCCGCGATGCCGAGCAGGTCCTTCGCGCTGTGCACCCGGAACATCGTC
>CAZGLC010000280.1:0-5730 GCA_964526235.1 uncultured Bifidobacteriaceae bacterium
CGGCGGGCGTTGGTGCCCATGTCGCGTTCGCGGTCGCGCGACACGGAGCGGACGTCGACGCGCGTGCCGGCGCCCCACGGCGTGAGCCGCACGACGATGTCGTCGGTGAAGCCGAACCACGTGGTGGTATCGGTGGCTTCGATCCGCCCCGTCCCCTGATCGGCCGTCACGATCTGCCAGCCCGCCTCCTGTGCCGCCCCCAGCGCACGTGTGAACGCTTGATCCAGCGGCATCGGCAGGACGGACGGCGCGAGATCAGGATACGCCTCCCGCTGCTGCGCAGCGGTCAGCGGCGCGCGGTCAAGACCCGCTACGGCATCGGCTCGCAGCGGCACGACGGCGTCGAAGACCGGCGGATTGTCCAGGTCGGTGGAGATGTCATAGATCGGCGGGGCGTTTCGCGCGCGCCGGTTCCATTCGAAGGGAACCGCCCAGACCGCCACGCCGCCCGCCACGGCCACGACGGCGGCGAGCATCACGAGTCTGGCGCGCCGCCGATACGCGAGCACCCCGGCCAGCGTGCCGGTGGCGAGGCCGGCGAGGCCGGCGTACATGGCCCACTGGAGCAGCGTGGTCGCGCTCGCGAGCGACACCAGTCCGATCCGGTACGCGGGTCCCGCGGTCAGCAGCAGCAGCAGCCCGGCCGCCGCGATACCGCACGCGACCAGCGTCAGGATCACGGCCCGTACTATAGGCTTTTCACGCTGGGCGGCCTATTCTCACGGGTAGAATGAGCGGCCGACGATGATGGCTGCCGAATCCGGGGACTCGCTGGTTGGTAGGCAGATCGGCGTGTACCGGTTGCTTGCGCTCCTGGGCGCCGGCGGGATGGACGAGGTCTATCGCGCGCACGACGGCCGGCTCGGACGCGACGTCGCCCTCAAGATTCTGCCGGCGGCGTTCACCACCGACCCCGACCGGCTGGCGCGCTTCAAGCGCGAGGCGCGCGTGCTCGCGGCGCTCAATCATCCCAACATCGGCGCGATCCATGGGCTGGAAGAACAAGAGGGCGTGCGTGCCCTCGTGCTCGAGCTGGTCGAAGGCGAGACGCTGGCCGACCGTATTGCGTCGGCCCATCGCACACGGGCGGGCGGGTCCGTGCCGCTTGCCGAGGCTCTGGCGATTGCGCACCAGATTGCCGAGGCGCTCGACGCCGCGCACGAGAAGGGGATCGTGCACCGCGATCTCAAACCCGCCAATATCAAACTGACGCCCAACGGGACGGTCAAGGTGCTCGACTTCGGGCTGGCGACGGTGGTGCCGGTGGAGGATCTCGCGCGCGGGTCGCTGATGTCGACGGCGACCATCTACGACACGCGCGATGGGCACATTCTCGGGACGGCGGCCTACATGAGTCCCGAACAGGCGCGGGGGTTGCCCGTCGACAAGCGCACCGATATCTGGGCGTTCGGCTGCGTGCTGTACGAGATGCTCACCGGATCCGCGGCCTTCGCGCGCGACACCCTCACCGATACGCTGGCTGCTGTCGTCAGCGGTGAACTGGATTACACACGGCTGCCGGACGGCGTGCCGCCGCGTGTTCGACGGCTTCTCCGGCGATGTGTGGAGCGAGACCCGAGGCAGCGCGTGCGAGATATCGGCGACGTGCAGGTCGAGCTGCGAGATGCGCAGGCCGAACCCGTCGTGACCGGCCTTCCGCCCGCGCGCACCGTGTGGGGGCGCTTTCCAATCGTTGTCGGCGTCTTGTCGCTTGCGGCCGGCGCGCTTGTGGTGGGCCTCGTCGCGTGGGGCGATCTGTCCAGCACCGGATTGCTGGCGCCGCCCAACTCGGGGGCTGCGCCCGTGCGCGTGCACCGACTGACCGATGCGCGAGGGCTCGAGGAGTTTCCGGCGCTCTCGCCCGACGGCCGGTCGGTCGCGTTTGTGGCGCAGGCCGACGGGAATCTGCATATCTTCGTGCGCCTGATTGCCGGCGGCAACACCCTGCAAATCACGCGCGATGCGGCGGATCATCTCTATCCGCGCTGGTCATCCGATTCTGCCTCGATCCTCTACTACTCGCCAGGCGCGGACGGCAACTCCCCGGGCGCCATCCTGGAGATCCCGGCTCTTGGCGGCCCGGCTCGTCGCATCGCGAGCAGCCTCGGCGGAGGCGACATCAGTCACGATGGGTCACGCATTGTCTTTCCGCGGCTCGTCGACGGGCGCATGGAGCTGACTGTTGCGGGACGTGACGGCTCCAACACGAAGGCGCTGGCAGCCCTCGAGGCGGGGTACTACTACCTGACGCCGCGGTGGTCGCCCGATGATCGCTTGATCGCGTACCAGCGCGGGGTCTCCAATGTGCACGAGATCTTCGTCGTGCCGGCAGCAGGGGGACCACCACGCCAGATCACGCGACATGGCACGGTCATCGAAGGACTGACCTGGGCGGCGACCGGATCGACCATTGTCTTCAGCTCGAGCCTGGGCGGCACGATCTTCTACCTGCCCGTGACGAACCTGTGGAGCATTGACCCAGCCGAGGGCCATCTGCGCCAGCTGACATTCGGCGAGACCGCGTATGCGTACCCCGATGTGAACGTCGGCGGGACGCTCGTCGCGTCCCACGTCCGGCGGGAGTTCGACATCTGGCGGTTCCCTGTCGACGGATCGCCAGCGGACAACGTGCGCCGCGGCACTCGCATCACAAACCAGACCAGCCGCGTACACACGCCGTCTGTTGCCCCGGACGACAGCGAGGTCGTGTACGTCTCCGACAGCGGCACCCACGCCAACCTCTGGGTGACGAATCTCAAGACAGGCGAGTCGCGACAGTTGACGTTCGAACGCGATCCGGAGCGTCGCATGGGACTTCCGCTCTGGTCGCCGGACCGCCGGCAGATCGCGTATTTCATGGCGCGCGGATCCGCGTACGAATACTTCCTGATTAACGCAGATGGAAGTGACTCTCGGCTGTTGATGGGGGATGCGGGGAGCGCCACGTGGTCTCCCGACGCGCGCTGGCTGTACTACCAGGACTATCCCTCAGGAGGCTTCCTGAGGAAGGTCCCGGTGGCGGGCGGTCCTCCCGTCGTGGTCAGAGACGACCGTGCGGTCAGCCCCGCGATCGCTCCCGATGGCGAGACGCTCTACTACCTGATTCAACTGCCGGTCATGACCGGTGGATCCGACGTGGAAATCCGCGTCGCCAGGCCGGAAAGCGCGCCGTCTCGCGTGCTCGCGCGGATTCCCGCGACTCGCACGGCGCCCTGGCTGGCCTTTCAGCCGGTCATCTCGCCGGATGGACGGTGGCTGGCGCTGGGTCTCCTCGACGGCGCCGTCACCAACCTGTGGGCGGTGTCCACGTCGTCCGGTCAGCTGCGTCAGCTCACCGATTTCGGGCAACGGCCGACGTTCATCACCCGCCGCGTCTCGTGGGCGTCGGACGGGCAGTCGATCTTCGGCTCGGTCGGCGAAGGCGACGGCGACGTGGTATTGGTCGAAGGGCTGACACCGTGACATGCGCCTGACCCGCCTCGGGTGGGACGACGCACGTGCGGCTGCGTTCGAGGCGCTCGTCCCTGCCGCGCACGTCGAGCCGGCGCGCGTGGCGATTGAGTTCAACTATCTGTACCGCGTCTGGACGGAGGGCGGCGAGCTCGAGGCCACGCTCTCCGGCCGGTTCAAGCACCGCGCCGCCAGCCGCAGCGAGCTGCCGGCCGTGGGCGACTGGGTGGCGGTGCGCAGGCGGCCGGCTCAGGACCAGGGCGCCATCGTCGCGGTGGTGCCGCGCCGCAGCGCGTTCTCCCGCAGAGCCGCGGGCGCGGTGACCGACGAGCAGGTCGTCGCCGCCAACGTCGACGTCGTGTTCATCGTCATGGGCCTCGATCCCGACTTCAACCTCCGGCGGCTCGAACGCTATCTGCTGCTGGCGCGCGAAAGCGGCGCCACGCCCGTGGTGCTGCTGACGAAGCCGGATCTGAGCGATACGGTGGCCGACCAGACCGCGGCGGCGGCGTCGATCGCCGGGACGACGCCCGTCCATGTGATCAGTCCCAGGCTGAATCAGGGACTCGAGCAGGTGACCGCGTATCTGACGGCGGGGCGCACCGGCGCGCTGCTGGGGTCCTCGGGTGTGGGGAAGACCACGATCATCAACCGGCTGACTGGAACCGACGTCCGGGCGACGCGCGAGGTGCGCGAAGCCGACTCCCGTGGGCGGCATACCACGTCGCACCGCGAGCTCGTCGTGCTGCCGAACGGTGGCCTTATCATCGACACGCCGGGGATGCGCGAGCTGCAGCTCTGGGACGTCAGTGACGCGGTCCGGGAAACGTTCGACGACATCGAGGCGCTGGCGGCCGGCTGCCGTTTCACCGACTGCCGGCATCGCGACGAGCCGCGGTGTGCCGTCAAGGCCGCGGCTGCCGACGGCCGGCTCGACCCGCGGCGGCTCGAGAGCTACCAGAAGCTGCGGGACGAGCTGCGGGCCCTGGAGCGCCGGCAGGACGAACGCGCGCAGCTGGAAGACAAGCGGCGCGCCCGCGTCATCGGCAAAGCCGTCAAGAAGCACATCAAGGAGAAGCGAGGACTATAAGGAGAAGACGGCTCTATAATCTGGCGGCCATGCTGGTGGCGCTGATGCTGTTCGGTCTGGTGCAGGCGCAGACGTTCTTCACGTCGACGCTCCCGCCTGCCGAGCTGCAGAACAAACAGGCCGTGCTCGAGACGTCCTACGGGACGATCGTGCTCGATCTGCTGGCCGACGCCGCGCCCACGCACGTGGCGCACTTCATCACCCGCGTCCGCGAGGGCGCCTACGACGGAACGACGTTCCACCGCGCGGTCGCGATGGGGATCGTCCAGGGCGGCGACCCGCTCTCGAAGGATCCCGCGCAGCAGGCGAAGTACGGGACCGGCGGCCTGGGGGTCCTGCGGTTCGAGCCCAACACCGAAAAGCACACGCGCGGCGCCGTGTCGGCCGTGCTCATCCCTGGCCGTCGTGACAGCGCCGGCTCGCAGTTCTTCATCTGCATTACGGATCAGCCGCCGCTCGACGGGCAGTACACGGTGTTTGCGAGGGTCGTCGAGGGCATCAACGTCGCACAGAAGATGTCGATGGCGCCGGCGGAGAACGGCGTCGTGTCCGAGCGGATCGAGATCACGCGGGCGACTATCCGCGAAAAGCCGGCACCGGAGCCGGAGCCATTCGCCGAGACCTCGGTCGCCGAGCTCGGCCGCCACCGCGCGGTCATCGAGACCTCGATGGGGAACATCACCGTCGAGCTCTTCCCCGACCGTGCGCCAACGCACGGGCGCGCATTTCTACGGATGGCGGCGTCGGGCGTGTACGACGGCACGGCCATTCACCGTGTGGCGCGCGGCTTCGTCGTCCAGGGCGGCTTTCTCGGATCGCGCCGAGAGCCGCTCGAGCCGAAACAGCAGGCCTACGTGCGCGCGCTCCCGCCCGAGTTCAACCCGACGCCGCACGACCGCGGCATCCTCTCGATGGCGCGCGGCGACGATCCGGGCAGCGCCACCTCCTCGTTTTTCATCGTGCTCGCCCGGACGCCGGCGCTCGACAACCGGTACAGCGTGTTCGGCCGCGTCGTGGCTGGGCTCGACGTGCTCGAGAAGATCGAGGCCGTGCCGGTCAACGGCGAGACGCCACTCACGCGCATCGACGTGCCCCGCGTGCGCGTGCTGACACCCTGACCACTCGATCCCGGATCCCGGATCCCGGATCCCGGATCCCGGATCCCGGATCCCGGATCCCGGATCCCGGAT
>CAZGLC010000281.1:0-5681 GCA_964526235.1 uncultured Bifidobacteriaceae bacterium
GTTCGATGCGCAAGAACTGGAGCGGATTGCGAAGGCGCGCCGCGAGTGGGAGGAGAAAGAGCTGGCCGACTTCGTCAGGCGGCAACCCGAATCGCGGCCGGACACGCGCACCAAATCGGGGCTGCCAGTCAAGCGAATATACACGCCGGAAGATGTCGCCGACACCTCGTTCGACGAGATCGGGTTTCCCGGCCAGTATCCGTACACCCGGGGGCCGTATCCCACTATGTACCGCGGCCGGCTGTGGACGATGCGTCAGATTGCCGGCTTTGGCACCGGCGAAGACACGAACAAACGATTCAAGTACCTGATCAGTCAGGGACAAACGGGCTTGTCCGTCGATTTTGATATGCCGACGCTGATGGGGTACGACTCGGATGACCCGCGGTCGGCGGGCGAAGTCGGGCGGGAAGGCGTCGCCATCGATACGGTCGACGACATGGCGGCGCTCTTTGACGGCATCGATCTCGAGCGGATCTCCGTATCGATGACGATCAACCCGACCGCGTGGATTTTGCTGGCGATGTACATGGCTGTGGCGGAGTCCCGCGGCTGCCATTTCGCGAAGCTCTCGGGCACCGTTCAGGCCGACATCCTCAAGGAATACATTGCCCAGAAAGAATGGATCTTCCCAATTCGTGACTCGCTGCGGATCGTCCGCGACCTGATTGTGTACTGCACCGAGCGGCTGCCTCGATACAATCCAATCAACTTCAGCGGCTACCATATCAACGAGGCCGGATCGAACTCCGTCCAGGAACTCGCGTTCACCATCGCGACCACGATCGCGTGCGTCGAGGAAGTCATCCGGGCAGGGGTTCCGGTCGATGCATTCGCACCGCGGCTTGCCTTTTTTTTCGTTGCCCAGGCGGATTTCTTCGAGGAGGTCGCGAAGTTCCGGGCGGCGCGCCGCATCTACGCCAAGATCATGAAGGAGCGGTTCGGAGCGCAGAAGCCGGAATCGATGCGGTTGCGCTTTCACTGTCAGACCGCGGCGGCGACGCTGACGAAGCCGCAGCCGCTCAACAATATCGTGCGCACGACGCTACAGGCGCTCGCGGCCGTGTGCGGCGGCGCCCAGTCGCTTCACACCAATGGGTTGGACGAGGCGTTCACCATTCCATCCGAGCAGGCAATGAAAGTGGCGCTGCGAACGCAGCAGATCATCGCTGAAGAAACCCGCATCCCGAACGTCGTGGATCCCCTCGGCGGGTCCTATTATGTCGAAGCGCTGACGAACGACGTCGAAGCAGCGGTATTCGCCATCCTCAAAGAGGTTGACGAAATGGGCGGAACGGTGCGCGCGATTGAGAACGGATACTTTCAGCGTGCGATCGCCGACTCCGCGTACGAGCATGCCAAGGCGAAGGGCGCCGGCACTGAGGTCGTCGTCGGGGTGAACAAATACGTGGATCCCCCTGAACCGGCCGCCATCGACGTACACCACACGGATCCCGAGACCGAGGCGCGTCAGGTGGCCCGTCTGCGCCGCGTGCGGCGAGACCGCGACAACGCCCGTGTCGAACAGCTACTGGATCGGTTGGCGCGCGAAGCGCAAGATCCCGCGGCTAACCTGATGGCGACGACCATTGAGTTGGTGAAGGCACGCGCGTCGATGGGGGAGATCGTGACTCGATTGAGGAGCGTGTTCGGCAGCTACGTCGAGCAGCCCGTGTTCTAGGAGCGGTGGGGCGCGCGGCGGCTCGTGGGTGCGGCCTCGGCGGACGGCGGCTGTAGGTGCTCGATCACCGTGGCGGCGGCGCCCGTCGTATGGCTTTCGGCCAGCGCCCCGGCGCCTTCCACATCGCCGGCCTCGATCGCCTTCAGAATGCCTGCGTGCTCCTCCCAGACGCGCTGACGGTATTCGGCCAGCATGAGCGTCATCGCCATCAGGCGCCGGATGTGCGTCCAGTGTCCGCGCATGACGTCGAGCAGGACGCGGTTCCCGAACGCCTCGTACAGATGGGTGTGGAACTTCAGATCGAGCTCGATGAGGCGCTGGAAGTCACCCTTTGCCGTCGCTTGGCGGCCGGCGGCAATCACCTCATGGAGCACCGAACCATCGAAGTCGCCGCGTCCGGCCAGGGCGCGCGCCACATGACGCTCGAGGATGCTCCGGACCGTGTACATGTCGCGGATGGTTTCGGGATCGAGAGGCGCGACGATCGCCCCACGATACGGATCCGTCTTGACCAGCCCTTCACGCTCGAGGGCGAGCAGCGCCTGTCGGACGGGCATGCGTGACACGCCGAAGCGCCCGGCCAACTCCTCCTGCCTCAGCCACGTTCCTGGCGCCAGCGACCCCGACAGGATCGCGTTACGCAGTTCGATCGTCGCGAGGTTTTCCGTTGGCTGTCGCTTGAGGCGGCGCATCGGCGTCATTGTATCCCTAGGATTTGTCGTCCCGCGTGCCTAGGCGGGTCCTGGCACACCACGGATATAATCCCGGCTGAATACAGGATCCAAAAACCGCCATGGCCGGAAGGAGGCCTGCCGTGACAATGACACGCCGGAGGAAACTAAGCCGTCGAGCGATGCTGGGGCGGTCCGCCGCTGTTGCTGCGGGGTCCGCCGTCGGAATGCTCCCCGTCGTCACATCTGCGGCCATCGCGCAGGCGCCACCGGGAGTGGAGAGCGGCCGCATCCGCCGCGTTGTCACAGGCCACAATGCGCAGGGCCGTTCGTGTGTCCTGAGCGACGAAATGGTTCCTGTCACGAACATCTGGGTCACAAACGGATCCGAACCGCTGGGCGCCTGGGGAGCCGCGGAACGCCGTACGATACTCCCGACGAACAGACCGCAGATCGACCCGGCGCCTGGAGGGACGCGCTGGACGATTGCCACCATGCAGCCGGCGCGCGACCCCAAGCCGACGCTGCAGAACCGGCAGGGGTTCCACCGGACCTCGACGATCGATTACCTGTATGTGTTGAACGGCGAGGTCGTGCTGCTGCTCGACGAAGAGGAAGTCGTTCTCAAGACGGGTGATACCGTCATTCAGCGCAATACCGAACACGCGTGGCGCGTCGACGGCGCTGTGCCGGCCCGTCTCCTCGTCGCGCTCGTCCGCGTTTGACGTGAGAGGCCGCGTCCCGCACAGCGGGTAAGGCCCGATGCCGCAGCGACGGCAAGCTACGCTCGGCGCCGACCGCCGCCTGCGCCCGGTTCGCGGCCGTCCCTCTGATAGCCTGGACACGAGAGGACCGGTAGACGCGGATACTTCACGAACGCCCGATCGCTGCGCGACCGCCGGCAGAAGTGGAAGTGTGATCCGCGCGACGAACGGATCCGCTCGGCGTGGCGGCAGTCCAGGCACAGTCCGATCTCGTGCTCGATCGGATAACGGCGGCCGTGCAGCGTTGACATCCCGGCGCGATGATTATACAGTCACGCACGGGGATACTGGATCCAAAGTGAGCATCCTCATGGAGCGGCCCCGGATACGCGTGCTGATCGCGAAGGTCGGCCTCGACGGCCACGACCGCGGCGTGAAGATCGTGGCCCGCACCCTGCGCGACGCCGGTATGGATGTCATCTACACCGGGCTGCACCGTACGCCGGAAGAGGTCGTGACCGCGGCGCTGCAGGAGGACGTCGACGTGCTCGGCATCAGCCTCTTGTCGGGCGCGCACATGACGTTGATCCCGAAGGTCCTCGCGGCGATGAAGGCCGCCGACGCCGGCGACATTCCCGTCGTGGTCGGAGGCGTGTTTCCAGACGAGGACGTCCCGGTGCTGCGGGCCCTCGGGGTCGCCGCGCTGGTCGGCCAGGACACGCCGCCCGCCGAGATCGTGCGCGTCGTGACCGACGTGGTCGCCGTACGGCAACCGCAGTAAGCTGCGGCCTGGCCGCGGGATGAGGATGAGGATGAACTCTCGGGACAGCGCGACGGTTGTGTACGGCCCCAGCGTCGACCTGACGGTGTGGCCGCCGCGGTACGACGCGACGACGCGGCCGCTCGCGGACAGCGAGTACTGGTTCCCCGATCTGGAGTGGGCGGCGCCCGCCAAGCGCGACAAACTCATTCTCGCCAAGCTTCAGCACCAGGTGCAGTACGCATGGGATCGCAGCCCCTTCTACCGACGGAAGTGGCGGGACGCGGGCGTCTCGCCGGCGACGCTCAAGACGCTCGACGACCTGGCGAAGTTTCCGGTCATGCAGAAGCACGAGCTGCGCGAGGCGCAGAGTGCGCACCCGCCGTTCGGCGATTATCTGTGCGTCGAGCCGTCGGAGGTGGCCCGAATCCACGGCACGAGCGGCACGACGGGACGGCCCACGGTGTTCGGCATCGGCCACGACGACTGGGAGCGCGTCGGTGAAGCACACGCGCGGATCATGTGGGCGGCGGGCATCCGTCCGTGCGACCGCATCATGATCTGCTCGTTCTTCAGTTTGTACATGGGGTCCTGGGGGGCGCTGAAAGGCGCTGAGCGTCTAGGCGCCACCGCGTTCCCCTTCGGAGCCGGCGCCAGCGGCCAGACGCTCATGGCGGTCGGCTGGGCGCAGCAGCTGCGTCCGACGGCTTTTTACGGGACGCCGTCTTATGCTCTGCACTTTGCTGAGACGGCGCGCCGTGAAGGCATCGACCCCCGCTCGTTCGGTTTTCGCATCCTCTTCTTCTCCGGCGAACCGGGCGCGGGCATCCCGGCCACCAAGCGGCTCATCGAGGAGACGTTCGGCGGGATCTGTATCGATATGGGAACGATGGCGGAGATGACGCCGTGGATGACTAACGCCGAGTGTCGCTACCGGACGGGCATGCACCTCTGGCAGGATTTGGTCTACACGCAGGTCTGCGATCCGAAGACGTTTCAACCGGTGCCGTTCGGCCAGGAGGGGACGCCCGTCTACACCCATCTCGAGCGCACCTCGCAGCCGATGATCCGTCTGGTGTCGGGCGACCTGGCGCGTTGGATCGACGAGCCGTGCCCATGCGGCCGGACGTATCCGCGGCTTCCCGACGGGCTGTACGGCCGGATCGACGACATGTTCATCGTGCGGGGGGAGAACCTCTACCCGGGCGCGATCGAAGACACGCTGCGGGCCATCGATGGGTTCGGCGGTGAATTCCTTGTCGTCGTCTCGCGGCGCGACGCGATGGACGAGCTGCTGATCCGCGTGGAATACGCGCAGGACTGGGCGGCCCAGGATGCTCAGGACCGGCTGCGGACGACGATGCGTGAGCGGCTGCGGGCGCGAATTGGCGTGCACCCGATCATCGATCTGGTCCCCGCCGGGACCCTCCCGCGCACGGAATTCAAATCGCGCCGCGTCATCGACGATCGCGACCTGTATCGACAGGCGATTACCAAGAGCACGTGAGCCACTCGATGAGGCCTGCGGAGATTCGCGAGCTGGCCGCTCGGATTCGGGCGGGCTCCGTGCGCGCCATCGCGCGGGGCCTGAGCTGGATCGAGACGGGTGGCGAGCGCGCCGAAGCGCTGAGTGAGGGGCTCTATCCGGCAAGCGGCGGCGCGCATGTCGTCGGCGTGACGGGAGCCGCCGGTGCAGGGAAGAGCACGATGGTCCGTGGGTTGGGGCGGGCGGCGCGGGCTCGGGGCGCGAAGGTCGCCATCATCGCGGTCGATCCCTCTTCGCCGTTCAGCGGCGGCGCGATCCTCGGGGATCGCATTCGCATGACGGAGCTTGCCGCCGATCCGGGCGTGTTCATCCGCAGCAT
>CAZGLC010000282.1:0-3331 GCA_964526235.1 uncultured Bifidobacteriaceae bacterium
CCGATGATGATCTCAGGCTCGCGAACGCCGAGGATGCACACGGCCGCAAGGGCGCTCATCACGGCGCTGAATCCGGTTACGCCGGCGAAGCCCCATGTCTCGTACAGCCGGCCACCGACAAGCGCCGCCATCGCGATGCCGAGCTGTGACGCGCTGTTCCGTACCGCCACGTAGGCGCCGCGGTGTTCGGTTTCCACCAGTTCGGTGATCAGCGCCGACAGCGGCCCTTGCCGGAAGGCGGCCGCCAGGGCGACCACGGCGAAGCCGATGAAGACCGGCGCCGCCCACTCGAACAGCGGGAACACGAGAACGCTCGTGCCCAGCGCGAGATTCGCGGCAATCGCCACCGGGCGCTTTCCCACGTGGTCGGCAATGACACCCGCCAGCGGCGCCCCAACGAGCGACGCGATCGCGGCTGAGATAAAGAGCAGGCCCACCGAACCGATCGGTACGCCCCGGTGGTCCGTCAGCCACGCGCCCAGGTACGTGACGAACCCGAGCAGCCCGCTCGACGTGAAAAAGGCCGCGAGCACGCCGGAGAGCGTTGAGCGGTCGACCAGGAAGGCACGGTACCGGCGGACGAACATCCACGCGTGTGGCACGCTTGGCGCCCGCGTCATACCACGTTCGCGGGGAACGCGGGTGTCTCGGAGCACCCACGTGAGTGGCCACACAACAACCGTCCCGGCGAGTAGCGCGGCAAAAACGGCGCGCCAACCGGACGCGCCGGCGAGCTGCGCGCCGAGCGGCACACCGGCGCCGAGCGCGACGAAGCTGGCGGTCGCGATGATCCCGAATGCCCGGCCGCGGCGCGCGTAGGGAAAAAAGTCACCGCCATAGGTGGTGACGGTCGTCGACACCGCGCCCGCCGCCGCTCCACTGAGGAATCGGAGCCCCAGGAGGACGGGAAACGTGACCGCCCTCATCGTAAGCAGGAACGAGAGGGCGAACACCGGGAGCGCGAGCCGCAGAAAGATCGTTCGGCCGTAGACGTCGGACAATGGACCGACGATCAGCGCAAACAAACCAGCGCCGGCGGCGTACGCGGTGACGGTTGCCCCTGCGACACCCACGGGAACCGACAAATCCCGGGCGATAGCCGGCAATAGCGGTGAGATCAGATGGACGTTCAGCTCGCCGAGCAGCATCACCGCGAACAGGGACGCGAGTACGAGTGGTTCGCGTGTTTCTCCCGCATAGGCGCTCACCAGGCCTCGCGCCCGGTGGACCGACGAAGAGAATACGGGCACCGACACCGTCGCATCATCACGAGACACGTGGCGGACCCCATGGCCGGGCCGGGTAGGTCGGCGGCCCGGCGAACAGCAGGCGATGGTCCGACGCATCCAATACGATGGCGTCGTACAGGACGTCCAGAAACGAAGGGTCGTAGCGAGCCAGAAAGTGAGCGATCGTGAGACGACGTTCCTGTAGGTCGCCGCCCGGGCGAAGCCGCGTCTCCGTGCGCTGCAGCCGCTCGGCGGCGGCTGCCTGTCGAGCACGTTGCGCCGACACGTACGCGCTCCTGAGCTTCGCCAGCTCCCGCCGCATCGCCTCGTGGCAGCGCCGGACGGAGGCGTTCAGAGACGGTTCTTCCGTGTCAGCCTGTGCCGCGATGGCCTGCCACTGTTCCTCGAGGCGTCGTTCCGTCGCGTCGAGCATTCGCCACGTCTCGCCCGCGAACTGCCGCGCCACCACCTCCGGCCACACCGTGTCGAACCCGCGGAGGATGTCCGCGAACTCCAACTGAAACTTGCGCAGGGTCTTTTCGTCGGAGTGCTCCAGAATCGTGAAACTGGCGCGCGGCACGATCGGCGTCGGAGAACGCCCGAACAGGCGATACAGCGGTTCGAGTTGCGCGAAGTACGCGACTTCTGCCGGACCGCCGACGTACGCCGCGGTCGGCAGCAACGTATCCTGCACCAGCGGCCGGAGACTCGCATTCGGGCTGAACAGGGCAGGGCAGGCGCGGATCGTCTCCCGCAAGCCGTCCGCTGGCCACCGCGTATCGCCGTGCCTGGCGCGGAATGCGCCCCCAGCCTGCCGCAACGCGACGCGTGTGCCGTCCTGAATCAGAAAAAACGGGACGGACTCCGGCTCGACGTGCAGCTGCGCGTGATACCCGGCGGCCACGAGCGCAGACGAACGTTCGACCAGCAGCTGTGCGATCTCGGGCGTGCGGACGATCACCTCGTCGAACAAGCCCGCCGCAAGGGACTTCAAACGGGGATCCGTCGGATCGAGCAGGATCACACCGTAAGGTGCGAGCAGCGCAGCGAGTAGCCGTCCAAATGCGGCGCCCAGTGTCATCCCGGGCGCGTAGGCGAGCCGCAGTTGGTCGTCGAGGCCGGATCCGAGCGCGGAGGCGGGCAGCGCGGCAAGAAGGCAGTCGCGGCCCTCTTCGATGGCCGGCGTCAGCGGGACACTGCCTACAGGTCTGCCGTTATCGCCAGGAGGGGTATATCGCACGGTGACGAGCTCGCCCCGCGGCGAGACGACGCTGCAATGATCGACCTCCGCGAGGTCGTGATCGTCGCCGGCAATCCAGAACACGGGAACGGCCGGCCGGCCGCGCGCGCGAAGAGCGGCGGCGATCTTCGCCGCGGTCAACGCCTTGTACACGGTGTAGAGCGGTCCCGTAAACAAGCCCGGCTGCTGGCCCGTCACGATGGCCACCGTGTCTCGGCAGGAGAAGAGCGCGAGGTGCCGGGTCACAGCCTCCTCCGCGCCAAACTGCCGATTCTGGTCGGCCAGGATTTCGACCAGCCGCTCACGATCCGCACCGCCGCTCACGCCGGATGCGGCTACGGCCTCAATGGCGGCGATCGACCATCCGCCTGTCCGATAGAAGCGGGCGACCTTGGGGAAAGACGACGTGTAGTCAAGAAAGAGTTTGGAAAGGCCGGACAGCACATGCCACGGCACCGCGCGTGTCCGGGCGTCGCTGGCGACGTCCGCGGGCACAAGGGAGCCGGGACAGGTGGCGAGTCGACAATCGCTGCCGAGTGGATTCACACCAATGTCTCCGAGCCCATGAATCGTCACCGTGCCAGCCTGAAGGGGATTGAAAGGAGCGTGTTTTCCCAGGCGAACTTCATGAGCCCTGCCCCCGGTGCGGTTTGCTCGAGCGTCATCGTGAACTGCTCGACAGTGTCCGCAAGAATCTCCTTCTGTAAATCGAGGCGCACCAGATCCTCGGACGGGGAGTAGTCGTGCATCATGCCGGATTGACCGGTGCGCTTGTTGATAATCAGCTTCCAGGTCTGCTCGGATGGCAGAGTGTAAATCGTATATTTGCCCTTGGGGATCAGCGCTCCGCCCATCTCGAGAT
>CAZGLC010000282.1:3431-5664 GCA_964526235.1 uncultured Bifidobacteriaceae bacterium
CCGCAGCAGTTGCTGCTCGCCGCCTGCGAGGCGGCATAGCCGATTCCGCCCAGCGCTAGGACCGTGAACGCGAGCAGTGCCGCAATCTTCCTGCGCATGTCGAATCACCTCCTCTCAACCGGCGTTGGCGAAGGCTCGCGTGTCGTGAGCCACCGAGCAACGGACACCAGCTCATAGTCCGGCTCTTCTGCGATCATCGTAAAGCGGCGGTTCGCTGCCGTCCACGTTACGAGCCCGGCTTCGTTCCGGCGCGCGGACTGATAGCCAAACCCGTTCGTTCGACCATCGCGCAGCACATTCCCGCTGCACGTGAGAGGATGGTCCGCCGCCTGCTCAAACAGCACGAGTGATGCGCCATCCCGGCGGTACACGAACCGGATCACATGGCAGCACACGTCTTTCAGAAGATGGACATCGGCGCGCCGCCAACCGCCTGGCAGATCGACGGGAGCCACTGGTTCGAATCCCACTGCAGTCGCTGCGTCGGCAACAGAAGCCGGACGCGCCTGGTATTGCGCCTCGAAGTCTCCAACGCTCCGCGCGAACCCGCCGGCCACCGCTTCGAGGTACGGCCCGACGTCGAAAGCCGTGGCGTGAGGCATGGCGTGAGGCATGGCGTGAGGCGCCTGGCGCGCGGTGCGGAGCTCGGCCACCCACGGCAACAGTAAGCCGATCGCGACCAGCGCGAGCGCGCCGACCATAACAGCCGCGACGCGAACGGTGAGCCACCTGTTGAGGATCGGTCGTGAGTCGGCCTGCCGCCAAGTCTCGTCAGCGACCGTCCGGTCAATGGCTTGCCACACGTGCGCCGGTGCGGGCAGCGGCTCGAGTCCTGCAACGGCCTGGCTGACGCGCCCGAGATCGTCGAGGATCCGGCGACAGGGGCGGCACGTCTCCACATGCCGGCTGACACGCGCCGCGGCGACCGAGCTCAGCTCACGGTCGTGGTGCGCGCTCAAGTGTCGACGAATGTTCCAGCATCTGATGGACATCATTGCTCTGTCCTGTTGCCTCTCGCAGGCAGTCAACTCGAGCGCAGCAGCGCCGCGAGGCGAAACCGCGCGCGGCTGATGCGCGATGCGATCGTGCCCTGTCGCAGCCCGGTCAGTTCCGCGATCTGCTCGTAGGAGAGCCCCTCGATCTCCTTCAGCACCAACACCGTGCGCAACTTGAGCGGCAGATGCAGCAGCGCGCGCCGCACCTGCGCCTGCCGCTCCCGTCGCAGGAGGCCAGACTCAGGGTCCTCCGGGCCAGGCAGTTCGGTTTCGACCTGTTGCTCGTCGGCGCCCGCGAGGATCATCTCAGGCCGAGCGCGAAGCCGCCGCCGTCGTTCGTACACGACGTTCAGCGCGATACGGTAAATCCACGTTTTCGCGCTGGCGTGCCCGCGAAAGCTCGAATAGCCGCGAAGCGCGCGCAAGAACGTCTCCTGCATCAGGTCGCGGGCCGCTTCCCGATCCCCGCTCAGCCGGTAGACGAGATTGAAGAGGGCTTGGTGGTACTGCTCGTAGAGCTCACCGACGGCATCGGCAGCGTCCACCGGCGCATGATTCGTACGCGCGTCTGCCGGTGCCACACGCCCACGCACCTCTAACCCGCTGCTGCGAAGTCCGACATGGGTGAGTGGGAATCCCTCACGTCCCGGCGGCGCAGAACCGGACCCTGCATGATTAGATGCACACCGCTCGATCTTCTTCCATCGACCTCTCACAGCATCGAGAAGGAATCCAGCAAGTAGCCGCCGACCAGGGCAACGACGAAGATCGCCACAGTCAGGCTGGCAGCGCCACTGGAATCACACAGCGAGACACAATCACGACTGCCGCGAGCCGTCCGCTCGACGACATAATCTCGTGTACCGGGAACCAGACAACGAGAATCACCCACAGAAGCACTCCGCAGCGCCACGATCGGCAGCGTCCGAGGGCTCACCGATCCCGAACGGGCGGCCGAACCGGAATGGCGCAGTCCTACCGGCCAATGGAGACTGGATCGCCTCCTGAAGCAGATGCCCTGTCGCCGTGCTCGGGCGAGCCGCGACCATAGGTCTGAGCAGGAAAACTGCCCGGAACCACGCGAGTAGCGATAGATGTCGCCCTACCGAAACGATCCTCCGGGCTCGCTCGGATCTTCGGATAGCTGTCGCTGTGCACGTTTGTTTTTCAGGCGTCGAGAGCGGTGAATCCGATCTTGCTGAGGGCATCCTTGAGCTGCTGCTCGCGAACTGTCCCCG
>CAZGLC010000283.1:0-5627 GCA_964526235.1 uncultured Bifidobacteriaceae bacterium
TTCGACGAGCAGCGACCGCAGCGTGGGCGACGAGAGCGTGCACGACGCCCCCTCGAGCACCGCCAGCTCTCCCCCGTCGACGTCGAGCTTGATGTGGGCGGGCGGCGGCAGCCGGAGCAGCTCGACGAGATCGTCGAGCCGGAAGGTCATGACCGGCTGCGCGTAGAGCGTCGCCCCGTCGCCGGCGGCGCCGTTGCCGAGGACGTGCCGCGCGCCGCCGGGCTCCAGATTGCGAAGCCCGAAGACGCTCATCCCGGTGGCGCCGGTCAGGGCGACCGGCACCGGCGTGACCAGGCCGGCGACGTCGTTGAGCACGACGTTCGCGCAGAGCGCCGCCACGGTCGCGTAGCTCGGCTCGAACGCGAACACGCGCGCGCCACCGCCCGGCTTCTTGGCGGCCACGAGGGAATACGCGCCGACATTGGCGCCGATGTCATAGAGCACGTCTCCAGCGCCGACGTGGCGGTGGATCCATTCGATCGTGAACGGCTCCTTGCGGCACGCGCGCAGCCGGAACTCTTCGGCGTCCGTCATCACGCGCATGTAGATGTCCGCGTGCTCGTAATCGAGCTTGCGGGGCTTGGTCGCCCCGTGCAGCTCGATGAACGACAGCGGCGGGAAGTCGTCGACCGCGCCCCGGAGGAAATTCCGCCGGTCCACTTCGCCAAGGCGGCGGAACCCCTCGACGAGCGCCGGCATCGCGTGCAGATCCTTCGCCTGGTGGGCGGCCGCCTTGCGCGCCTGCTTCTCGGCATCCTCGAGGGCCCGCGCGGCGGCGCGCGCCCGCTCCTCCGCGTCGCGCGCCCGCCGCTTCATCTTGCTCAGCGCGCGCTGCGCCGCCTGCGCCGCCGCCTCCACCCGGGCCTCGCGTTCGGCCGCGGCTGCGCGGCGCGCCAGCCGCCGCCGGACAAACGGCGCCCACGCCGGTTCGCGGTGCGCCCGCGCCGGGCGCCGTGCCAGCGCTTCGAGCGCCTCGACGAGCCGTGGTGTCGCCGGCACGTCGATGCCGTACGGCCGCACGAACGCTTCCACGAACCGCCGGCAGCGGCCGTCATCGTCGGGCGTCTGGATGGCCGCCTCGAGCTGCGCGAGGTGCTCACCGAAGTCATGCGCCCCGTGCACCAGCCCGCCGTTCAGGTTGCGGAGATGGTGGAAGTGGAGCGTCCCCTCCTGCGTGTCGCGGAACTCGGGCGCGAGCATCGTGTACACCCGGCGGCCGAGAATCGCGCTCTCGATCTCGGCGGTCGTATTCACGCCGACGACGGCGGCGCTGTGGTGCATCGAGTCGAAGTACTCGCTGCGGCTCGCCTCGTCCACCGGGATCGCGCCTGCCGGCGGCCACACCACGATGTCGCCGAGGCCGCTCAGGTCGGCGTGCCGCCATTGATCCGCGTTCTGCGGGTGCGGACGCACCAGGATGCCGACATCGCGAAGCACGCCCGAGGACGACTGGCGAACCTGCTGCGCCCACCGGCGCACGAACGGAGCTTCTTCGGGCGCCACGAATCGTGACGAGCAGAGATACAGGAGATACGGCCTCGAGGCCGGCAGCCCCACGCGCGCGCAGAACTCCTCGCGCGTCGTGCCGGGACGCCAGTCGAACCAGTGATCGAAGGCGGCCGCGCCTGTGACGGCGACGCGGCGCGCGGACATGCCGTGAAGCTTCACGACCTCCTGCTTCATCGCGTCGTTCCAGACGGCGATGAGATCGACCGGGCCGTGAATGAGGCCCTTGTTCGTGAGGTTGTCCCAGCTGGCGACGCACAATGCCGTCCGCACGCCGGCCGCGCGCGCGCTGCGGACGAATTCGGTCTGCGGCGAGCCCGGCTCGATGAGCGGCGTGACCGCGAGCACGTCGGGACGCACCTTGGCGATGTAGGCGTCGATGTCGGGATCGCGCGGAATGGCGCGGTCCATGAGCCGGAGCCACGCCGCAAACGCCGCGCGTCCGGCGGCGGTGGCCGCGAATCCGTGGCGCGCCTGCTCCAGGATGGCCTGGGAGACCCCGCGAGCGGCGCGTTCCCGCAGCTTGGGTGCGTCGCGGTACTCCGGTCTCAGGTACCGCAGGTAGTCGATGCCGAGGCGCAGCTCGCGCGCGAGCAGTCCCCACCCGTCCGTACGGACGGGGACGTCCCCGAAGGAGAAGTTCGAATAGCGGTCGGCGAGACGGGCCGGCGTATCGACCGGATCGAGCAGCGCGTGCCGGCCCGTGATCTGAAACGCCACGTGGACGCGATGGCCGCGATCGCACAGCATCCGGAGGGTCGATTCGAAATTCCGCACGTACCCCGAATGCCGCATGACGAAGAGCACTCTCATCGCTCCGCGCCCCTCATCGCCGCACGAACAGCGCGTCGACGGCGCGCGGAAACGTCCCCGGCGGACGATGGTCGACGACCTCCCTCAGCTCGTACCCAAGGGTGCGCATGAACTCCATGACCTGCCCGCCGCGGGGATCATCCGGCTGGCTCTCGATGAGCTCCGTATAGACCTCGCACGAGCCGGACGACAGCACGTCAACCGCTCCGGCGAACACCCGCGCCTCGACGCCGTCGACGTCGACCTTGATCCGCGTCGGGCGCGGCAGCCCCAGCCCGCGCACGAGATCGTCGAGCCTGAAGGTGAGCACGTGTTCCACGCTGGCCGGCGAGAACGGGCGCCCGGCATAGTCGTGCGCCTGGCCGACGGTGTGCGAGGCGCTGCCCGCGCCCACACGCGACCGGTAGAACGGGCGCACCCCCGTCTCGTCGTATAACGCGACGTGCAGCGGCGTCACCACCGCCGCCAGATCGTTCGCCTGGATATTGCGAACGAGCGCCGCGAAGCTGTCGAACGCCGGCTCGAAGGCGACAACCGGCACGCGGCCGCCGTGCAGGCGCGCCGCGACGAGCGACAGGCCGCCGATGTTCGCGCCGATGTCGAAGAACACGTCGGCGGGACCGAACGAGGCGAGCCACCGGACGAGCGGCTCCTCCTGCGCGCGCCGGCGCCGCGCCCGCTTGTACTCGGAGATCGATCCGAGACTGAAGCGCACGCCGTCGTCGTTCTCGAATCCGGCCGTCGCCTGGAGCTCTTCGAGCAGGCGCAGCCGGAACCGGATCGGCAGCGCGGCCGCTTCACCGATAAGGCGCCGCAGCGCCTCTTCGCCCGCCCGTACGTCGTCACCCATCGGGCTCGGCCGCGTGTGGGCGGGCCCGCGCCTGCTTGTCTGCCCGCCGCCGGCGGCGGCGGGTGTGTTCCCGCGCCTCGGCGATCGCGACCGCCGCCTGCTCGAGTCGCCGCCGCGCGTCGAGCGCGATCGCCCGCATCTCACCGACGGCGCGGGTGTAGGCGTCGAGGGCGGAGGCGATGTCGAGCGCCTCCTCGCCGCCCCGGATGCGGTCGAGGCGCGCGAGGAGAGACTCGATCTGCGGATCGCGCGCGTTCACAGGCGATCGATCGTGGACGATTCGTTCGCGGTAAAGAACCAGATGCCGGCGGCCATCGCCACGACCGCGATGACGAACGACGTGGCGAGCGGGATGAGCGGCAGCTCGCCAACGCCGAGAATGCCCCACCGGAACGCGGCGACCAGCGAGGCCATCGGGTTGATGAAAATGAGCCAGCGATGCTCCGGCGGCACGACCGAGATCGGATAGAAGACCGGCGTCAGATACATCCAGAACTGCATGAAGTAGCGCAGGCCGAAGCGCGTTTCCTTGTGCCGCGCCTGAAACACCGAGGTGAAGAGCACGACGCTCAGGGCGCAGACCACGGCGAACACGCTCATGAGCAGCGCGACGAGCAGACCGGCGCCGAGCCGGACGTACAGGACGCCGTCCTTCCAGAGGTAGAACGACGTCACGAGGACCAGCAGCACCATGTAGATCACGAAGTACGCGGCCGCCGGCGCGATGGACGCGATGGGCGTGATCAGACGCGGAAAATACAGCCGCTTGATGAGGCTCTTGTTCGAATCGAGGCACTTGGTCCCGAAGATGACGGAGCGATCGAAGAGGCTCCACGGGATGAATCCGGTCATGAAGAACAGGACGAACGGCACGCCGTCGGACGGCAGTCCCAGCAGCCCGCCGAACACGAAGCCGCCCACCAGGATCGGAAACAGCGGCCGCGCGAACAGCCAGAAGACGCCGAGCGTCATCCCCTCGTACAGCCCCTTCACGGCGCTGACGGCGAGGAACCACAGCAGCCGCCGATAGCGCCAGAGCTCGATGGCGCGCGCGGCGGCCCCCTCGCGCTCGGGCTCGATGACCCAGGTCTCGTCGGTGCGCTCGAGGACGGCCCCGTCAGACGCGCGCGACATCGGCCTCCACCCCCGGCGACTCCTCTTCGAGCCGCTGGAACTTCCACCGGAATTGCGGCGTCAGGTACCCCGACGTCCGCACGTCCGTCTCGCGGCGCTCTGTGCCGTCGGGTGCGTACACGATGAACGAGAGCGGCTCGCCCATCAGCACGTACTGGCGGCGCCCTTCACCCTCGCGCGCGACCGTCAGGCTCGGCACCACGCTGTAGGTCATCTCGTTGAAGAAACGGTGCGGCAGGCGCATCAGCGCCTCCCACATGCCGCCATTCCGGAACTCGCGCATCTCGATCGGATCGGCGGTGCGGAAGATGAGCTGACCGCGCGCCCGCACGTCGTAGGCCGCGCACGCGCACAGGTGGTGCTCGAGCAGCTCGAACCGCATGCGCAGGAACATCTGCTCGTTCGTCCCCATTCCGCGCACCTCGCGGCCGTCCTCGGTGACGAGGCGCACGTCGTGGATGACGGCAAAGCGGTTGGCATGACGTCCCTTTTCGGATCCGGTCATGCCCCGGGCCCACACCGAGTTCTGGTACTCGGCCACGACCTCCTCGGAATCCCCGAGGCCGTGGATGCGGCCGGCGTTGAGCCAGAGCGTGCGGTTGCAGACGCGAACGATCGCCTCCATGTCATGAGAGACGAAGAGGACTGTGAGACCGCGCTGCGCCTCCTGCTTGACCCGCTCGAGGCAGCGCTCTTGAAAGCTCTCATCGCCCACCGCCAGAATCTCGTCGGCCAGCAGGATTGACGGCTCCATGTTGATCGCCACCGAGAACGCCAGACGCAGATACATGCCGCTCGAGTAGTGCTTGAGCGGCGTGTCCACGAACTTGTCCACTTCGGCGAACTCGAGAATCTGGTCGAAGCGGCGCGCCACCACGGCCCGGGGGACGCCGAGCATCGCCGCGTTCAGAAAGATATTGTCCCGCGCCGGCAGTTCGGGATCGAAGCCGGCCCCGAGCTCCAGCAGCGACACCACGCGGCCGCTGCCGGTCACGCGCCCTTCGGTCGGCGTGACGATCCGCGCGATGATCTTCAGCAGCGTCGTCTTGCCCGCGCCGTTCGCGCCGATGACGCCGAGCACGGTGCCCGGTTCCACCGTGAACGACACGTCGCGGAGCGCCCAGAAGGCGCGCGACGATTCCGCGTCCTCGCCGCTGCCCACCGTGCGGCGCACGCGCGCCGCGAGCCGCCGCAGGAGCCCGGTCGGCTTTCGTTCCTCCGGGCTGCCGCCGAGCTGGTAGCGCTTGCCGATGCCTTCGACGACCAGCCTGTTCATCAGCGAAGCCTCGTCGGATCGCCGGCGGCGGCGCCGCGGTCGGCGGGC
>CAZGLC010000284.1:0-5586 GCA_964526235.1 uncultured Bifidobacteriaceae bacterium
CGGGTGGCGACGCCCAACGTGCGCAGCGCCTGGCCCGCGAGCTCATCATTCGCCTGCAGAATCTCCGCTCGTCGCGCATCGCTCAAGACTCTGGGGTGTTGGCCTACAAGCTCCTGCGAACAGCGCGCGAGCAGCACGTCCGGCGCGCCTTTGGTGAAGACGAGCAAGCGTCCCTGCCGATCGGCGTCAGCATGAATCGTCGTCATCAACTTGCGCTCGGATGAGAAGGGAACTTCGCCGACGCGCTCGAAACGCGCGTCGAGCGTTTCGTCATTCAGACCGACTTTGCGCGCGGCGACGACGAGCGCGCCTTCGGTCGGGTCGCTCTGCACCGTCCAGCGCCCCTCGCGCCTTTGCAGCACGGCGTTGTTGACGCGGTCAGCCGCCGTCAGCGCACGCTCCACCTCTATGCGCAGAGCGCCCTCCAGCGCCGCGCCGCCTTCCACGTGGACGTCGCCCTCTGGCGCATCGCCGGTCCCGCTCACATTCACACGTCCGCTCGCGGTGACGACGGTGCGCACCGTCATTTCGTTTGTGGTCAGCGTGCCCGTCTTGTCGGAGGCAATGACAGTGGCCGAGCCAAGCGTTTCGACCGCCGCGAGATGGCGCACGATGGCATTCCGCTTCGCCATGCGCTGCACGCCCAGGGCAAGGACTGCCGTAACCACGGCCGGCAAGCCTTCCGGCACCGCCGCGACGGCCAGCGCCACGCCCAGGATGAGCACATCGAAGAGCGGCGAAAAGCCGCGCACGTGTTCGACGAGAATAATCGTGGCGATCATCACCACGGCGACGATGACGACGACGACGCCGAGCATCTTACCGAGGCGATCGAGCTCCTTTTGCAGCGGCGTCGTTTCCTCGGGAGCCTCCTTTAACATTCCGGCGATGCGCCCCATGTCGGTGTGCATCCCGGTCGCTGTGACTATGGCTGTTCCGCGCCCGTAAGTGGCCGCCGTGCCGCTGAAGATCATGTTGTGGCGATCGCCGAGTCCGACTTCTCCGGCCAGGGCAACGATGTCTTTCGGCACCGGCAGGCTTTCGCCGGTCAGCGCGGCTTCCGCTGTTTGCAGAGCGGTGGAATGAATCACGCGCGCGTCGGCGGGAATGGTGTCGCCGGCTTCGATGAGGATGATGTCACCGCGCACGATTTCGGCCGCTGGAACATTCCGCCGCTGGTCGTCGCGCATCACCGCCGCTTCGTCAGCCGACATCTTGCGCAGCGCCGCGACCGCGGATTCGGCACGCGACGCCTGAATGTGGCCCATGATCGCGTTGAGCAGCACGACGGCGAGGATCGCCATCGCTTCGTAGGGCAGCGCTGCTTCGCGCTCGACCAGCCACAACGCGGCGGAAATCGCTGTGGCGATGAGCAGCAGAATCACGAGCACATCCCGAAACTGAGCGAGGAATGTCCTCCACCCCGGCACCGGCCTGCTGCCGTCAATTCGTTGCGACCGTCGCGTGCGAGCCGTGCACGCGGCTCATCTCGTCCGGGATACGGCGGACGCGGTGAACCTGTGGAACCCCACGGATACGAAGTGGGTCGAGACTAGGCTTTCGCCGATTTCGTCGGCGTGAGCTGCAGGTGCCCTACTGTGGTTCAACACTTCGTTGTTCGCGGTCCTTTCTGGAGACGCTCGCGCGGCAGTCGCGCCGTGACCGCGGTCGGTCCGAAGCGCCGGCATTAGGACGATGCCGTGTCGTACGGAACCACCAGCACTAGGACACCGCAGCGCGCGAGGGCGCCTTCCGTCACGCTTCCGAGCGTGCCCAGCGCGAGGAGACTGCGGCCGCGAATCCCTAACACGAGGAGATCGCCTCCCACCTCGGTCACGACCCGTAGAAGCTCATAGAGGGGCGCGCCATCGCGGACGAGCGAGCGCACGCGCCAGCCGGAGTCAGCCAGTTGGCTCGCGGCCTTCTCGAGCCGCTTCGTGACGAGCCCGCGTTCCTTCGCGTTGTGGGCCGCAGCGTCGGCGCGAATCTGACCGCTGAACGCCGGCGACAGTAAGGCGTGGCTCGGAGCGACGACAGGTGTGACCACCGTCACGAGCGCCGCCGAAGCTCCTTCGGGCGCTTTGCAGCGAGCCAGCCACCGCACGGCGCGCGCGGCGTCGGGCGACCCGTCGGGCCCGAGGACGACTTGCTGAATCGATCGTACGCGCCGCGTGGCGAACCACCAGGACCGGCACAGAGGCGCGGCGAAGAACGCCCCGAGAGACGCTGCCACGAGCAGCCTCCGAAAGCGTCCATGACCACGCCAGCCGACCACAATGACGTGGGCTCCTCACCTTCTTGGCCTCTTCGAGAATGGGGTTAACCGGATCGCCGTCCGGTGCAACGACCTGCGCGTCCTTCCACCGGACCGCCAGCTTTCGCCGGGCCGCAGCGGCGACCTTCCGGGTCGCCAGACAAGGCCCGCGTGGGCATGAGGCGGCACAAACACACCGGCCCTCACGACGACACCCTGCGCGCGGTTTCCGGATGGCCAGGCCCCCCCCGACCGTGGCGAGGGCGGCATTGGCACCCGAAAGGACGAAGAGGTGGTCATGACTGTCTCCCCGGCCACATAGACGCGGCGCCGCTCGCACCGCGCAGCCCCGTCATTCTCCAACGGGCGGTGGCCGTTATGACGGGAGATGACCGATGTGGCGACTTCGGCGCGTCGACATCCTCGTGGAGCCGGCCCTTTCGCGCCGATCACGCGGCTGTCGTGGTCTCACGAAGTCAGGCGCCCGATCGATTTCCGGGAGCCTGATCGGCTCGTACGCTCGGCCCTGGTGGCGCTCCGACGGCTCGAAATCCGTCACGAAATAACACATAGGGAATGTGGAACTCATGACAACAATGACGGCGTCGAGCTTGACGGCGAGTGGAGCTGACGTAACCAGCATGGACGTTTCACTGTTGCGCGAGACCCTCCTGAGCGCGCCCGTGCTGTCGTTCGCACTGGGTGCGGGCGCGGCGTTTGCCCGGTCGGACCTCGAGGTGCCCCAGCCCATCGCCAAGTTTCTGTCGCTGTACCTCATGTTTGCGATAGGCATTCACGGAGGCCATGGGTTGCATGAGACCGGGCTTTCCGTTTCGATTGCGCTCGTGCTGCTCGCGGCGATGCTGCTTGCGCTCCTCGTGCCCGTCTACAGTTTCTTCATCCTCCGGTGGCGGCTCGATGTCTACAACGCCGGTGCGATCGCGGCGACCTACGGCTCGGTCAGTGCGGTGACGTTTGTGACGGCGAGTGCCGTGGTGACGTCGCTGGGCATTCAGTCTGGCGGGCACATGGTCGCTGCGCTGGCGCTTATGGAGTCGCCCGCGATTGTCATGGGCGTGCTGCTCGTTCGCCGATCGCTGGGAAGCAATGGCGGGAGTGGCACTGATCTCTGGAGGGTCACGCGCGAAGCCGCCGTGAGCGGCCCCGTCGTCCTCATCGTTGGGAGTCTGCTCATAGGGTTTCTCGCGGGAGACGCCGGCTGGCGCCAACTCGCGCCGTTCACCGACGGAATCTTCAGGGGCATGCTTTCGCTCTTCCTGCTGGACATGGGCATTATCGCCGCACGGCGCGCAAAGGATCTGTCAGCGTCGGGAGCCTTTCTGCCACTGTTCGCGATTGTGGCTCCGCTCGTCAACGCGGCGCTTGGCCTCGGGCTGGCGTACACGCTTGGGCTCGCCGGGGGCGATGCGATCCTTCTCATGACACTGGCGGCAAGCGCCTCGTATATCGCCGTGCCGGCCGCCATGCGAATGGCCATGCCGGAGGCGAACCCCAGCCTGTACGTCTCGATGGCGCTGGCTCTCACGTTTCCTTTCAATATTGTGATTGGCATACCGCTGTACGTGTGGGTCGTCCGTCTCCTGTGGAGCTGAGTGATGACGCCGATGAAGAAGGTCGAGATCGTGACCGATCTCCTGGAGCTACCAACCATTAGCCACGCCCTCGAGGAACTGGGCGTTTCGGGTTACACCATCGTGCGGGACGCCACGGGCTACGGCGGTCGCGGGCGACGTACGGGGGACGAGATCACGGGCGTATTCCAAAACTGCTACCTGATGGCGGTGTGCACACCTGAAATCGCCGAACGGATCGTTGAGATTATCCGCCCCATCTTGAAGAGGTACGGTGGCATCGCGCTCGTATCAGATTGTCTGTGGGTGAAACACTGAAGCGAGCCATTCCTGCGGGCCGCCGCTCGGCTCCGCGACCACCTCCCCCGCTCGCAAAGAAGGCCGATGGGCAACTACCATATATAGATAAAATCTAACTGAACGAACCATACTTTCTCTTTGTATATGAGAGAGCCACCGCCTATGCTTCTCGCATGCTTTGGATGTACGCAGGTTTCATTACCCTGATCTTGATCCTCTTGGCCCTTGACCTTGGGGTTTTCCATCGGACGGCCCACGTGGTGTCCGTGAGAGAGGCCCTGCGGTGGTCCGCCTTCTGGATCGGCCTTGGCCTGGCCTTTGCCGTCTTCATCTACTTCGGTTACGAGCGCCACTGGCTGGGCTTGGGTCTCACCCCCGACCTCATGACCATAGCCCCGCATACCTTGGAGGGGGTGGGGCTCGTTTACAACGACGGGACAAGCGCGACGGTCAAGTACATCACCGGGTACCTGGTCGAGAAGTCACTCGCGGTGGACAACATCTTTGTGATCGCGATGCTGTTCGGCTTTTTTGCGGTTCCCGTCATATACCAGCACCGAGTCCTGTTCTGGGGGATCGTGGGCGCTCTGGTCATGCGTGGGGCGATGATCGCGGTGGGCGGTCAGCTCATCCAGCGCTTCACATGGATCATCTACTTGTTCGGCGCCTTTCTGATCGTGACCGGGATCAAGATGCTCCTGCTGAAAACGGACGCGACGGACCCAAACCGCAACCTGGTCGTCCGGCTGACTCGGCGGCTTTTCCCGGTGAGCGAGCGTTTCCACGGGGAGCACTTTTTCGTGCGCGCGGGGTCGATCGCCTCCCTCAAGGCCGCCACACCAGGCGCCGTGGTGGAAATCGACCAAGTTGTGGCGGGGGCCCGCCGAGGGGCCCTGCTCGCCACACCGCTCTTCCTGGCACTGGTGATGGTCGAGTTCACCGACCTCATCTTCGCGATCGATTCGATCCCGGCCGTCTTCGCTATTACGGGCGACCCATTCTTGGTATTCACGAGCAATGTGTTCGCGATCTTGGGGTTGCGGAGCCTCTATTTCGCCCTGGCTGGGATGATCGACGAATTCCGCTACCTGAAGGTGTCGCTCGCCGTCGTGCTGATGGTGGTGGGAGCGAAAATGATGACCCATGTGTGGCTAGAGACATTGGTGGGGCAGCACTTCAACCTCTACCTCCTCGCTGTCGTCCTGCTTATTTTGGCCGCCGGCGTCGGTGCCTCGCTCCTGGCCTCTCGGCGGGAGCGGGCTAAAAAGGAATCCGTCGTGAGACCCAACGCGGCTTAGCCCTAGCGAGTGGATGCATGGGTTCAACGCCGGAGGTTGCCCAAGGTAGGCCAAATGGATTTCACAGAAGTCGAGCGAGTTCGTTTTGTTCTCCGCGTCCTTCAGCCGTGCCAGGCCCGAACGGACGAGACCTGCAAGCTCC
>CAZGLC010000285.1:0-2053 GCA_964526235.1 uncultured Bifidobacteriaceae bacterium
CTTCACCTACGACGGAGACACGCCGCAGGACGCGCGGAAGGCCATCCGCCATCGGGCCCACATCGTCCTCAGCAACCCCGACATGCTGCACTCCGGTGTGCTGCCGCACCATCCGCGCTGGGCCAAGCTGTTCGAGAACCTGCGCTACGTCGTGATCGACGAGCTGCACGCCTACCGCGGCGTGTTCGGCAGCCATCTGACCAACGTACTCCGGCGGCTGCGCCGCATCTGCCGCCACTACGGCTCTGCGCCGACGTTCATCTGCTCGTCGGCGACGATTGCCAATCCGCGCGAGCTGGCCGAGGCGCTCGTGGAACAGCCGTTCGAGCTCCTGTCGGAGAACGGCGCGCCGCGCGGGGAAAAGGCCTTCCTGTTCGTCAACCCGCCGGTCGTGAACCGGCAGCTGGGCATCCGCCGCTCGTATCTCAGCGAGACGCGGCGCATAGCCGGCGAATTCGTCACGCGCGGCCTCCAGCTCATCGTGTTCGCGCAGAGCCGGCTGACGACCGAGATTCTGACGACGTACTTGAAGGACGACTTCGACGGCCCGCCGGGGACGCGCGAGCGCATCCGCGGGTATCGCGGCGGCTATCTGCCGGCGCGCCGCCGCGAGATCGAGAAGGGACTGCGGGAGGGAAGCGTCCTCGCGGTGGTGTCCACCAACGCGCTGGAGCTCGGGATCGACATCGGCGCCCTCGACGTCTGCGTGATGGCGGGCTACCCGGGCACGATCGCCGCGACGTGGCAGCGCGCGGGGCGGGCGGGCCGCCGCAGCAGCCGCTCGGCCGCCGTGCTGGTGGCCAGCAGCGCGCCGATCGACCAGTTCGTCGTCCGGCACCCGGCGTACTTCTTCGACGCCTCGCCGGAGCACGCGCTCATCAATCCCGACAATCTGCACATCCTCGTCGATCACGTGAAGTGCGCGGCGTTCGAGCTGCCGTTCGCGACCGACGAGCCGTACGGCAGGCACGCCCTTCGACAGGCTCAGGGCGACCCGAGCTCGTCGAGGGTCGACGTGCAGGAGATTCTGCGCGTGCTCGCGGAAGCCGGCCTCGTGCACCCGGCGGGGGATCAGTGGCAGTGGACGAGCGAGTCGTATCCCGCCGACGCGGTCAGTCTCCGATCCGTCTCCTCGGACAACTTCGTCGTTGTCGACACCACGCGCGGCGCGGACGTCATCGGCGAAACGAGTTTCACGAGCGGTCCGGCCACGCTGCACGAAAAGGCGATCTACATGCTCGAAGGCGCGCTGTACCAGGTCGAGCGTCTCGACTTCGACGGGCGCAAGGCGTACGTGCGGGAGATCGACTGCGACTATTACACCGACGCCATCACGTATACGAAGGTGAGAGTGCTGGAGCCCTTCGATACGACGGGATCCGGGATCGGGGATCCGGGATCCGAAGGTTCAGTGGTTCTGGGTTCCGGATCCCGGATCCCGGATCCCGAATCCCGGATCCCGGATCCCGAACCCCGGATGCATGCCCACGGCGAAGTGCACGTCTCGTCTCGCGTGGTGGGATTCAAGAAGATCAAGTTCTACACGAACGAAAACGTCGGCTCCGGCGAGCTCGACCTGCCGGAGCAGGAGATGCACACGACCGCCTACTGGCTGACGGTTCCCGCGGCGGTGATGGCGGCGCTCCCGTATGCGTCCGACGACCGGCGCGACGGCGTCGTGGGGCTGGCGTTCGCGATGCGGCAGGTCGCCCAGCTGCTGCTGATGTGCGATCGCCAGGACATCGGCATCTCGATTGACGAGGGCGATCGGGACGAGGCAGCCGCGGAGCCGCGGGTCTTCGTCTACGACAACTATCCTGGCGGGATCGGGTTCAGCGAGCCGCTGTTCGCCATGCAGGCCGAACTGCTGGCGCGGACGCGCGAGCTGATTGCGGGATGCGACTGCGAGCACGGATGCCCGACCTGCGTGGGGCCGCTCGGTCAGACCGGGCCGCTCGCGAAAGTCGTCGCCCTGCGGATGCTCGACCAGGTGATGACGGCCGCCCTCCCCGCTGGCCCTGAGCGGAGTCGAAGGGCCGTCGACGTCGCATGA
>CAZGLC010000285.1:2153-5577 GCA_964526235.1 uncultured Bifidobacteriaceae bacterium
ATGAATCTGACGGAGCGGCTGCGGAGCGTCGTCCGGCCTGGCGGGTCGGCTGCGCCTGCCGACTCCTGCTCCCCGGACCCGGCGTTGACCGCCGATCTCCTCGGCGGCGACTGGCGCGAGTGGCAGGGTCACCGGTACCTGGTCGTCGATCGCCGCTATCCCCCCGGACACCGGCACGGCCGCGTCGCCGTGGCCGACAGCGCGCCCGGCGCGAGCGGCTCGTGGCCGACGCTGGGATTGCTCGCTCCTGCGGCGTCGGGCGGACGGGTGCTCTTCATCGATCTGGAAACGACGGGCCTCTCCGGCGGCGCGGGCACGTATGCGTTTCTCGTCGGGTGCGCGTGGTTCGACGGGGCGGGGTTTCGCGTCCGCCAGTTTCTGCTGACCGAATATGCCGCCGAGCGGGGGCTGCTCGAGGCGTTGCGCGAGACAGCCGGCGGCGCCGCCGCGGTCGCCACCTACAACGGCAAAACGTTCGACCTGCCCGTGCTCGACACGCGGTGCCTCCTGCACCGGATGGCGACGCCGTTCGACGGCGTCCCGCACGTCGACATGCTGCATCCGGCACGGCAGCTCTGGAAATCGGAGGAGGCGAGGCTGGCGGCCGTCGAGGCGTCGGTGCTGGGCCACGTGCGCGACGGCGACGTCCCGGGGTTCGAGATTCCCTCGCGCTACTTCCAGTACGTGCGTTCGGGGGATCCGCGGCCGCTCGCGGCGGTGCTCGAGCACAACCGGCTCGACCTGCTGTCGCTCGCGATGCTGACCGCCCGGCTGGCGCAGCTGCTCGAGCAGGGCGCCGACGGTGCAGGGACCGCACGCGAAGCGCTGGGCCTCGGGCGGCTGTATCGGCGCGGCGGGCGGCTCGTCGAGGCGCGCGCGTGCTTCGCGCGCGCGGCCGACATGAACGGCGATCCCTCCATCCGTGCCGACGCCCTTCGGGGGTACGCCGCCCTCTGCCGGCGCGCGCGCCAGCACGATGCGGCCGCCGACGCCTGGCGGCAGCTGCTCGAACTGCCGGCCTGTCCCGCTCATGTGGGGCGTGAGGCGCGGGAGGCGCTGGCGGTGCACTCCGAGCACCGCCTCCGCGACCTCCCAGCGGCGCGCCGGCTCGCCATGGAATCACTGCAGTACGGCACCTCGGCCGCGCGCGTGCAGGCGACGCACCATCGCATCGCACGGCTCGACCGGAAGCTGGCCGCGCCGTTGTTCTAGCTGAACCGCGGATCGGCCGGGCTTGGAAGCCGATCCACGCCCGGTACGATTTATGGACTCACCATTGCCAGCAACACCAACTATGGAGAGACGTATGGCACACCTGACTCGGGGCGCGTGGACAACCGCGTGATCGGAACGGCCGGCCGGGGGACGCCGGCGAAGCCCGCGCCTAGGCGGTAGCGGCCTTCCGCGTTCGTTTGGCGGCGCCGGCCGTCTTGCTCGCCTTGGCGGCCTTGGCGGCCGTCCGGCGCTGCTCGACCGTCTGCGTGCCGAACTTCTTCGTGAAGCGCTCGACGCGGCCCTCGGTGTCGATCAGTTTCTGCCGGCCCGTGAAGAACGGGTGGCACATCGAGCAGATCTCGAGGTGCAGCTCGGGCTTGGTCGACCGCGTCCGGAACGTGTTGCCGCAGGCGCAGCGGGCCTCGATCTCGTGGTACTTCGGGTGAATCCCTTCCTTCATCTCTTCATCATACCGTTCTGCGTTCCGGGTTCCAACTTCCGGGTTCGTGTTCGAAGTTCCAGGTTCTTGTGAACCCGGAACCCGGAAGCCGGAACGCAGAACCTACGATTTGCCCGCGGCCATCGCCGACAGGAATTCGGCATTCGTCTTGGTCTTGCTCATCTTCGACAGCAGCAGCTCCATCGCCTCGGTGGGGGAGAGCGGCGTCAGCACTTTCCGGAGCACCCAGACGCGGTTCAGCTCTTCCTTCGGCAGCAGCAGCTCTTCCTTCCGGGTGCCGCTCTTGGTGATGTCGATCGACGGAAACACGCGGCGGTCGGTCAGCTTCCGGTCCAGGTGAATTTCCGAGTTGCCGGTGCCCTTGAACTCCTCGAAGATCACCTCGTCCATGCGCGACCCGGTGTCGACGAGCGCCGTGGCGACGATGGTCAGCGAGCCGCCTTCCTCGATGTTGCGCGCCGCGCCGAAGAAGCGCTTCGGCCGCTGGAGCGCGTTGCTGTCGACGCCGCCCGACAGCACCTTGCCGGACGCGGGCACGATGGTGTTGTAGGCGCGCGCGAGACGCGTGACCGAGTCGAGCAGGATGACGACGTCCTTCTGGTGCTCGACCAGGCGCTTGGCCTTCTCGATGACCATCTCGGCGACCTGCACGTGGCGCTGCGCCGGCTCGTCGAAGGTCGAGGAGATGACCTCGCCGCGGACCGACCGCTGCATGTCGGTGACCTCCTCCGGCCGCTCGTCGATGAGCAGCACGATCAGGTACACCTCGGGGTGGTTCGTCGTGATGCTGTTCGCGATGCTCTGCAGCAGCATGGTCTTGCCCGTGCGCGGCGGCGCGACGATCAGGCCGCGCTGCCCCTTGCCGAGCGGCGTCAGCAGGTCCATGACGCGCCCGGACAGATTCTCGGGCGTCGTCTCGAGATTGACCTTCTGCTGCGGGTAGAGGGGCGTCAGGTTCTCGAAGAAGATCTTCTCCTTCGTCTTCTCCGGCGGCTCGAAGTTGATCGCCTCGACCTTGATGAGCGCGAAGTAGCGCTCGCCGTCCTTCGGCGGCCGGATGACCCCCGACACGGTGTCGCCCGTGTGCAGGTCGAACTTGCGGATCTGCGACGGCGAGACGTAGATGTCGTCTGGCCCGGGCAGGTAGTTGTAGTCGGGCGCCCGCAGGAACCCGAAGCCGTCCGGCAGCGTCTCGAGCACTCCCTCGGAGAAGATGTTGCCGCTCTTCTCGGCCCGCACGCGCAGAATCTCGAAGATCAGCTCCTGCTTGCGCATGCCCGTCGCGCCCGCGATGTCGAGCTCCGTGGCGATCTTGGTCAGCGCGGAGATGTTCATCTCCTTGAGCGCCGACAGCGAGATCGACTGCGCGGCGGCCGGCGCGGCCGGAGCGGCCGCCTGCGCGGTGGCGGCGGGGGCGGTCGCCGTGCCTACGGCGCCGTTTTTCGACTTGGGAGTCTCACGATCAGCTTCCACAGTTCGTCCAGTCCTTCCCCCGTCTCCGCTGAGACGAGCGGGACGGGGATAGCAAACACCGACGCCAGTTCACGGGTATGGCGCGCGCGTTCGGCACGCGTCAGCTTGTCAGCCTTGGTCCCGACGACGGCGCGGGCGCACGGTTGCGTGTCGAGCCACGCCCACGCCTCGAGATCCGACCCGAGGCCGGGATGCCGGGCGTCCACGAGAAGCACGACCCCGATCGCGACGGGATCCGGGATCCGGGATCCGGGATCCGCCCTGGCGAAGTACGCC
>CAZGLC010000286.1:0-5570 GCA_964526235.1 uncultured Bifidobacteriaceae bacterium
CAGAACTCAATCAATTGGCCCTCCCCGGTACGATTCAAACTCACTCGCCGTCACGAGTCATAATGGCTGACAAGGAGCAGGCATGGGAGACAAGGGTGGCAAGAAAGACAAGGAAAAGGGCAAGCAACAGCAGGTGAAGAAACAGAAACAAGAGGAGCAAAAGAAGCAGGACAAGGCCCGGCCAAGGACTCCGTAGCAGGAA
Source organism: uncultured Bifidobacteriaceae bacterium (assembly GCA_964526235.1). GTDB lineage: Bacteria > Acidobacteriota > Vicinamibacteria > Vicinamibacterales > UBA2999 > MELF01. The sequence continues at coordinate 203 of CAZGLC010000286.1, forward strand.
GCTAGCGAGTCCCGCATCCATCCCGCGGCCCGCTCCAACGGCAACTCTTGTCACTGCGCGCCGTGCGGCATCGCCGATGGAGCCGTCGCGCCCGACTGGTTATACGCCCCCAAGGCGTCACTGTCCGTACGCCTCGGAGCTGGGGTCGCTCGCCTGCGGACGGGTCTTGCGTCAGACTTGATGCGACCCGCGAAAGCCGCGGCGCGCTGTCGTTCCCTGACCGCTGATTTCAGCACCGGTGATGACGGCACCCGGTTGTCCACTAGGTACCCTCGAAAAACGCCGTAGTGTTCTCGAAAAACGCCGCAGTGTTTAGATCTTGCGGTCGGATTTCTCGTGACTGTGGCTCCCGCTTGTTCCTGTGAGCCGCTGGCAGATAATCGTGGGCGGGAACACCATGAGCGAAGATGCACACGCCCGACCGTCAGGCGACGCATCGGAACCGTTGTACGACGTAAATATTCCGACACCCACGCACGCGGAGCGCGCGCGCACGTTGGTCGCCCAGATCTCGACCGGGACCCTGTGCACCCTTGCCATTGAGCCGGCGGGCTATCCTTACGGCTCGTTCGTGACCGTCGCCTTCGAGAACGGGGACCCGATCTTTCTCATCAGCGCACTCGCCGAGCACACCAAGAATTTGGAGCGGGATCGTCGCGCATCCCTGCTCGTAGCCGAGGGCGGCTCTGCAGATCCGCTCGCCAACGGCCGTGTCACGATGCTCGGTCCGTGCACGCGCGTCGAGGGAGAGGGGGGCAGCGCCCGCGCAGCCTTCCTTGCCGCGCATCCGAACTCTGCGTACTACGCCGGCTTCCGCGACTTCGCGTTTTGGAAGCTGGATGTGAGTTCCGTCCGGTACATCGGGGGCTACGGGCGGATGTCGTGGATGAGCAAGGGCGAGTGGCAGACCGCCGAGCCAGATCCCCTCGGTCATTCAGGGGCCGGCATCATTGCTCATATGAATGCCGACCACGCCGATGCGATGGTGCTCTACTGCAAAGCCTTTTCGAAGGCGACCGAGATCACCGTCGCGAGCATGACGGGCATCGACCGGTACGGATTCGAGATGTCAGCGAAGACCAAGGACGGACCGCGGCCTGTCCGCCTGGCGTTCGCCACGCCGGTCAGCACGCCGGAGGACGCGCGCGCTGCGCTCATCTCGATGCTGAAGGACGCCAGGAGCAAGCTGGGCTGATGAAGATACTGCTCAAGGTGGCGATCGCGCTCGTGGCGGTGGGCGTGTTCGCCATGCTGATCGTGCGCTCGGCCCAGAGCACGCGCGCAGAGCCCTTCAGGATCGAGCGACAGGACCTCACGGGATGGACCCTGACCCTCGCGCCGGATGGCGACCAGCTCGACTCGTTGCTCTCGATCACGCCGAAGACGGAGTTGATGCCGCCGCTCTCCCGTGAGCTCTTCGCGCGCATGGGAGAAGGCTTGCACTATCCACCAGCAGCCATGCCCGTCGTGCTGCGCAGTGAGTTCCAGCGCGCGATGGCAGGCGCGCTCACGCCGGAGGCGCTCCTCAACGCCGCGCGGGACGCAGGTCTCGAGTCGGCGATGTTCCAGCCACGATGCATGGCCCGGCGGCGCATCAGTGAACCGGGGCTCGTCCGGGGCGTCTATTTCCTGCTGTTCGATCTCTCGCTGTTCACCCAGTTCCGCGAGCAGGTTGCGCAGCGGCTGCGTGCCGCCGGCCGTGACGCGTCGCTGTTCGATCCTGCGGCTTTGTCGCCTGTCGTCATTGCGGCCGATCTCGATGGGAGCTTCAGCCGCTGGCTGCCACTGCGCGCGGATCCGGAGGTCGACTGCTTTGCGCCAGTTGCCGTGGAGTAACGTTACTCCTTCGGTGCGACGTAACTCTTTCGGCTGCGCGGCTTCAGCCCCCGTTGCGTGACCCGAACATCGACGTCGTGCACTTTGCCGTCGCGTTTGGGCGGAGCAAAGCCAATCAGGTACTGACTGTGCAGCTCGTCGGCGACGCGAGCGAACGCGGCGCCGAGATTCTCTCCGAACCGAATCTCCGTGTAGCCGCCGCCGTTCTCCTCCGCAACGCGCGCGAGGCCCGGGTCGGGAAGGTCGGCCGTCAGCATCGCCTGAAGGCTACCCGGACCGGTTCCCGGCCGCATCGGCCGCGCGCCGCGGCTCCGTATGCCAATGCCGTAGACCATCACATCGTCGTCGCGCGCGCGGTCGATGACCTCGGCCTGGCTGACGAAACGCTGACGGAAGCCGATCGGGCCGCTGTCCTTCCCGTCGCTCAACACAAGCACCACGCGGCGTTCGTCCCTCTCGTCTCCGAATGCGTTCACTGCCTCGTCGACCGCGCGCCAGAGCGGAGTGGGGGCGTCGGGCGCAATCGTGTCCGGCAGCGCCGTACGGAGCTCGGGAGGATCCCGTATGAACGAGGACCCGATGGCGATGGTGTGTCCGAACGTCCCGATACGTATGCGGTCGTGCGAACGGAGCCGCGCGAAGAGCTGCTCCGCGGCGGCTCGGAGCAGCGGAAGGTTGCCCTCCATGCTGCCCGAGACGTCCAGGATGACGATCAGCCGGATGGGTTGGGGGCTGTTGTCGAAGAGCGTGATCGGCTGGGACTTCCCGTCGACGCGCACTTCGAAGTCGTCGCGTGTGAGGGTCGTGACGAGGCGGCCGTCTCGATCCGTCACGGTGACGAAGACGTGGACGGCATCGCTGGTGCCGCGGAACACCTGCTGCTGCCTCCCGGCCGCGCCGAGCACGCCAAGGACACACGCGGCGAGCGCCCCGTACGTGAGGAACCGAGTCATGCGCACCACTCCCTCATCCGCAGGATGGCACCTCATCTCAGTCATACCACCGAGACGCTCGACCTTCGGGCCCGACGATTGGTCCTGAGCAACGCCGCTCTGATGCTGGTGGCGGCGCATCTCTCGCCACATGGCGACTACTCGTGCGCAAACCCGATGGCCCACGAGCGCAAACATCACACCGACCGCCTCCGCCATGCAGCTGACGCGATGCGCGGAGGGCTACAGCAACGATCGCACCTTAAATCCCATCCGTGACTGCAGGCCGCGGACGCCGGAAGCAAGGGCGGACTGCGCGCGGCGTGGGTGGGGTGCGGTTACGTGCCGCAGAACGTGCGGTAGGGCCGCTCGCCCGAGCGCGACGCGCTGAACATTGGCAGGTCGCGTTCGTGGTCGTAAGGCGTCGCCAACACCTCGAGCAGTCGCTCCATCACGGAAAAATCGTCCCGGCTGGTCGCGGCCAGGAGCGCCTCCTCCACGTTGTGATTGCGCGGGATGAACGCCGGGTTGTGCTGCCGCATCAGGGTTCTGGTCTCGGCGAGTGACTGCGACTGGCGCCCGCGGCGCGCCTCCAACCGATGATGCCAGGCCTCCAAGTCGGGATCGGCGTTCGCGGTGTCCCCGGTCAGGCGCCCGCTGGTTAGCAACCGGAAGGTGTTCGTGAAGTCGGCAGACCGCCGGTGCATCCAGGCGAGCAGGTCGTTGACGAGCGCCGCATCATCATGTTCCCGCGTAAACAGTCCAAGCTTCGCTCGCATGCCGTCGAGCCAGTGCTGCTCGAACAGGCCGGGGAAGCGGTCGAGCGCCGACGTTGCCCGCTCGACCGCTCGATCGACGTCCCGATCGAACAGCGGCAACATCGCTTCGGCAAGTCGTGCGAGGTTCCACTGCGCGATCGGCGGCTGGTTACCGTACGCGTATCGCCCGCCTGCGTCGATGGAGCTGAACACAGTGGCGGGATCGTACGCGTCCATGAACGCGCACGGGCCGTAGTCGATCGTTTCGCCGGAGAGGGCCATATTGTCGGTGTTCATCACGCCGTGGATGAAGCCAACCAGCTGCCAGCGGGCAATCAGGGACGCTTGCCGTGCCAGGATCGCGTCGAACAGCGCGATATATGGCTCCGGCGAACCGGCGAGCTCCGGGTAGTGTCGCGCCCGCGTGTAGTCCCCAAGCGCCCACGTGGCGCTCTCGTCGCCGTGCGCCGCGGCCCACTGCATGGTGCCGACGCGGATATGGCTCGCGGCAACGCGCGTGAGCACTGCGCCCTGAAGCACCGTCTCGCGATACACAGGCTCGCCCGTCGTCACGACTGCCAGGCTTCGCGTGGTCGGAATGCCGAGCGCGTGCATCGCCTCGCTGATGATGTATTCCCGCAGCATTGGCCCGAGCGCGGCGCGCCCGTCACCGCGGCGGGAGAACCCCGTCGGCCCGCCCCCTTTCAGTTGAATGTCCATGCGATCGCCGGACGGCGTGATCTGCTCGCCGAGCAGGATCGCGCGGCCATCGCCGAGGGAGGTGAAGTGGCCGAACTGGTGACCGGCGTACGCCTGCGCGATCGGTCGACTGCCTTCGGGCAGGGCATTGCCGGCGAAAATCGCGGCGCCATCGGGACGCTCGAGCGTCTCCGGCTCGAGTCCAAGCGTTGTCGCAAGTGGCCGGTTGAAGGCGACAAGGCGCGGGTCGCGGACCGCAGCTGGTGCCGCATGCGAGTAGAAGAGCTGCGGCAGCTCCGCGTAGGTGTGCTCAAGGTGCCAGCCTGCCATTGTGACCATCATAGCGGGCGGGCATTTGGGCGTGCGGTAGCCTGCCCCGCTGAACGTGCAGCCGTTAAAGCATTTTTCACTTCCTCGACACACCGAGGCTCAGAGGCACCGAGGTCGATTCCTCAGAATTCTCACGTTCCCCTCCGTGCCTCGCGCGCCACACAAATGAAAAAGCGCGCTATCTCGCGATAAACGTCGTAGTGTGTAGACAAACGAGAAACTTTACTCAAAGTCTTCCGACGAGAAGAGCTCGAAAGACGTTCGTGGCGAGTGACATTTCGAGTGTCATCGCACTGGCAAAACCCGAAAACGGACGCAAACGGACGAAAGCGGACGAAAGAATCCGAAAACGCTAAATCGCTGGTGTCGCGAGGCTTAAGCGAAAACAGCCCGTCTTTATTGAGGTTCCTTGAAGCGTGCCTAGAGACTCCCTGCCTCCCAGCCAACTTTTCAGCTAAATAGATCGAATTCCTCAGCATTTCGCCGCTGCACAAATCCGACTTCTGCATTGAAGTGGTCCTGCACGTCGAGGTAGTTGAGATACAGGTTCCACATGGGGCTTCGGTATGCGACGCGGCCGAAGAACGCCATGTCCTGTCCGTTCAGTCCCGGCGTGGAAGTCCTGGCGACGAACGAGTTCACCTGTAGGTGGCGCCCGACGGCCAGGTTCACATCGGCACCGAGCGTCCGATTGAAGTGCGGACTGCCGCCGGCTGCTTCCTTGTTGATGAAGATGGCGCCGATCCGCGACCGCCGGAGCACGTCCTGGCTGTACCGGCCCACGAGGAAGTTCTCGCCGGGCCTGCCGAAGGC
>CAZGLC010000287.1:0-2856 GCA_964526235.1 uncultured Bifidobacteriaceae bacterium
ATGGCGAAGCCGATGACGTAGAGGTGCGTGTAGCTCTTGAGCTGCGCTTCCTGGAGCGCCGAGTGAACGAGCTTCTCGCTGATGGCGCCATTCTCTGGACCGAAGACAAACGCGGCCGGCTTCGGCTCGCCGTTCACGGCTACGCCTTCAGCAGACAGCGACAACGACTTCGCCGGCGGCCGAATGTTGCCGAGCTGCACGGTCTTGCCGCCGCCAACGTGCAGCACCGGCGAGCGCCGCAACACCTCGATCATCCGCTCGACGAACGAGCCGTACGACTGCACCGACTCGGCGCCGGAGTCCTCGGCCCCGTCGCCCTCCCAATCGACCGGCGTCGGAATCGTGGCTTCGACAACGAACGGACCCGTGACGCGAACGAACTTGTTGTCGGTCTCGGGTCGATCGACGACGACTTCTTCACCAGGTGGCTCGTTGTTCGCGATGCTCTTGAGCGTCACGTGCGGGACGATGCCGCCGATTTCTTCGCCTTTGTTGTTCTGTTTCCGCTTGTAGACAAAGCCGCCCGACGGTCCGTGCGCGGGATCCTTCAGCTCGTAGTAATTGAACGTAGCGGTGAGCAGCCGCTGGCGTGCGAGCGCGAGTGGCACGCGGCTGGTGTCGATCGTGATCCACCGCCGCCCCCACTGTTCGGCAACATAGGGGGTCGTCCCGCTGCCACACGTCGGATCCAGTACGAGATCTCCAGGTCGTGTGGTCATTAAAAGGCAGCGCTCGATGACCTTGGGGTTGGTTTCGACCACGTACTGTTTTTTCCTGGCAAATCCGCTTGTGACTGTATCGCTCCACACGTTGTCGAGATAGAACGCCGGAAAATCTTCTAGGTAGCGCTTGTACCGAAGCGTATCTCCTACCAACATCAACCTGTTCGCGTCGGCCAAGCGTTGCATTCCGCCGTTCTTGACCCCAGGTTTCCAATGCGTATTCGGTGGGCATCTAAACTCTCTTCCACGCCACACGAAGTTGACTTCGCTGGGGTCCGATGGCGCACCCTGAGAATAGAGCGTGTCGTGCGCGAGTACTCGCACATTCTTGGGACGTTCATCTTCGGTAGCCATCTCCGCCGCCGACATGGGGCGTGGCTCTTGTGAGAAGTCGCGTGGCTCAACCAGAGAGTACTGTGACGCAGCGTCTCCACCGACTTCTTTCGTCGCGAGTGGAGCCTGAAACATACGCTTTGCTGATTCCTTGTCCCTCGCGTACCACAACAAGTAATCCGTCGAAGTCGATAGAAGTGCCGAACTCTGCCCACCTGTCGTTCTGAAAGAGATCAGGCCGCAATGGTTTGGCGATCCGAACACCTCGTCCATCAACTCCCGCACGTGATGAAGATTCTCGTCGCTGATCTGCACGAACACGCTGCCGCTTGGCGCGAGCAGCTCGCGTGCGAGTAACAAGCGATCGCGCATGTAGGTGAGGTACGAGTGCAGGCCCAGCTCCCACGTGTCGCGGTAGGCCTTCACCATCTCCGGCTCGCGCGTCAGGTCCTCGTCGTCGCCGTGCGAGACGTCGCGTTTTCGCACGAACGGCTGGAAGTTGCTGCCGAACTTCACGCCGTACGGCGGGTCGATGTAGATCATCTGCACCTGGCCGCCCAGCCGCTCGTAGTGCAGCAGCGAATTCATGACGACGAGCGAGTCGCCCAGGATGAGGCGATTCACCCAGCCGTCCTGATACTCGTAGGCCTTGAGCACCTGGTCGGCGTAGGAGTGCCGCGGATCGCCCAGCAGGTCCCAGATGTCCGCCTGCTTGTCCGTCTTGTGTCCGACGAGCGTCTCGACGATGGCTTTGGTTGAGAGACGCTCGTGGACGAAGAGCGGCAACGTCGGCACGTCGAACGACAGACGCTCGGCCTTCCCCGCCCAGTCGAGGAACGGCCGGCCCAGACGCTTGAGCTGATCGACCGCCTCTGCGAGCGAGTGCACGGAGAGAACCACGCGGCCATCGGACGACTTGAACTCTGCCGGCGAGGACAGCGTGTGCGGCGCCGGCAGCGCGGCCGCCTGCTCGATGACGCCGAGCAGCCACTCGCCCAGCTCGCGCGCGCCGTTCTGCCCGTCCCAGTCGAGCGCGGGTGACAGCGACGAGTCGTAGCGATACGTCACCGGCGGCTTCTTCTTCCGGAACTGCGCCTGCGTCCCCACTTCGGGGCGCATCAGCAGTGTCTGGTCTTGGTGGCTGTAGCCTTCCGCGACCTTGCCGACTGACTTTTTCTTTGTTCGAGACTTGGCCATGGACCTGCGGATTCTAGCAGCAGGCAGTGAGCGACCTATGCCATCGCTTCTTGCGCGAAGATCGCCGTCTTCACATTTGTCGGCACCCAGATCACCGGCCAAAAGAACGGTGTGCCTCTCCAGCCCTGTTCTTCCTGGCCGTTCTGGCGGAACAACATGAGCATTGGAAGATCAGTAGCGACCTCGCGTGCGATCACCCCTTCCCGCTGGCTCGTATCAGGGCTGTCGTAGAAGGCACGCCGGTCACCTCCACCTTCAACGAATCTGCCCGCATTTCGGTCTTCTCTCACCAGGCACCAGACGTAACCGCGCTGCGTTGCGATCGCCGAAGAATGACTCATGTACTCCAGCGCAGCCTTCGCAGCTTTCCATGCGAATTCGTAGCCCGGTTCGTCGATCAATGTCGACTCAATGTCGGTCAGAATCTGTGTTGCGACTTCCAGAGGAAGCAGAAACGGAGGAGGCGGCGAGTGCTCAGAGCCACGGCAGCGAGAAAGGTTTGAGGCCAGGGTCGTAGACGAGCCAGGGCTTCACGCGCGTGATGTCGTCGATGAAGGCGGCAATCGTCTCGGCCACCACGGCGCGCCGAGCGTCGACGCGGGTG
>CAZGLC010000287.1:2956-5494 GCA_964526235.1 uncultured Bifidobacteriaceae bacterium
GGCGTTCACGAACTCGACGCGTTCCTGCTCCTGCTCATCGATCGTTGTGCGGAGCATCGGCGACAGTGACGCACGCTCCTCGTCGAGCAGCAGCGGATCGGGTCGCGCAATGGCCGGAAAGCGACGTTCGACCATGCCCGGCACAAAGACGACGTGGAAGTGGAGCCCGGCGGCGACGCTGGTCGGCCCCACGAACACGCGGCCGTCGGCAAGCGACCCTTCGCGATACACCTGTGTGGCAATCAAGTCTCGAACGCGTGCGAGGAACTGCTGGCGCGTAGGGACCGGAGCAAGCCGCTCCATCGGACCGATGACACGCTCGAGGCGCTCGGCCGTGAGGTCGCCGCGTTCGATCCAACGGCCAAGCAGGGACAGCGTGGCCGACAGGAAGCCGCGCCACGAACCGTCGCGCGGAAACGCGGCCAGGTCTGCAACAAGCTGCTCGACGATCTTTCTGAGAGAGTCGAGCAGGACTGTTTCGTCCTCGAACTCCCGCTCTTCGGACGCGCTGCGGGCCTTGTCGAGGCCCACGCGCCAGGCATCGAGCCCCGCCACGATGCCCGCCCTGGCGGAAATGCGATCCCAGCGAGCCGGACTCACGCGCGCGTCGGCGCCCAGCAGATTGCGATACGGCACACGTGCCGTGGTCAGGAATTCTGCGACCTGTGCACGATCCAGGTCGGCATCGAGCAGGTCGAGCAGCAAGGCAACGCCTGCTCGTTCCGCGAAGGCGTTCCTCGCGGCTTCACGCCGCGGCGCGACGCCGGGGTGCTCGTTCCAGGCAAGCCAGGCAAACGGGTGCGTCGCCGCCAGACCCTTGAGGAGCGCCTCGAGTCCACCCGATTCCGGGGCCCCGCCGATGAACACGACGCCCGCGCCATCTTTCGTCGGCAGCGAAGCCGCCGCGCGCCGGTAGAGTGTCTCGCGATCGATGAGCTGTGCCGGGGCGAGCGTCGCCTGGTGGCCGCCCGCGATACGCGCGAGCACGCGTACCTTGTCGGCGTCTGGCGCCTCCGGCGCGAACGCCTCGAGCGTCGCCGGCGCCACCTCCGCGGCCGCCATGTCGCGGAGCGTGCGGAGTGCGGCTGGCGCAAACCCCGGCATCGGTATCGCGCACTTCAGGTATTCGGGTGTGGACGCGTCGGCCACGGCCGCCGCCGCAGCCTTCAAGACGATCGCGAGGTCGACTTCTTCAGGAACCGGCAGAAGGCCCGCACTGAGGCACTCGCGCGCGGCAATGCTCCACGCGAACTCGTGGGGCAGCTCGACGTGGATGGCGAGGTAGCCGGTGTCGGCGAACAGCGACCGCGCGAGGAGCGTGCCCAGGACGTGGTTGGGCACGAGCAGGTGAACCGGCAGGAAGGGGTCTGCCGCGCGGAACTGAAGGACAGTCGCCTCGATCCGGGCGACCAGCACTGGCAGCACGGGCCACGCCTGCGCTTCGCGCGACAGGTCAACGTTCATCTGCCTGGATCGCCGGGAGTTTACCCTGCCCTCATCCTGAATCCGAAGCGCAACTGCACCATCGTTCGCAGTTGTCAGGACGCCGCGGAGGACTGCCGTCGCAGGTGGTCGAGCCTCCGCTGCCGATGCGCGCGCTGGCGCTCGTTCAGGCCCCGGCCGACAGCGGATTCCTGACGCGCAAACGGCGACCGCGGAGGCCTGGCGGCGGCGTCACCGAGCCGGCGGGCCCGCGCCAGGTTTTGCTCACTGCGGTAGCACTCGAAACAGAGTGTATGGTCGTGATCAGCGCGAACGACGCCGCGATATTTGAACCGCGCTTTGCGGTCGCGGCAGCGCTGGCAGAGATGCCTGGGTGCGCGGACCCGCCGAAGCTCTGTGCTGGACATCGTCACCTCCTGAAAAGGTAACGATAGCGAGGGAGGGTGACAGAATAGGTCCTACGCCAGATCTTCGCTCCGGCGTGTCGAGATGCCTACACCTTGCGGACAGGACCGCCGTACCGAGCGACGTGCGCATCGCTCGTCAGGAGCGTGATGCCCTCGGTGATCGCCTGGGCCAGCAGGATGCGGTCGAACGGGTCTTTGTGCAGACGCGGCAAGCTGTCGATATTCACCGCGTGCTCGCCGGTGATCGGGAGCTCCGTGTACCCGTTATCGAGCAGGCCGCGACGCAGGATGCGGGGTTCCACGCGAAAGTCGCTGCGGCCGAGCGTGTTCTTGATGGCGATTTCCCACAGGCTGGCGGGGCTGAAGAGCAGATCGTTGTCCGGATTCGTCAGCAGTGTGCGGGCGACGGCAGGGAGACGATCGGGCTGGTTGACGGCCCACAACAGGACTTGTGTGTCGAGCAGCAGCGTCACCGGCCCGTACCGAACAGCTTCGCGATCGCCGCGCGGCCCATGCGGTTGAAGTCGTCCGGGACCGTGAACTCGCCCTTGAGAAAACCCAGCCGTCGCGGCGTCTTCGGCGCATCGAGTGCCACAACCTTCACCAGCGGCTTGCCGGCCTTGGCGATGACGAACGCTTCGCCCTTGACCGCGCGATCGACCAGCTTCGAGAGCTGGGTCTTGGCTTC
>CAZGLC010000288.1:0-5440 GCA_964526235.1 uncultured Bifidobacteriaceae bacterium
GAGGCCCGAGCCCTGGGCCCTGGGGTCTGCTCAGATCAACAGCGCGTCGCGCGCGGCGATGACCCGATCCTGCGCCTCCGCCACGGTCGCGGCAACCGCGGTGAGGTGCCCCATCTTCCGCGCGGGACGCGGCTCGGTCTTGCCGTAGAGATGCAGCTTCACGTCGCTGAAGCGGCAGGCGGCCGCCCAGTTCGGCTCGCCGCCGATCCACAGGTCGCCCAGGAGGTTGGCCATCGCCGCGGGCCGCGGAATGTCGGCGGCGCCGAGCGGCAGGCCGCAGATCGCCCGCACCTGCTGCTCGAACTGGCTCGTGATGGCGGCGTCGATCGTGAGATGTCCTGAATTATGCGGGCGCGGCGCCAGCTCGTTGACGAGCAGCTCGCCGTCGGTACCGACGAAGAACTCGACACACAGCACGCCGACGTACTGCAGCTCCTCCAATACCGTGCGGGTAATCTCGGCGGCCTGGCGCGCAAGGGGCGGCGCGATCGCCGCCGGCACCGTCGTCAGGTCGAGGATGTGGTTCCGGTGGCGGTTCTCGAAGGGAGGGAACTGCACGATCGCCCCGTCGAGGCCGCGCGCGGCGACGACGGAAATCTCCGCCTGCAGGCTGATGAATTTCTCGACCACCGCCTCCTGGTGGCCGATCGCCGTCCAGATGTGCTCGACGTCGGCGGGCGTCATCGCCTTGTGCTGCCCCTTGCCGTCGTAGCCGTACGCCGCGGTCTTGATGACGGCGGGCGTCCCGACGCGCGCCACGGCGTCCCACAGCTCGTCGAGCGTGGCGGCGGCGGCAAACGGGGCGGTGGGGACGCCGCGGTCGGCCAGGAACGTCTTTTCCCGCGCGCGCTGCTGCGCGGTGTGGAGCGCCATCGCCGACGGGCGCACCGGCACGAGCGCCTCAATCGCGTCGATCGCGACGATCGGCACGTTCTCGAACTCGAATGTCACCACGTCGACGCCGCGCGCGAAGGTGCGCAGCGCGTCGAGGTCGTCGAACGGCGCGGTCACCTCGACGTCGGCGACCTGCCCGGCGGGAGAGTCGTCATCCGGCGAGAACGAATGGACGCGATAACCCATCCGGCGAGCGGCGATGGCGAACATCCGCCCGAGCTGTCCGCCGCCGAGCACGCCGACCACCGCGCCCGGTGCCATGACGCGGCGAGACGCAGGTCGAGCCTGCGCGGCAAAGCCGTCCGGCGAAGGCGGCGTCACGGCAGGCGTTCCTGGCGGACGTGCTCGGTCTGCTCGCTGCGAAAGGCGCGGAGCTTCGCGCGAAGGTCGGGGCGCGAGTTGGAGAGGATGGCGACGGCGAGCAGCCCCGCGTTGATCGCGCCGGCCGTGCCGATCGCGAGCGTGCCGACAGGGACGCCGCCCGGCATCTGCACGATCGACAGCAGCGAATCGAGCCCCTGCAGCGCGGCGCTCTGGATCGGCACGCCGAGCACGGGCACCACCGTGTGCGCCGCCACCATGCCCGGCAGGTGCGCCGCGCCGCCCGCGCCCGCGATAATGACCTCGATGCCGCGCCCCTCGGCGCCGGTGGCGAACTCAGCCATCCACGCCGGGGTACGATGCGCCGAGACGATGTGCCGCTCGTGCGCGACACCCAGGCGGTCGAGCGTCTCGGACGCGTGCCTCATCGTCTCCCAGTCGGAGGACGAGCCCATCACGACCGCGACAAGAGGTTGTGCCATCAGGAATCGCACATTGTACACTCACGGCAGGACCATCCGCATGCGGCTCCGCCTCGCTCTCGCGCTCGTCGCGCTCGCCGCGCTGCCGGCCGGCGGCCAGTCGCCGCCCGCGCGTCCTCTGACGCTGCCGTACGAGCAGTTCACGCTGTCCAACGGACTGAACGTCATCCTGCACCGCGACGCGAGCGTGCCGATCGTCAGCGTCAACATCTGGTACCACGTCGGCTCGGCGAACGAGCGGCCGGGCCGCACCGGGCTGGCGCACCTGTTCGAGCATCTGATGTTCGAAGGATCCGCGCACGTCGCGGAGGGCGCGTTCGACACCTTGCTCGAAGGCGCCGGCGCCAGCAGCAACGGCTCCACCGACACCGACCGTACGAACTACTTCATCGATCTGCCCGCCAACGCCCTGGAGCTTGCGCTCTTTCTCGAGTCCGATCGCATGGGGTATCTCCTCGAGACGATGACGCCGGAGCGGGTCGACGGCCAGCGTGAGGTCGTGAAGAACGAGCGGCGCCAGAGCTTCGAGAACCGGCCGTACGGCATGGCATCGATCGAGCTCGATCGCATGCTGTGGCCCGAGGGCCATCCGTACAGCTGGACGACGATCGGCTCGATGGAAGACCTCACCGCCGCGAGCCACGAGGACATCGTCTCGTTTTTCAAGGCGTTCTACTCGCCGAACAACGCCAGCCTCGTGATTGCCGGTGACATCGATCCGGCGCGGACGCGCGCGCTCGTCGAGAAGTGGTTCGGCGACATTCCGCGCGGGCCCGCCGTCCAACCGGTGGCGGCGCCGGCTGCCGCGCTCACCGGGGTCACCCGGCGGACGATCACCGACCAGGTGCGGCTGCCGCGGCTCTATCTCGGCTGGCTCACGCCACGGGCCTACGCGCCGGCCACGGCGGCGCTCGACGTCGCGGCGTCCGTGCTGGCCGACGGCAAGAACTCACGCCTGTACAACCGGCTGGTGTACGAGACGCAGATCGCGCAGGACGTCAGCGCCTTCCAGCAATCCGGCGCGCTCGGCACCTCCTTTCTCATCGTCGCGACGGCGCGCCCCGGACACACCGTGGCCGAAATTCAGACGGTGATCGATGAGGAACTCGAGCGCCTGCGCCGCGAGCCGCCGCGGCCGCGCGAGATCGAGCGTGTGCTCAATCAGATCGAGGCGTCGTTCTACCGCAGCATGGAGCGCGTGGGCGGCTTTGGCGGCAAGGCGAACCAGATGAACGCGTACGACTTCGCCGGCGCAAGCCCCGACTTCTTCACCGAGGACCTGGCGCGATATGCCTCGCTCTCGGCAACCGATGTCCAGGCCGCCGTCCGGCGCTGGCTGCCGCCGGACCGCAGAGTGGAATTGATCGTGGAACCTGAGAAACCGCAATGAGAGCTGTCAGGATTTTGGGGCTTTGTGTTCTTGGTGCGCTTTGTGGCCAGTTCGTCTTTGTGTCCTTGACTGCACAGGTCCGCCCGGACCGCTCCCAGCCTCCAGCGCTTGCGCCACCGCCGCAACTCAACCTCCCGTCAATTCAGAAGCGCGCGCTGTCGAACGGCATCGCCGTCTGGCTCGTGGAGGCGCATGAGGTGCCGATCGTGCAGGTCACGCTCGTCATCCGGGCGGGGGCGAGCGACGACCCCGCCGGCCGTTTCGGCACCGCCAGCCTGACGGCGGCCATGCTCGACGAAGGCGCCGGGGCACGCTCGGCGCTGGAAATCGCCGATGCCGTGGAGTTCCTCGGCGCCGTCCTGACGGCGACGAGCGGGTTCGATGCGTCGGCGATCCGGCTGAATGTGCCCGTGGAGCAGTTCGACGAGGGGCTGGCGATCATGGCCGACGTCACGCTGCGGCCCACGTTTCCCGCCGCCGACCTCGAGCGGCTCAGACAGGAGCGGCTGACGGCGCTGCTGCAGGCGCGCGACGATCCGGCCTCCATCGCGGGCACTGCGTTCGCGCGCGTCGTCTTCGGGCGCGGGCACCGATACGGCACCGGGCTGATCGGAACGGAGACGACGGTCAAGGCGCTGGCCGGCGACGATCTCCGGACGTTTCACGCCGCGCATTACCAGCCGCCGAACGCCACGCTCATCGTGGTGGGCGACGTGACCGTCGATGCGGCCGTGCCGCGGCTCGAAAAGCAGTTCGCCGCATGGTCCACGACGAGCGCGGTCAGGAAGGCATCCGTAGTGCCGGAAGCGCCGCAGCTGACGCGACGCCAGGTGTATCTCGTCGACAAGCCGGATGCCGAGCAGTCGCAGATCCGGATCGGATGGGTCGGCGTGTCGCGCGCGGCCGCCGACTATTTTCCGCTCGAGGTGCTCAACACCGTGCTCGGCGGCTCGTTCACGTCGCGGCTGAATCAGAACCTGCGCGAGGAACACGGCTACGCGTACGGCGCGAGCTCGTTCTTTGACATGCGGCTCTCTGCCGGGCCGTTTGTCGCCGCCGCCGGCGTCCAGACCGACAAGACCGCCGAGGCGGTCCGCGAATTCTTCAACGAGCTGGAAGGCATTCGCATGCCGATCGGCGCGGAGGAGCTGGCCAAGGCGAAGAACTACATCGCGCTCGGCTTCCCGGCGGAGTTCGAAACGAGCACCGACCTGTCCCGCCGCCTCGAGGAGCTCGTGGTCTATCGCCTGCCCGACGACTACTTCGAACGGTACGTGCCGAACGTGCTCGGCGTCACCGCCGCCGCCGTCCAGCAGGCGGCCGAGCGCTCCATCCAGCCGTCACGCTTCGCCGTGGTCGTCGTCGGCGATCGCAAGGCGATCGAGCCGGGCATCCGCGCGCTGAATCTCGGTCCCGTGCAGGTGATGACGGTCGACGAAGCCCTCGCCCCCTGATCGGACCATCCTCGTGTACGCAGAATTTGCCGCCTGTAACGCAATCGGGCGCTGAGATTGTTGCCGTCTCACAGGTCGAGATCCGCGATTTTCCGAAGGATTTCGCGTGGCAGGCTTCCTGCGTCTCCGGGGAGACGGCGCGTTTGAGGATTCCCCTCGGACGACGGTATCCTGAGGAGGCGATGTCATGGCATCAGGAATGCCCCGGGTCGAGGAGCGGGTTTCGCACGTCGAGGGACAGGTGACTGAACTGTCGCTCCGGCTCACCGGCGTGGAAGGCGCTATCCGACATCTCGAACAGCGGATGGACGCGCGGTTCGAGAGGCTCGACGGCAAGGTGGACCGCCAATTCGTCTGGCTGCTCGGCGTTCAGATCACCACGCTGGTGGCCATCGTCGCGGCGTTGATTTCGCGCGGGTAAGAGCGCTCGTAGCACCATCGCACCCTCGGACGCGCCTCGCACCTTGCACCTACACGAGGACCGCCATCCGTTTCCGCAGCTCCGCTTCGATCGCGTCCATGAACTCCTCCGTCGTCAGGTACGGATGGTCGGGCCGGATGAGGATCGCGAGATCCTTCGTCATGCGGCCTGATTCGACGACGTCGACGCAGACCCGTTCCAGCGTTTCGGCGAACTTCACGACGTCGGGCGTGTTGTCGAACGTGCCGCGGTACTGGAGTCCCCGCGTCCACGCGTAGATCGACGCAATCGGGTTGGTGGATGTCGGCTTGCCCTGCTGGTGGAGCCGGTAATGCCGGGTCACCGTGCCGTGTGCGGCCTCGGCTTCGACCGCCTTGCCGTCGGGCGACATCAGCACCGACGTCATCAGCCCGAGCGACCCGTAGCCCTGCGCGACCGTGTCGGACTGCACGTCGCCGTCGTAGTTCTTGCAGGCCCA
>CAZGLC010000289.1:0-1799 GCA_964526235.1 uncultured Bifidobacteriaceae bacterium
TAGGTGAAAACGCCGATCTCGGACGCCTGCAGCGGCGACCGGTGCGTGGCTCCGACCAGCTCGTGCAGCTCCGCGAGCTGATCCTGCGCGAGCGCCTTCGTCGGGAAGAGATACAGTGCGCGCGCCGCCGGGTCCCGCAGAATCGTGCTGAGCACCGGCGCGTTATAGCAGAGCGTCTTGCCGGACGCTGTCGGTGTCGTGATGACCACATGGCGGCCGCCGAGCGCATGCGCGATGGCGGCGGCCTGATGGGTGTAGAGCTGCTCGATACCGCGCGCCCGCAAGGCCTCCACGAGGAGCGGATCCACGGCGGGCGGAAACAAGGCGTAATCGGCCGGACGGGCCGGCAGGATGCGCACGGCCGTCACCCACCCATCCGGAGCGTCCTGGCGGTCGTGGCGGCCTGCGGTGAGGCGATCCAGGGCCGTCTGGAGCGCCATGTCCTGGGCAGGATCGGTCCGCCGCGCCGGCAGCATGGGACCCGATGTTAAACGTAAAAAAGGCGAAGGTCCACTGTATTTGCGCCTCAGGTAGGCTTAGGCGCTCATGCTCACGCGCCGGCTCGGGTTCTGGAGCGCCATCGGCATCGTCATCGGGGTCACGATCGGCTCGGGCATCTTCCGGACGCCCGCCGTCATCGCGGCTCGCGTGCCCGATCCGATGCTGATGCTGGGGGTGTGGCTGCTGGGCGGCGCGATTTCCCTGTGTGGTGCCCTCTCGGTCGCCGAGCTGGCGGCGGCGCTGCCGCAGACCGGCGGCTGGTACGTCTACCTGCGCGAGAGCTGGGGGCGGCTGGCCGGATTTCTCTTCGGCTGGGCGGAGCTGGTGCTCATCCGCGCGTCGGCGACCGGCGCGATCAGCACGGTCTTCAGCGAGTACCTGCTGCGGTCGCTCGGCTACGACCCGTCGGCGTACGACATCACGACGGATTATGTCGCCGCGGTCACTATCGTCATTGCGGCCGTGGTGAACATCCGCGGCGTCCAGCTTGGCGCGGCGATCGCGGGCGTGTCGACAGCGGCGAAATGTTCAGCCCTCGCGCTGCTCGTGCTCCTGTCGGCGGCGCTGGGCGGCGGCGCAGGCGCGTCGACGGCGCACTTCACGGCCGCGGGCGGAGCCGTGGACGCGGGACTGTTCGGGCTCGCGCTGATCTCGGTGCTCTGGGCCTACGACGGGTTCGCCGATCTGTCATTTGCAGCCGGCGAGGTGACCGATCCCGGCCGTACGCTGCCACGCGCGATCGTCGCCGGGACGGTGGCGATCGTGGCCATCTACCTCGCCGCCAACGCCGCCTATCTGTATGTGAGCCCGATCGAGGTGGTGGCACGGTCGCCGCTCGTGGCCGCCGAGACGATGCAGGCGATCTTCGGGTCTGTCGGGGTGGCGCTCGTGTCGGTCGTCGTCGCGATCTCGACCTTCGGCGCGCTGATGTCGGTGATGCTGACCGCGCCCCGCGTCTTCTTCGCGATGGCCGACGACGGGCTGTTCTTCCGGCGGGTGGCGTCCGTGCACCCGCGCTACGGCACCCCGCACGTCGCCATCGCGCTCGCGGCGGCGCTCGGCGTCGCGTTCGTGCTCACGCGCACGTTCGAACAGCTCGCCGATACGTTCGTGCTGTCGATCTGGCCGTTCTATGGGCTGGCGATTGCCGGCCTGTACCGGCTGCGGCGGATGCGCCCCGCGCTGCCGCGTCCGTACACGGTGCCCGGCTACCCGGTCCTGCCCGGGGTGTTCGTCGCCGCGGTGGTCTACCTGGTTGGCAACGCGCTCCTCAACGATCCGCTCTGGACCGGCGTGAC
>CAZGLC010000289.1:1899-5281 GCA_964526235.1 uncultured Bifidobacteriaceae bacterium
GGACCGGCGTGACATTCCTGATTATCCTCGCCGGCGTCCCCGTCTATTACGCGGCGTTCCGCTCTACCGCGCGTCGCGGCGGTGCTCGTGGATCCCGGTGACGCCCGCGGCCTTGTCCTTCCGGCCGACTTCGAGGATCGGCGCGACCGCCCGCTCGCCTTCCCAACGCGAGTCCTCGAAAATCTCGTAGGCCCTGCCCGGCCTGCGGTTGACGGCGAAGGCGATCTTCCACGGCCGCGTGAACGCCTTCGTGTCGTCCAGCGTCGCCTCGTACTGGATACGGTTTGGACCGACCAGCGTCCAGCGCTCCACCACGCGCAGCGCGTCGCTGTGGATGCTGCCGTGCGAATCGAGCCACGTCTCCTCGTTGAAGTTCGTGACATCGACGACGAGCGTGTTCCCCTCCCAGCGGCCGCGCGAGTCGCCCATGAAGAGCTTCATCTGCTGCGGCGCGTGCGGACGCCCGTCGAGCGGGATGAACCGAAACGCGTGGTTCGACTCGTAGAGGATCATGACCGCGCCCGGCACCTGGAGGATCTGCATGCCGCCGGGCACGTAGCCGTTGCGCGGCACGCCGTCGAGCAGCGCGCGAACGTGCGGGTCGACATGAGCAGGCCGCGTGGGCGTAAAGATGTCGCGAAGCAGCTGGTCGCGGCGCGCCGCCATGGCCGGCGTGTACGGAATCCGGTTGTCGGGCGGCGCGACGATCACCACCGGGTTCTGCTCGCCGACGCGCCCCTGAATGATGTCGGCGTCGGGATCCCGGCCGTCCTCGACGCTGTGCGCGGCGCCGACGGCATCGCTGATCCAATGGCCCTGCATGTCCGGCTGCCCATCGGCACGCGTCGACGGGCTCCAGCGGCCCGCCTGTCCGGCCAGCGCGACGGAACCGAGCGACACGACGACCATCACGGCCACCGCGGTCCGACCGAGCGTGTGGTAAGTCATATCTCGCCTCCTGGTCAGGCTGGAGCCGGACGCCACGTACGCAGATGCATGAGCGCAGTTCGGCGGGGCCGTCAGCGGAACGCCTCGTCGAACGCGGCACACTCATACTCGAGGAGCTGCATGTTCCGCTCGATCCGGCGGTAGAGCGGCATGCTCATCTTCCAGGAGCGGGTGAAGACCTTTGGATCCTCGATCGTCACCTCATAGTTCAGGTGATCGCGGTCGATCGGCGTGTAGCGCTCGACGACGTGCAGGGCCTCGCTGTGATGGTTGCCAGCCCGATCGAACCACGTCTGGTCGTTGAAGTGCACGACGTCGACGACGAGCGTGTCGCCCTCCCAGCGGCCGCGGGAGTCGCCCATCCACCATTCGATCGGTCCCTTCGGATGCGGCGAGTTCATGAAGACGTTCCGCACCGTATGCGCGTACTCGTACAGCATGGTGACCTGATTCGGCGTCTGCACGATCTGGAACGGAAAGCCCATGTAGGTCGCGCGCGGTACACCGGGCAGAAAGCACCTGTTCACCGGGTCGAGTGTCGCGCGGTTCGCGTAGTTCTCGCGCTGCCTGGCGGCGGCCGCCGGCGTGTACGGGATCTCGTTCCCCTCCACGACGCCGAGCCCCGCGGGCATGTCGGCTTCCGCATGGTGCGGCAGGATGTTGACGCCCGCGGTGTTGATCGCCTGCCAGAGGCCAGAAAGGTCGGGCCGGCCGTCCGGCGTCCGCGCTATCGCCTGCCCGGCGGCTGGCGACGCCAGCGCCGTCAACACCACCGCGACGACAATCGTTCGTATCATGGCGGTCCTCACTGTTCGCTATCGGCCTGGCCGCGTCAGCAGCTCCATGTTCCTGTTGTTCCCCTCGACGCAGGCTTCCTCGTAGAGCTCGGAGCCGTACTCCTTGTTCCGGTTGAAGTGGATGGCGAAGGTCCAGGGCCGCGTATACACCTTCGGATCGTCGATGGTGGCCCGGTAGTCGATCCTGTCGGCGCTCACGAGCGTCATCCGCTCGGTCACGCGCATCGCATCGCTGTGGAAGCTGGCCATGACGTCGAACCACGTCTGATCGTTGTTGTTGGTGACGTCGACGACGAGCGTGTTCCCCTCCCAGCGCCCGCGCGAATCGCCCACCCACAACTTGACGTTCGCCGGAATGTGCGGACTGCCGTCGACGGGGATGACCCGGTACGTGTGATGGGCCATGTTGAAGATCACCACGTGGCCTGCCGGCTGGAAGATCTCGAACTCGCGGTTGTTCACGTGGCGCGGCACGCCCTGCGGCCAGCACTGGGCGTTCGGATCCACATACTCCCGCGTGGGATCGAGGTGCAGCTGGTAGATCGGCTTTCTCTTGTCGGCCGCCCACGGTTGGTACGGAATCTTGCCATCGGGGGGATCCACGACGAGGCTCCTGCCCCGCGCCGCCGGGTTCGGCTTGAATTGCTGGTACAGCGACTGATACTCCAGATCCTCGATGTTGTAGAACGTCCCGACGGGGTTATAGATGCCCTGGATGTCCGGCTGCCCGTCCGGGGTGCGCGGCGGCGTATAGGGCGCCGCGGGCGCCTGCTGGGCGTTGACGAGGGCGCCGGCCATCAGCGAAGCCAGTGCAAGCACCGGCAGCAACACTCGGCGGTGGAATCTCATCGCGTTACTCCGGCGGTTTGTACCACGTGCGCTCGAAGCCGAAGGCGTAGCACTCGTAATCCAGCACGCGGAGGCCTTTCTCCAGACGGCGGTAGAGCGGAAAAGCCATCTTCCACGGCCGCGTGAACACGTTCGGATCCTCGATCGTCGCTTCGTACTGCATGTGATTGGGCCCGATCGGCGTGTACCGTTCGACCACGCGCAGCCCTTCGCTGTGAAAATTGCCGGTGCGGTCGAACCACGTCTGACTGGTGAAGTGGATCACGTCGACGACCAGCGTGTCGCCTTCCCAGCGTCCGCGCGAGTCGCCCATCCACCATTCGATCGGCCCCTCGGGATGCGGCGTATTCATGAAGATGCGCCGCACGGCATGCACGTACTCGAACACCATCGCGACGTGTCCCGGCGTCTGAAAGATCTGGAACGGATAGGGCATGTACATGATGCGGGGCACGCCCGGCAGGAAGCACCGCGACTCCGGGTCGGCCGTCGCGCGATTCGCGAAGTTCTCGCGCTGCTGCGCCGCAGCCGAGGGCTGGTATGGAATGGCATCCCCTTCGACGACCCCGAGGCCTGCGGGAACATCCTTCTCGGCCGCGTGCGGCAGGAGGTTCCAGTTCGCGGTTGTCGCCGCCTGCCAGATGCCGGAGAGATCCGGCTTGCCGTCGGCCGCGCGCGGAATGGGCGGGCTCTGGCCGATGGCGGGCGCCGGCGGCAGTGCGGTCGCCGCAACCGCCAACAGCACGCACACCGCCCGCCTGATCATGACGCGCTGACGCTACCATTCC
>CAZGLC010000290.1:0-2885 GCA_964526235.1 uncultured Bifidobacteriaceae bacterium
CGGCTCTCGAGCTCGTCGAACTGCTCGATCGCCATCATGTTCACCGGACCGAGGCGCTCGATCTTGATCTTGAGGGCGGCGATCGCCTCTTCGGCGGTCATCACGCCGGAGGCCACCGCGTCGGGAGCGGGTTCGGCGGATACCTCGCCTTCCTCCGCGTCCGGATCGGGTTCCTCGGCGGCGATGGCGGCTGCATCAGGCGTCGCTTCGCCCGCCTGCTCCATCTGCTCCACGTCCGCCAGCACCTGCTCGAGCGAACACTGCATCGTCTCCAGGCAGAGCTGCGCGAGATGCGCGAGGTCGCCGTCGGCGGTGGCGCGCGCCACATCGAGATCGCTCGCCTTCGCGCGGATCTCTTCGAGGTGGTGGCGTGCCTCGCGGATACCCCCGTCCTGCGCATCCACACGGACGCGGACGTCGGCGGCCGCCTCGTCGGCATGGCGCACGCCGTCGCGCAGCGCCTCGAGCGTCCGGATGTCCTCGTCGAGGGAGCGGCCACCGTCGGCAATCGCCTGCAGCAGCGCCTCGCGGCGCGTGTGCGCCTGTTCGAGCTCTCCAGCCCTCGCCGACATGCGCTGCTCGACGTCGCGCGCGGCCTCTTCGAGCCGGGTCACCTCGGCCGCCATGGCCACCGCGCGCTCGGTCATCGCCGCGTGCCCGGCGCGCGCGTCCGCGGCACTGGCGCTGAGGGTCTCGACGGTTTCGCGAGCCGCCATGAGCCGCGCCTGCGCCTCCGACAGCGACGACTCGGTGCGGCGCTGATCCTCGAACAGGCGGCCAATCGACGTCTCCGCCTCCGAGTAGCGCGCATCGAGCGCGGCGCGCTCCTCGTCGGCCTGGCGGCGCTCCAGCGCGATGACGTCGGCCTTGCGGGCCAGCCGATCGGCGTCTTCTGACGCGCGCTCCATCTGCGCCTCGTGCGCGACGATCGCCTTGTCCTGGCTGTGGCGCTCGGCGGTGAGCGCCGTCAGCGCGCTCGCCGCCTCGGCAATCGTGCGCTCGAGGCGGGCGATCTGTTCCGCGGCGCGCGCGAGATCGTCCCGATCGGCGGCAATCCGCTCGCGCAGCTGCTTGATCTCGCGGCGGGTGGCGAAAATACCCCGTGCCTCCGCCTTGGCGCCGCCCCACACGAGGTGCGCGCCGCGCAGCACGTCGCCGTCGAGGGTTGCGACGGACGCCGCGGTCTGGCGCGAGGCCGCCACGGCGCCCTCGAACGTGTCGGCGATGTACGCCTCGGGAATCACCTTGCGGATCGCCGCCGCATGGGGCCCGGCGATCCGGAGTACGTCGGAGATGGGTACCACACCCGAAATCACGGGATCGTAGGGCGGGCCTTCACGGCCCGCCTGGCGCGGCGTAAAGCCGCGCCCTACGTCCGACCCTGACAACACCACGAACCCGCAGCGTCCCGCGTCCTGCTCGCGAACGAGCGCGAGACCCGCGGCCGCCTGGTCGCGGCGCTCGACCACGACGTACTGGAGGAGATCGCCGAGGCACGCTTCGGCCGCGCGCTCGTAGCGGGGGTCGACTTCCAGGTAGTCGGCGACGGCGCCGAGCTGGCCCACGCGGCCGTTGGCCTGCAGCAGCACCATCCGCGCCGCGTCGCCGAACTCGGCGCGGCTCGCCTCGAGCTCCACGAGCGACGCCAGCCGCGCCTCCGCGCGCGCCAGCTCCTGCTCCCGCTCGCGCAGCGTCCTCTCGTGCGCCTCCTGCCCGGCACGCGCGGCGGTCAGCTCCGCCTCGCGGGCCGCAATGTCGAGGCCGATCTGGTCGAGTGCCGCCCGGCTGCGCGCCATCGCCCCCCGCGCCGCCGCCAGCTCGCTCTCGGCCGTCTCCGCCTCGCGCCCCAGCTCGGCGCTCTCGAGATCGAGCTTCGCCAGCGTCGCCGCCACCCGGTCGCGCTGGGCGGCCGCATGCTCCATGGCGTGGCGAAGCGCGGTCGCCGAGTTCAGCGTGGCATATACGCTCGACCGGGCCGCTTCGACGTCGGCCTCGAGCCCCTCGATCTGCTGCTGCGCCTGCGCGTGGGCATCGGCCGCATCGGCCAGCGCCTGCGCGGCGGCGTCCCGGGCGCGGGCCGCGTCGGCAGCCGCCCCGGTGCGCGCGGCCAGCGCGCGCCGCGCCGGCTCGCGGCGCGCGTCGAGATCCTGGAGCTCCGCCGCAATCTCACCCGCGCGCGCGGCCAGCTCGTCGCCCTGCTGCCGGTTGAACTCCTGCTGCTGCTCCCGCCGGTTGATGTCGAGCTCGCGGGTATGGGCGTCCTCGCGGACGCGCGCCGAGCGGCTGTCGGCCTCGGCCTGCTCGATCCGCAGGCGCGCGAGGTCGGCTTCGAGCTCCGCCACGCGCGCCTCGGCCGCCGCCTCGCGCGCGCGCGCCTCGGCCAGGCGCGTGTGCGCCGACTCAATCGTGCGCGCCAGCTCGCGGTTGCGGCGCGCCAGCAGCACCTTCTCCCACCGCCGCAGCTCGTCGCGGAGCCGCCGGTACCGCCGCGCCTTCGCCGCCTGCCGCTTCAGCGCGCCCCGCTGCTTCTCCACCTCGAAGACGATGTCGTCGATGCGGGTGAGGTTCTGCTGCGCGGCGTCGAGCTTGAACTCCGCGGCGCGCCGCCGGGACCGGTACTTCGTGATGCCCGCGGCCTCTTCGATGAGTTGGCGCCTGTCGGCGGGCCGCGAGCTGAGGATCATCCCGATCTTGCCCTGCTCGATGATGGCGTAGGCCTTGGCGCCGAGGCCGGTGTCCATCAGCAGCTCGTGGATATCGCGGAGCCGGCACACCTCGCCGTCGATCAGGTATTCGCTCTCGCCCGATCGGTACAGCCGGCGGGTCACTTCCACGTCGCGGGTGAACATCTCCGCCGCCGCGTGCACGTGGCCGTTGCCGTTCCC
>CAZGLC010000290.1:2985-5276 GCA_964526235.1 uncultured Bifidobacteriaceae bacterium
CCGTTCCCATTGCCGTTCCCGTCGCCGGTGGTCGGATGGAACTCGGCCAGCTCGCCGTCGCCGTTCTTCGGCGGGAGCGGCACTCCCTGCAGCCGCAGCCGCACTTCCGCCGTCGCGCCCGGCTTGCGCGCGTCGCTGCCGCTGAAGATGACGTCCTCCATCCGGTCGCCGCGCAGGCTCTTGGCGCTCTGCTCGCCGAGCACCCAGGTGATGGCATCGGCCACGTTGCTCTTGCCGCACCCGTTGGGCCCGACGATGGCGGTCACGCCGTGGTCGAAGGCGAGCTCCGCGCGATCGGAGAACGACTTGAAGCCGTTGATCTCGAGGCGTTCTAGGCGCATGGATTGTCCGTGAGTCTAAACAGGCCTAGCCCTAGTGGCAAGGCCAAAGTAACACCACAACATTTGGGGCTGGGACCCCAAAAAGGTGGGGATGGTGTTACCGAGCCGCTCTCGACGGCGTGGAACCGCCAAGCCGCATCAGCGCTTCCGCCTCCTGAAACAGCGTGAGCGCGTGCCGCACCTGCGGATCCTCACGCGAGAGATTCCGCCGCGCGACCTCGACGCCAAAGAGATCGACATCGATCTCGAAGCGGATCATCGCGCGGATGAACGGCAGATCCTGCTGCCAGGCGGCCTCGTCGATGCGCAGCCGCGACGTCTCGACGTGCTGCTTGAACTCGGCCACCATCGCATCGGTCACCTGGAAGTCGGACGTCAGCTCGCGGGGCTGCGCCGTCGGCGCCGCGGTGATGCGGCGGTCGCCCGCGCGCGAGAAGCGCTGGGCGAAGGTATCGAACAGGTTGCGCGCGAAGAGCGTACGCCCGAACCGCGACGGGTTGAACCCCTCGACCGGACCGTCGAACCGCCGATCGGGCTCCACGCCGCCGCCGCTGTAGACGCGGCGCCCGGCGTCGGTGAACTTCAGCTCCTCCGGCCGGTGCGTCCGCGCGGGATCCTGCTCGCGGAACGTGTACGTCAGGTATTCATCGAACGTCCCGTCCCACGGCCGCTGAATCAGCCGTCCGCTGGGCGTGTAGTAGCGGGCCGTGGTCACGGCGACGCCGGCGCCGCCGCTCACGCGGTAGACCGACTGCACCAGCGCCTTCCCGAACGTCGTCTCGCCGACGATGAGCGCGCGGTCGTGGTCCTGCAGCGCACCCGCGACGATTTCCGACGCGCTCGCGCTGTTGCGGTTGACCAGCGTGATCATCGGCATGGTGAGATAGTCGCTCGCCTGCGTCGCGCGGTAATCCTGATCCGAGTTCGGCACGCGCCCGCGGGTGTAGACGATCAGGTCACCCTTGGGGAGGAAGCGGTTCGACACGCGAATCGCCTGATCGAGCGCGCCGCCCGGGTTGTTGCGCAGGTCGAGGACGAGACGCCGCATGCCGCGCTTGGTGAGATCGGCGAGCACCCGTCCGAGCTCCTGATCCGTGTTCTCCCCGAAATCCTGCAGCAGGATGTAGCCTGTCGTCTCGTCGAGCATGAACGAGGCGCGGATGGTGGGGATGTGAATCTCGTCGCGGACGACCTCGAGATCGATCAGCGCGTCGTAGCTCGCGCGCTTGATCGCGATCTTGACGGGCGTCCCGCGCGGGCCGCGCAGCTGGCGGACCGCCTGGTCGCTGGTCCACGCCTTGGTGTCCTGCCCCTCGATGCGGGCGATGACGTCGCCGCGGCGCAGCCCCTTCTGATATGCGGGAGATCCCTCGAACAGCGAAAAGACGGTGATCTCGCCGTCGACCACCTGAATGGAGATGCCCAGCCCGTAATAGCGGCCTTCCTGGCGCTCGCGCATCTGGGCGTAGCTGCGCGGGTCCATGAAGCTCGAGTGCGGGTCGAGCGTCTGCAGCATGCCGGTGATGGCGCTGTACACGAGTCGATCCGCCTCGACCATTCCGACGTAATTCCCCTCGATCGCGCTCAGGGCCGCCGTGAAGACCTTGTACTGATCCGGAATCTGGTCCTGCGCGACCAGCGCGCTCCGCCCGTAAAACCCGCCCAGCACGGCGCACACGACGATGGCGAAGACCGCGCCGGAGAAAGATCGGTAGCTGCGCATATCTGAGCCCACTATAAACGGTTACCTTGACCCCGTCTAGACTGGATTTCTATAATCCAATGAATCACTTGCGGGAATTCGGTGGTAGTAGGCAGTAGGCTGTAGGCAGTAGGCTGTAAGCAGCAGGCGGTGGGCCGTGGACGGCAGGCGTAGGTGGCGTGTGAGCGTTCTGCCTACCGCCTACTGCCCACTGCCTACTACCAGGAGCAGTTCTATGTTTGGTTCCA
>CAZGLC010000291.1:0-5269 GCA_964526235.1 uncultured Bifidobacteriaceae bacterium
GTTCTTCCCGCGGTCGTGCATGTGATAGACGAGCGAGATGAGATCCGCGTCGGCGGTAAAGAGCGCTTCGGCGGTGGGCGCCTTCCAGTTCGGGTTGTTCGGGGGAATGGCGAAGTATTTCCGCTCGCGCGACGGGTTGAGCGACAGCGAAATGTACTGCCGCCGCGGCGGCTCCTTCGCGATCGTGAAGCCGACGCGCGTCAGATCGACCGCCGCCTTCCCGTTCGGGTTGTAGTGCATCGAGAAGATCAGATCCGCCCCCGCCGGCACGAGCGTCGCGGCGTTGTACTGGCGGAAATCGGACGCGGCGATGCCCGGCACGTAGCAGTGGAGCCGGCCGCCCGGTGTGTCCTCGCGCCGCGGCCCCCGCGCGCGCTCGTCGGCCGCTGCGGGCAGCTCGGCGCCGCCCTCGTCGCGTGCCCGGTCCTGCCACGTCGGGACGCCGTATTTCACGCCGGCCTGGTGCGGCACCCAGGTCACGCAGACGTGATGCACGACGGACAGATCGCCCGGTCGCACCTCCACGGAGCTGATCCAGGTGTCTCTGGTGAAGCCGCTCGGCACCGTCACGTTGATCCATTCGACAATGCCGGTCGCGGGCACCTGGTACTCGACCGCGTCGATGACGACGTCCGGTGTGATCTGCCAGCCGTCGGCCACCCACGTCACGGGTGGCGGGCTTGCGCGCGGATCGCCTGCCGGCGCGCCGGCGTCCACCCAGTTGACGATCGTCGCGAGGTCGCGGTCGCTCAGCCGGCGGTCGTTGGCGAACTCGTTGTAGCGGGCATCGGCAAACCAGGGCGGCATCTCTCGCGCGACGACCTTCGCCTTGATGGCGCGCGCCCACGGCCTGGCGTGCTCGTAGGTCAGGAGCGGCATCGGCCCGATCTGGCCCGGCCGATGGCAGCTCTGACAGTGCTGCTGCAGGACGGGCAGGACGTCCGCATAGAAGGTCGGCCGCTGCGGCGCCTGTGCCGCGCCGCCGCCGCCCCGCGGATAGAACTCCATGCCGTCGCTGAGGCGCACGCCCTTGGTCCATGCGGCTGCCGGGCGGCCGTCCTTCATCGGATGTCCGGTGATGCGCACCTTCGTCCCCGGCGCGAAGTCGCTGCGGCGGACCTTCCGCTGCATCATCGTGCTCGGGCCTTCGGCCTCGAAGCCCCACGTGGTGACCGAGCCGTCCGGGTTGGTGACGTCGACGAGGAGCCACGAGTGCGGGTTGGTGTACTGGAACTCCTTGACCACGCCCTCGAGCGTCACTTCCTTCTTTTCATCGAACATCGTGCCGGAGTGGTGCGCGCGCAGACCGATCGCCGCGCTCGTGAAGGCCAGCGTGCTGAAGACGACGACCGCGGTGCGTCGCGTCATCGACCCTGCTCCTTTCGCTGATTGTCGGCCGGGGTGAAGGTGAAATCGCGGTACTGCGTGTTGCCGTCCGGCGTTCTGAAGACTTCGTTGTTCGGGTTCTCGGTGCAGTTCCAGTAATTCATCCGCAGGGTCTTGTCGTCGTTCGGCATCTGCCGGTACCGGCGCTGCATGTACCACGGCTCGACGTATACCGCAGGGTCGTAGATCCAGACGTCAGCGACGATCGTGGCCGGGGCGATTCTTTCCCAGACCTCCACCGTCTCCATCTGCTCGCTCTGCTGCGGCTGCCCGCGCCCCATGGAGCGCTGCATCAGCGAGTTGGTGTGGATGACGAGCTTCTGGCCGTCCCAGAAGCCGATCGAGTCGCCGTAGTAGAGCGGATACGCGTCGTCCGGCTTCAGGTGCTCGCGGCCGTCGGTGTAGATCCGGCGGACGTTGTTGACGGTCTCCGACGACAGCCACGTCTGCTCGGGCCGGACGATGAACTCGCGGAGGAACGGGACGACGAGCCAGCGCGGGAAGCCGGGAGGTCCGCAGTCGCTCAGGTTCTCGTCGTAGGAGATCCCCTGCACCGCGAGCGCTTCGCCTTCCTTGACGGCGGCGGCCGCCGGCGGCGTGAGCCTCGGCCTGGCGCCGGTCGGGCCGGCGCCGACGAAGGTGCTGCCGCCGGCCTGCATCCAGAGGCCGCTCCAGTCGGGCAGCTGGGTGAAGGGCGGGTTCTGGCGTCCGCCGCGCGCGACGTCCTTGAGCGCGAGATAGAGATCCGAGGCGGAGCGATGGGCGAGGCCGAGCGCGTGCTTGCGCTGCCAGTCGGCGGTCGGCTGCGGCGCCTGTTGCGCGCCGGCGGCTGCGACTGCGACCGCGAGGATTGTCGCGAAGGCGAGTGCGCCGGCCGTGCGGACCGCGGCCATAATGGGCGAATTATACGCAGTTTACGGCTGATTCGGGGATAATTGCGCCCGCATGCGACGCACACGTCCCGCCATGGTCGGGCTGCTGATGGCCGCGCTGTCGCTGGCCGCGGCGCCTGCCTTCGCCCAA
The DNA here is from genome assembly GCA_964526235.1 of uncultured Bifidobacteriaceae bacterium. GTDB lineage: Bacteria > Acidobacteriota > Vicinamibacteria > Vicinamibacterales > UBA2999 > MELF01. Next base: position 2,410 of record CAZGLC010000291.1, read on the forward strand.
GTCTCCGGCGGGGCGGGCACGGCTGATCTCATCCTCACGAACGGCAAGATTGTCACGGTCGACGAGCGCTTCCAGATCGCGCAGGCGGTGGCGGTGCGCGGCGAGCGCATTCTGGCCGTCGGCAGCAATCAGGAGATCACGCGGCTTGCCGGCCCGGGCACACGGCGTATCGACCTGCGCGGCCGGAGCGTGCTCCCCGGCTTCATCGACAACCACATGCACCTGCTGCGCTACGGCACCACGTGGATGTATGAGGTGCGGTGGGACGGCGTCGAGTCGCGCCGCGACGCGCTCGAGCTGCTGCGTGCGAAGGCGCAGCGTGTCAAGCCGGGCCGGTGGATTTACAGCCTCGGCGGCTGGGCGATGGAGCAGTTCGCCGACGACTCGAGTCCCTTCACGCGCGAAGAGCTCGATCGCGTGGCGCCGAACCATCCGGTCTTCCTGCAGGCGTCCTACTACGAGGCCTATCTGAACAGCCGCGCCATGCAGCTGCTCGGCGTGCAGGGCTCCGGCCGCGTCGGTGAAGATGCCTTCCGGCCGCTCGTCGACAAGCTGCCCGTCGCCACGGCCGACGAGGTCGAGGCCAGCACGCTCGGCATGATCCACGAGCTGAATCAGGCGGGGCTCACCGCGTACGGCAGCGCCGGCTGCGAGGCCGATCTGCTCGATCGGTACCGCCGCTGGGCGGATCAGGGACGGCTGAACATCCGGGTCTCCTGCATCACGACGCCCGCCGCCTCCGGGGGCTCGGATCAGTTCCTGGCGCGCATCCGGGACATGAAGGTGTTCCAGGGCGACGTCTGGGTCAATCACATCGCCTTCGGCGAGAACTTCGGCCTCTCCGACCCGATGTTCCGCCGCCTCGGGTCAGCGAAGCCGGAGGACGCCGCGGCCTGGCGGCGGATCGTGACCGAGGTCGCCCGGGCGCGTCTGCCGCTGCACGTGCACGCCAACTTCGAGAACACGATCGATCTCTTCCTCGATCAGATCGAAGCGGTGAACGACGAATTCCCCATCCGCAACCTTCGCTGGGCGCTGGCGCACTTCAACCATCCGGACGCGGCGCAGCTCGAGCGCATGAAGCGGCTGGGCATGTATGTCGCCTTGCATCCCTGGGCGGTGATCAACGGCGGCATCAACCTGCGGCAGTTCGGCGACGAGGCCTACGACATGGCACCGCTCGCGACGATCCAGAAGAGCGGCATCACGTGGGGCTTCGGCAGCGACGGCAGCCGTGCCAACCAGATCCTGCCGTTCGAGACGCTCGGATGGGCGGTGACCGGCAAAATGGTCGGCGGCAAGACGGTGCTGCGCCAGGCCATCAGCCGCGAGGACGCGCTCATCGCGCATACGCGCAAGAACGCGTATCTCATCTTCCAGGAAGACAATCTCGGATCGATCCAGCCGGGCAAGCTGGCGGACCTCGTGGTCATCGACCGCGACTACCTCACGGTGCCAGCGGATCAGATCAAGGACATCAAGGTCGTCATGACGATGGTGGGTGGGCGCGTTGTACACGACGCGGCCGCCACGGGAACCAGGTAGGAGGACTCATGCGCACGTCACTCAGACTCATCGTGCTTCCGCTCGTGGCGCTCTTCGCGGTCGTCGTGCTGCAGGCGCAGGTGAACAACCCGATTCCGGCGCCGGTCGTCAAGCGCGGGCTGATGGTCGAGATCCGCGACGTCGTGCGGCTGCCGCAGACGCGCGGCCGGCTCGCGCCCGCCGACGACGTCAATCCGTCCGGCTATGCGCGCCCCAGCTTCGTGCGCGACAGCCCCGCCGGCCGCCGGTTCGTCAACGATTCGCGCGGCTTCCTGTATGTCTTCGACGCCAGGAACCAGTTGAGCGTCTACCTCAACTTCGTGGAGCTCTTCCCGCATGCGCTCTACAACCGGCTGGAGAGCGGGTTCATCGGCTTCACCTTCCATCCGGAGTTCGAGAAGAACGGCCTCTTCTACACGGTGCACGGCGAAGTCGCGGCGGGGAACCCGGGCAAGGTGAACTTCATTCCGCCCGGCTACGGCCCCTCCGACGTGACGCATCACAACGTGATCACGGAGTGGCGCGCGACGACGCCGTCGGCCAATACGTTCCAGGGCACGCGGCGTGAGCTGCTGCGCGTGGCGCATGCCGTTCAGAACCTGACGCATCCGATGGGCGCGGTCGAGTTCAACCCGACGGCGAAGCCGGGCGACGCCGACTACGGGCTGCTCTACACGAGCGGCAGCGATCTCGGATTCAGCAACGGCGGCGGGCCGAACGCCGCCAATCCGAACCAGACGCAGCGGCTCGATTCAGTCATCACGGCCATCCTCCGCTTCGATCCACGCAGTCCGTCGGTGTCGAAGGGCGAGAAGGGGCTCGGCGACTACACGATTCCGCCGTCGAACCGCTTTGCCGCCGACGGCGATCCAAAGACCCTGGGCGAGATCTACGCCTACGGCTTCCGCAACGCGCACCGGCTCTCGTGGGACATGACCGACGGGACGATGTTCGCCGTCGATATCGGGATGAACAACATCGAAGAGGTCAACATCGTCCGCAACGGGGGCAATTACGGCTGGATGAAGCGTGAGGGGATCTGGGAGAACGGCGTCACGCGCGCCGGCGGCCTGCTGAACCAGCTCTTCCCGCTGCCGATGGACGTGCTCGGCGGCAAGACCAAGGAAAAAGAGGAGTTCATCTATCCGGTCGCGATGTACGACCACAACGACGGTCAGGCGATCTCGGGTGGCCTCACGTACCACGGACGCGGCGCCGCGCTTCGCGGCAAGTTCGTCTTCGGCGACATCGTCCGCGGCCGGATCTTCGTGGCCGACGTGGCGGCGCTGAAGAAGGCCGACGACGGCGTGCCGCA
>CAZGLC010000292.1:0-5216 GCA_964526235.1 uncultured Bifidobacteriaceae bacterium
TGCCCCCTTCGCTGTCCCGGCTGCTACGCCTACGGTGACAACCACCTCGGCGGTGACGTGACGCTGCGCGGGCTGTCCGATTATCGCGGCGACGAGCTCGTCGAGCGTTTCATGGCGCTCATCGACCGGCACCGGCCGCTGCACATCTCGATCGTTGGCGGCGAGCCGCTCGTGCGCTATCGGGAACTCGGCGTCATCCTGCCGCAGCTCGCCGAGCGTGGCATCCGCGCGCAGCTCGTCACGAGCGCCGTCCGCCCGATCCCGCTGGAGTGGGCACTACTCAAGGGGTTGCAGATCGTGGTGTCGATCGATGGTTTGCAACCCGAGCACGACGCACGGCGCACGCCCGCGACGTACGACCGCATCCTGAAGCACATCGACGGGCACCAGATCACGGTGCACTGCACGGTCACCCGGCAGCAGGCACGACAGGACGGCTACCTCGAAGCGTTCCTGCGCACCTGGCAGGAGAATCCCCACACGCGCCTGATCTGGATCAGCCTGTATACGCCGCAGAAGGGCGAGATCTCCGCGGAACGACTGACGTCGGCCGATCGGGCGCGCGTCATCGCCGACCTCCGCCGCCTGCGCCCGCAGTTCTCCAAGGTGCAGATGCTCGACGGGATGCTGAACGTCTACGCCCGGCCGCCCCGGTCGCCAGACGAGTGCGTCTTCGCGCAGACGACGGAGTGCATTTCGTCGGACTTCGAGCGGCGAATTACCCCGTGCCAGTTCGGGGGCGATCCCGACTGCAGCAGCTGCGGCTGCATCGCCTCGGCGGGGCTGGAAGCGATCGGGCGGCACCGCGTGACGGGCGGCATCGAGGTGGGACGGATCTTCTACGCCTCGCTGCACGTCGGACGCGCCGTGGCCCGGCTGCGATCGTCGGCGTAGGCCGTCAGCGCTCCGACACCACCGCGGCGACGTTCTCGGCCATCGCGAGCTTCTGATCCTTCTCGAACTGCTTCTGCTCTTTCCTGCCCACGCCGGTCTTCGCCTAGCTCTCAGGCCACAGCCACGCCGCGCCCCGCACGCCGCTCGAATCACCGTGGCCCGCCTTGACGAGCCGCGTCGCGACGCGCTCAAAATCCCCAACTCCCACACGCCCAACTCCCAATCGCTCTTGGGAGTTGGAAGTTGGCGTCTTGGGAGTTGACGCGCCAAAGACATAGGGCGTCCAGAGACGCGGGACGTTCGTATAGAGCCGATCGATGTTGGAGAGGCCCCCGCCCAGGACCATCACGTCCGGATCGAGCACGTTGACGATGGACGCCAGCCCGCGCGCCAGCCGCTCCTCGTACCGCTCCAGCGCCGCCGCAGCCTCGCGCTCGCCTGCCGCCGCGCGCGCGACGATGTCGGCAGCCGTGCGCGGCTGCCCTGCATGGCGCGCGTAGTCGGCCTGGAGCCCCGGCCCCGACAGAAAGGTCTCGATACATCCTGACCGGCCGCAGTAGCACGGCGGGCCGGGCCGCTCGTCGTCGCGCGGCCACGGCAGCGGGTTGTGCCCCCATTCGCCGGCGACCGCGTGTGGACCGACGACGACCTGGCCGCGCACGACGATGCCGGCGCCCGTGCCGGTGCCGAGGATGACGCCGAACACGACCTCGGCGCCCGCCGCCGCGCCGTCGGCCGCCTCCGAGACCGCGAAACAGTTGGCGTCGTTCGCGATGCGCACGCGCCGGCCAAGGCGCTCTTCGAGATCCGCGAGCAGCGGCCGCCCGATCAGCCACACCGAATTGGCGTTCTTCACGAGCCCGGTCGCCGGCGACATGGTCCCGGGGATCCCGACGCCGACCGGCGAGCCCGTCCCTGCCCGCGCCTCCAGGGCGCTGACCACGCCCACCACCGCGTCGAGGGTCGCCGCGTAGTCGTCGCGCGGCGTGTCGACGCGCAGGCGCGCGAGCTCGCGGCCGCCGTCGAGCGCGATCCCTTCGATTTTCGTCCCGCCGAGATCGATACCGATTCGCATTTGAAGCAATGGATCCGGGATGCGGGGTCCGGGATCCGGGGTCCGGGGTCCGGGGTCTGGAGTTCCTCGTTCGGCCGGATCCCGGATCCCGGATCCCGGATCCCGGATCCCGTTACTCGTAGTACTGCTTGTACATGCCGCGCCGGAACAGCCAGCCGCCGAGCGGCCCGAACCACTGCAGCACGTAGTGCATGGAGCCGAGGTCCATCATCTCGATGAGATTGCCGTCCATGTCCCGGGCGAAGAAGAACCAGTGTCCGCGCGGCGAGCGCTCGGGCGCGCTGACGCACTCGACGCCCTTCCGCCGCAGGTACTCGTACCACTTGTGCGTGTTCCGCACGTTGAGCGAGAAGTGCGTGAGACCGACGCGGTTCCAGGGGATCGCCGAGGGCGGAAGCTGCGGCTGAAACTCGAAAATCTCGATGACGCCGCCGCCCGGGATCCGGATCCACCCGATCTTGCAGCGGGGAGCGTCTCCCTCCACCGTGAAGAACGTGCGGACCCGCTCGGGCGGCGTGTCGGCGACGCCCACCAGCGGACAGCGGAAGACGTCCCAGTAGAAGCGCACCGCTCGGTTGAAGTTCGACACGGTGATGCCGACGTGGCTGAAGGATCGCGCTTTCACTGAACGTGCTCCTCGTCGAGAAAGGTGTCCTTGATGTGATCGGCCGCCCGCAGCGCCTGCGCGACGATCGTCAGTCCGGGATTAACGGCGGCGGACGACGGAAAGAAGGACGCGTCGACCACGAAGAGGTTCTCCACGTCGTGCGTCCGGCAGAAGGGATCGAGCACCGAGGCGCGCGGGTCGGTGCCGAAGCAGAGCGTCCCGCACTGGTGGGTCGTGTTGCGGTCGCGGTGCGAGTGGGCGACGACGACCCAGAAGCCGAGCCGCCGCAGGATCCGCTTCATCTCCGCGACCAGGCGGCCGTGCGCGCGCAGGTTGTTCGGCTGGTAGTGCAGCCGGATGCGGCCGTCGCGTCCCACGGTGACGCGGTTCTCGTCGCTCGGCAGGTCTTCGGACATCGCGAGCCAGTCGACGCCGCGTGCCACCCAGGCGTCGTAGGCCCAGCGCGGAATCCACGGGGCCACGGTCTGCGCCATGACGCCGTGCGTCCGCCCCTGCGACTGGATCTGCCCGAGCGGATAGCCGCCGTCCGGCCCGTGCAGATAGAAGTCGTTGATGGCGACCGTTTTCTGAAACACGGTCTCGTTCCGCCGGAACGGGTGAAATCCCTGCATCATCGTGGCAAGGTGCGCCATGTACCGGCGGCCGACCAGGCCCGAGGCATTGGCCAGGCCATCGGGATGCGTGTCGGTGGCCGACCGCAGGAGGAGCGCCGCCGAGTTCACCGCCCCGCACGACACGATGACGAGCGGCGCCTCGACGCGCACGTCCTCGCCGTTCCACCGCACCTCCACCGCCTCGACCTTCCGGCCCGATGGATCGGTCAGCAGCCGGCGCGCGAACGCGCCGGTCCAGAGCGTGACGTTCGGACGCCGCACCGCCTGCTCGACGCAGCAGGTCTCCGCGTCGCTCTTCGCCCGCACGCGGCACGGAAACGAGTTGCACGTGTTGCAGAGGATGCAGCCGTCGTGCTCGCCCGGACGCAGCAGGCCGAGCGGCAGCGGCGACGGCCGCAGCCCCAGTCCGCGCAGCCGCTCGACGAGATCCGCCATCGCCCCCTCGTGCGGAACGGGCGTGTACGGAAACGGACCGCGCGGCGCCTCGGACGGGTCGGCGCCGTGCTGCCCGCGCACGTGGTACAGGCGCTCGGCACGCTCGTAGTACGGCTCGAGCGTCTCGTAGCGGATCGGCCACGCCGGCGAGAGGCCGTCGACGTGCTCCATCGCCTCGAAATCCTCCCGCCGCAGGCGGTAGAGCACGCTCCCCCAGAACTTCGTATTGCCGCCGACGCAGTAGTGCGTGTACGGCTGGAACTCGCGGCCGGCGCGGTCGATCCAGCGCTCGGGCACGCGGTAGCGGAGATGCTTCCAGACCGCCTCCGGATCCCAGTTCTCCGCTTCCTGAGGAATGACGTCGCCGCGCTCGAGCACCAGCATGCGCGCCGGCGAGTCCGCCAGGGCGTACGCCATGGTGCCGCCCCCGGCGCCGCTGCCGATGATGACGATGTCGTAGCGCTCGCGTCGCATCGCGGCCATCGTGCGCGCGGTTACCCGACCGCGGCCGCGCCACTCCGCTCGACGCTGGCATAGATCTGATCCATGAGCCGCTGGTCGTCCATCGCGCGCTCCAGGCTCATCTCCGGAGTGCTGCCGGTACGGATGGCGTTGAGGAAGTCGCGGTACATCGCCTGATAGCCGCGGATGTCGCGGAAGCCGGGCAGCAGCAGCCGCGGCCACCCGTTCCCGCGCACGAGCACGAAGAGCCCGTTCGACTCGAACGTGATGATCCCCTGGCGACCGTACAGCTTCGACAGGCGAAGCCCGCGCAGCAGCGACGGGATCTCGCGCGAGTAGTACAGCGACCCGACCGCCTGATTGTCGTACCGGAACGCCACCAGCATGCTCTTGACGCGCCGGTCGGGGCCCTCGCGCGACACCGACGGCCGGTAGCCGTGCGCCATCACGATGCGCGGGCCGAGGCTTCCGGCGATGTGAAGCCAGTGGATACCTTCTTCGAAGAACGCGTCGCCGCCGGCCACGTGCTCGTCGTTGCGCCAGTCGTCGGCCGTCTTCAGCCGCTCGACGATCGTCGCGAAGTAGGCGAAGACCATCTCGCCGATCGCGCCGTCGCGCAGGAGCCGCCGCAGGCACACGGCCAGGGGCTTGTAGTGATCGTTCTCGCCGACCAGGACGGCGCGGCCGGCGCGGTTGCGCGCCTCGACCGCCGCGCGGTACTCGGTCAGACGGCAGAACGCCGGCTTCTCGACCAGCACGTGCTTTCCGGCCGCGAGCGCCTGCAGCGTGAGCTCGCAGTGGTAGCGCGGCGGCACGGCGACGACCACCGCGTCGATCCGCGGGTCCTCGAGCGCGGCGGCGTAGCTCGCATAGGCGCGCTCTCCACCGAACCGGCGGCGGAAGCCTTCGGCCTTCGCGCGGTCGCGGCTCGCGTAGCTGCAGGCGATGTCGCCGCGGAGCGCGCGCAGGTGCCGGCTGTGCACGCGCGTGATGAAGCCGCAGCCGAGAAACGCGAGGCGAAGGGGCGCTGGCATGGAGCGAAGGCCATGATAACGGGATCCGGGATCCGGGGGTTCTACGAACCGCGGCGTAACAGTGCGCGACGGAG
>CAZGLC010000293.1:0-5187 GCA_964526235.1 uncultured Bifidobacteriaceae bacterium
GATCGCAGGGGACGAAGACGTCGGCGAGGAACTGCATCTCGACGCGCACCTGCCCTTCGCCCTGGCACGCCTCGCAGCGGCCGCCCGGCACGTTGAACGAAAAATGGCTGGCGGTCAGGCCGCGCGCGCGCGCGTCGCGTGTGGACGCGAACAGCTCGCGAATCGGGTCGAACGCCTTGAGATACGTCACCGGGTTCGACCGGGGCGTACGTCCAATCGGCGCCTGGTCGACGAGCACGGCGTCGGTGATGTACTCGAGCCCTTCCAGGCTGCGGAACGTGCCGACGCGCCGATCCCAGGCGCCCTTGGCGCGCTTGATGGCCGCGTAGAGCACGTCGTGCACGAGCGTCGACTTGCCCGACCCGCTCACGCCGGTCACACAGGTGAACGTGTTCAGCGGAATCTCGATGTCGATCTGCTTCAGGTTGTGCTCGCTCGCGCCGAAGAGCCGGATCTTCTGTGCAAGTCCCCTGCGCCGCGGCGACGGCACCGGAATCGCCAGCTCGGTGCGCAGATACTTCGCCGTGAGCGAGCGCGGCTCCTGTAGCAGCCCGTCCAGGTCGCCCGAGTAGACCACCCGGCCGCCCTGCTCGCCGGCACCCAGCCCCATATCGACGATGTGGTCGGCGACGCGGATCATGTCCTCGTCGTGCTCGACGACGATGACGGTGTTCCCCTGATCGCGGAGCTGCCGGAGGATCGCGATGAGCCGCTGGTTGTCGCGCGAGTGCAGGCCGATCGACGGCTCGTCGAGCACATACAGCGTCCCGACGAGCGCCGACCCGAGTGACGTGGCTAAATTGATCCGCTGCGCCTCGCCACCAGAGAGCGTCGACGACAACCGGTCGAGCGTCAGGTAGTCGAGGCCGACATCGGAGAGGAAGGACAGGCGCCGGCGGATCTCGCGCAGCACCTTGTCGGCCACGACGGCTTCCTTCTCGGAGAGCTCCAGGCCGGTAAAGAACTGCTGCGCCTCGAAGACGGTGAGCGCCGACACCGCGTCTATGGTCCGGCCGCCGACGCGCACGTCGCGCGCTTCGCGCCGCAGCCGCGCGCCGCCGCAGTCGGGGCACGTCAGATAGCCGCGGTACCGGCTGAGAAACACGCGGACGTGCACCTTGTATTTCTTGCGTTCCAGCCAGCGGAAAAAGCCGCGGATGCCGTCGTAGTCGTCCCTCGACTCGGCTCGGGACAGGCCGTCGCCCTCGACCACGAAGCGGCGTTCCTCGTCGGTGAGCTGCGCCCACGGGACGTCGAGCCGGACTCTCGCCTTCCGCGCCGCGCGCTTCAGCTCGGCCAGCTGCGTCCGGTAGTGCGGCTTGGTCCACGGCTCGATCGCGCCCTGGTTGATCGATGTGGTCTGGTCGGGGACGACCAGATCCATGTCGAGCTCGATGATGTTGCCGAAGCCGTGGCACGTGGGGCAGGCCCCGAACGGGTTGTTGAACGAAAAGAGCCGCGGCTGCGGCGCCTCGTACCCGATGCCGCAGGCACGGCACTCGAACCGCTCGGAGAACACGAGACGGGATCCGGGATCGGGGATCCGGGATCGGGGATCCGGGATCGGGGATCCGGAAGGTTCTTGGTTCTGCGGGTCCCTCGGATCCCGGATCCCGGATCCCGCATCCCGGACTAGAGCGAACGCCGCGCCACCGCCCTCCTGATACGAGGTCTCGATCGAGTCGGTCAGCCGGCTGCGGATATCCCCTTCGACGCGGAGACGATCGACGACCACCTCGAGGTGCGACTGGCCGTGGAGCGACGCCGGATCGATCTCCTCGAACGTCACCGCCTGCCCGCCGATCAGCAGGCGCCCGAAGCCGCGGCGCCGGAGCACGTTCAGCGTCTCGACGATGGCGTCAATCCCGGTGGCCGGACTCTCGGGGATCTCCTGATCCCCTTCGTCCGCGGCGTCGGCATCGGCCGCAGGCAGCGAGACGACCGGCATCTGGAACCCGATCAGCACGCGGCTGCCGGCCGCCAGCTCGCCGAGGCGCCGCGCCACCACTTCCGCCGTCTCGCGCGTGACCTCGCGCCCGCACTCGCGGCAGTACGTGCGGCCGACGCGCGCGTAGAGCAGCCGCATGTAGTCGTGGATCTCCGTCATCGTGCCGACGGTCGAGCGGGGGTTGCGGACGCTGTTCTTCTGCCGGATGGCGATCGCGGGACAGACGCCCTCGATCCGGTCGACGTCGGGCTTTTCCATCCGCTCGAGGAACTGGCGCGCGTAGGCCGAGAGCGACTCCACGTAGCGGCGCTGCCCTTCCGCGTAGATCGTGTCGAACGCCAGCGACGACTTGCCCGACCCGCTCACGCCGGTGATGACGACCAGCCGGCCCGCAGGGATCGTGACGTCGATATTCTTGAGGTTGTGGGTGCGGGCGCCGCGGATGATCACACTGTCCCCTGTTTCCTCTGCGCCGTAAGTCACCCATGGTACAGGAAATCAGCGGGCCCTCGGCTTTCTTCGCCACGCCTCACCCCGGGTGCAAGTACGATGCGCGTGGATGCAGGACCTCAGCCTGATCCTGACGCTTGCGGCCGGGCTCGGCTCGGCGCTCGTGTTCGGCTATGTCACGCACCGTCTGGGCCTCTCGCCCATCGTCGGCTACCTCATCGCGGGGGTCGCGATCGGCCCGAACACACCGGGGTTCGTGGCCAACCCCGAGCTGGCCGAGCAGCTCGCCGAGGTCGGCGTCATCCTGCTGATGTTCGGCGTAGGTCTGCAACTGCACGTCGATGAGCTGCTCGCCGTGCGGCGCGTGGCGGTGCCGGGCGCGGTGGCCGGCATCGGCGCGGCGACGCTCCTCGGCGCGTCCGCCGCGCGCGTCGCCGGCTGGGGCTGGACGTCGGCGCTCGTCTTCGGCCTGACCCTGTCGGTGGCGAGCACCGTCGTCCTCGTGCGGATCCTCTCCGATGCGCGACAGCTCCACACCTCCGCCGGCCACATCGCGGTCGGCTGGCTCGTCGTCGAGGACATCATCACCGTGCTGATGCTGGTGCTGCTGCCGTCGCTCGTCGGCGCCTCGGTGACGATGGGGGCCATCGCGACGAGCATCCTCCTGACGGTGCTCAAGGTCGGCGGGCTCGTCGGGCTGGCGCTGGTGGTCGGGACGCGCGCGATTCCGCGGCTGCTCGATCTGATGGCCCTGACCCGCTCGCGAGAGCTCTTCACGCTCGCCGTCCTCACGATCGCGCTCGGCATTGCCGTGCTCTCCACGACCTTCTTTGGCGTCTCGATGGCGCTCGGGGCCTTCATCGCAGGCCTCACCGTCGGGCGCTCCGAGTACAGCCTGCGCGCCGCGACCGAGGCGCTGCCGATGCGCGAGGCGTTCGCCGTCCTGTTCTTCGTCTCGATCGGCATGCTGCTGAATCCGATCGAGCTGCTCGCGGCACCGGGCCTCGCGCTTGCGGCGCTCGCGATCGTGGTTGTCGCCAAGCCGATCGTCGGCGCCGCGGTGCTGGCGCTGATGGCGTACCCGCTGCGGACGGTGCTCACGGTGCCGTCGGCGCTGGCGCAGATCGGCGAGTTCTCATTCATCCTGGCGGCGCTGGCGCGCGATCTGGATGTGCTCCCCGAGAGCGCGTCGAACATCCTGGTGGCGGTGTCGATCGCCTCCATTCTGATCAACCCGATCGCGGCGCGCGCCATGCGTCCGGCAGAGCGATGGCTGTCGCGCTGGCGAATGTTCCAGGGGATCTCCGACGAGGACCGGGGCACCACCTCCTCGATCGAGCCCGAGGATCGCGCGGTCGTCGTCGGCTACGGCCCGACGGGGCGGACGGTCGCGCGGCTGCTGCGCGAGAACCGCATCGCCCCGACGATCGTCGAGCTCAACATCGAAACCGTGCGGGCGCTCCGGCAGGAGGGCATCTCGGCGGTGTACGGCGACGCGCGCGACCGCGAGACGCTCGTCACGGCCGGCGTCCGGCATGCGGCCACGCTCATCGCGAGCGTCGCCGACGGCGGGGCCGCCGAGGTGATCCGCGCCGCCCGGGAGCTCAATCCTTCCGTCCACGTGTTCGCCCGCAGCGGGTACCTGCGCGACGTCCCGGCGCTGCGGGGAGCCGGCGCCGAGCACGTATTTTCGGGCGAGGGCGAGGTGGCGCTGGCGATGACCGAGGCGGTGCTGCGGCGGCTCGGGGCGACGCCGGAACAGATCGATCGCGAGCGGGCGCGGCTCCACGGCGAGCTGTTCGGAGCGCAATAGCGGGGTCCCCAACGCGCGGACTGTGCGCGGTGGGGTGCTAGTAGCGGGGTCCCCAACCGGGGTCCCCATCGCGCCTGCGCGATGGGGTGGCGTCGCGCGGACTGTGCGCGTTGGGGTGCTAGTAGGGGTATACTCTGGGCTTTGCAGGCCCGGTTACCCGGGGCAGGAGGTTCGTCGATGCGCGTACTGTTAACGTTAGGGCTCGTGGCAACACTGGTGGCAGGCGTGACGGCACAGGGTGCGGCCGAGCTGAAGGTTGGCGACATGGCGCCGGACTTCACGCTGCCCGGAACCGACGGCAAGACGCACAAGCTGTCGGACTACCGGGGCAAGCAGGCGGTGGTGGTTGCGTGGTTCCCGAGAGCGTTCACCACGGGGTGCACCATCGAATGCAAGTCGCTGGCAGAGAACGGCGACAAGATCCGCCGGTACAACGTGGCGTATTTCATGGCGAGCGTCGATTCGCTCGATGAGAACATCAAGTTCGCCAAGGCGACCAGCGTGAAGCTGGGCGAGAAGGTGGTCGAGAAGAAGGAAGCCGACTTCCCGATGCTCAGCGACCCGGAGAAGGCGGTGGCCAAGGCGTACGGCGTGCTCAACGAGCGCGGGATCGCCAGCCGGTGGACGTTCTACGTCGACCGGACCGGGCGAGTCGCGGCGATCGACAAGATGGTCCGGCCGGAGACTTCCGCCGAAGACATGATCGCCAAGCTCGGCGAGCTCAAGGTCGCGACGCGATAAGTCGTTCGGACCGCTCGGGTCGTTCGGATCGTTCGGATCGTTCGAATCGTTCGGGACGTTCGAGCCCTTCGCGCTCGGACGTTCCGAATCCCTCCGTCGTCACTCCACGAGCGCCACTGAGTGCCAATCTGTTAGGATGAGATTTCACGCCTGGCCGGCGTAGCTCAGTTGGTAGAGCAGTCGATTCGTAATCGACAGGTCATCGGTTCAAGTCCGATCGCCGGCTCCAATCTTC
>CAZGLC010000294.1:0-5085 GCA_964526235.1 uncultured Bifidobacteriaceae bacterium
CGAGCGCGACGTCGCTCGCTGCGGAAGGGTGCTCTGTGTGTCTCTGCGCGCGCGGTGAGGCGCGCCTCCGGGAGGCCGCGACGGAGGTGGAGGCGGCGGGTGGGGGCCGCGCGCGCGTGCTGACGGTCGCCGCCGACGTGAGCCGGCCCGACGGCGTGCGGCAGGTCATCGATCGCGCGGTGGCGACGTTCGGCGGCCTCGACATCCTCGTGAACAACGTGGGGCTTGCCGGGGGCGGCGGGGTGCTCGAGACGACCGACGAACAGTGGCAGGAGGCGATCGATCAGACGCTCATGCCCGCGGTGCGCGCGTCGCGGCTGGCCGTGCCGCACCTCGAGCGGCGGGGCGGCGGCGCGATCGTGATCGTCGCGTCGATCTTCGGCCGGGAGGCCGGCGGACGCATGACGTACAACACGGTGAAGGCGGCCGAAATCAGTCTCGCCAAATCGCTCGCGCAGCAGCTGGCGCCGATGCACATCCGCGTGAACAGCGTCTCGCCCGGCTCGATCCTGTTCGAGGGGGGCTCGTGGTGGCGCCGTCAGCAGGCGGATCCCGCGGGCATCGCCGACTTCGTCCGGCACGAGCTGCCGTTCGGCCGCTTCGGCACGCCGGAGGAAGTTGGCGACGTCGTCGCCTTTCTCTGTTCGCCGCGCGCAAGCTGGATCAGCGGCGCCTCGATCGTCGTCGACGGGTGCCAGAGCAGGGCCTTCTGACGCGTGTCGATGCGAACCCGCTCACGCTTGACCGGCTGAAACCAGCGTCCTCGATCGTCCGCAGGTGCGAAGAGCCACCGCAGGATCAGCCGTACCCCCGGTTCGTCCACGCCGGTATTGCGAAGCTGGTCGGCGAGCACGCGGTGCTCGACGTTGTCGAAGAACGTCTCGATATCGGCCGTGACCACCCAACTGGCCGACGCCAGGTTGGCGCGGAGGAAGAGGGCGGTACGGCGGGGGCCCAGGAAGGGGCGATACGCGAAGCGGCGATCGGAGAAGAGCTCCGCCACGCGATCGTGAAGGACCAGGGCCGCGGCGGTTTGCGCGATGCGGTCGGCAATCGTCGGCAGCCCCGGGACGCGGACCCCGCCCGACGGCTTGGGAATCTGTACGCGCCTGACCGGCGCCGGCTCGCAGGCGCCGGTCAGCAGCGCCTCGCGGAGCTGTGCCAGACGCTGGTCGGCGCGCGGGCGAAAGGCGTCGACGGTCACGCCATCGACGCCGCCGGCGCGCCCACCGCGCTGGACGCGGTACCAGGCCTCACGCAGCACGGCCTCGTCCGCCATCTGTTCGGTGAACAGGCTCCTGTGTACGGGACTCGCACGAGTGCCCAGGGTGTTCATTCACTGAGAGGCGTGCGCAGAAGTAGTGAGATAATCTTGGTACCGGTTATGACACGCCATGAGCAGATCCAGGCGATTCTCGACCAGCACGCCGAGGCGCTACGCGGCCTCCGCGGAGCAAGCACGGCGTTCGATGCCGCTATCGAAGGAATGCGGGTCACCCTGACCGCCATTCACGACGCCAACCACCAGCAAGGACTGGCGATCGACGCCGTCATCGCGGCGAATCAGGCCGCACTCCGCCTGCTGCGGGAGTAAGAGTAGCCGCGGTCGGACATCAGGGATTGCCCTGTCCGGCGCCTTGCGACGCACGTAGTGAACGCGCCAAGGGGGCAAAGCCTGGTAGTTGAGCCCGCCGATGCCTTCAGTACGCGCGTTGATGTCATCGGAACTGACGGCGTGTCGCGATGATCAGTCGCGACCGGACGTACGTCCGATGCCTGACCACCCGCAACCAGGGAGAGGAGACCGGCTCCGACGACCCACCGCCCGAGCACCCTCAGTTCCTGCCGGGCTCTCCCGTCGTCATCGTAAACGCGATGACGTGACCGTTCCAGAAGGGGACCGCTCTCAAGTAGTGGGACAGCCGCGGGTGAAACCGTGCCATCTGGGAAGAGGCGAAGAGGGCAGCGAAAGCTGCCGCCCACAAATCGCGGGACGTGGGCTGGCGTGCCGTCGAAAATCCAAGCACCGGCTCGCGACGCCAGCCGCTTTCGAGGCTTTCTGCGCCCGTGCACGGCTACACCGGCCTCACGAATTATCGGGATATCAAGGGCAGCGCCCTTGGCTAGTTCGAGGCCGTTGTGCGCCGCCAGACAGCCGCCAGACAGCGGAAAGGCACCGGGTGCCGCGGCCTGAGGCGGAAGCAGCTTTCTTCCACTTCATTCCCCTGATTTTTGGAGGAAGCCTCGTGATGTGAAGGTCGATCTGCGTTCTCTAAGATCGTCGGGTGTATGAGCGTAAGCCACTGATAAGTCAAGGGAAGTTGCCGGTTTTACCGAATCCAATCTGCTCGAGGCGGGCTTCACGGCGGAACAAATCGCCGCCGCCGGTGGCGGAGGCGGAAGCAGCGGCAGCGCGACGGCCGTGCCGACGCTGCCGATGTGGGCGCTGATCGCGCTCGCCGGCATCCTTGCCCGTATCACGTTCCGCGCGCCCCGGCGCGCCGCCGTGCGGGTGCGGCGATGACTGCCCTCGACGTTCGCGACCTCCTGCCTCGGCTTCTGCGCGCCGGCGTTGCGATCGCGGCGACCTACTCCTTCCTCTACTACCTTCTGCCCGCGACGACCGGTCTCGACCTGGTCGCTCTCCTCAACCTCACCCTCACCTCTGCCAGCGCAATGCTGGCTGACGACCGCAGTGATGCTCGGGGGAAGGTCGTCCCGATCGTCGTGTGGTGCCTCCTCAGTCGTCCCTACGGTTTCTTGGAGAGGCCCCGAATCCGAGGGCTGGCACCGGTCGCGTTTTCGGACGTCTTGATCCTGTAACTTAGGGATTACCAATAGGTTAACCTGGCGCTCGAACCTGGGAACGGAACATGCTAGAGGGCTCATGGTCATCCTGTTCCATATATGCGAAACCGCCCGTCTTCCCGTCGGGTCGTCGGCTACGCGCTGGCCGTCATCGCGCTTGCGGCCGGTCTGTGGGCATCACGCGATCGCCTGGCTGGCTTCGATCCCTTCGACCATGGGCGCCCCGTGACGTTGACCGGCGTGGGACGTACGGGTCAGGTCGAAGTTCCCGTGATCAATCTGTGGGGGCAGCCAGGCTTTGGTCGCGACAACCAGGTCGCCGCGCGCGTGCAGTTGCCCGCCACCGGCCAAGTCGAGGCCAACCTGGTAAGCCAGATGCAAATCGACGGCCTCACGTGGGACGAACTCCAGGTGCGCGACGCGCGAGGCTGGGTGGTCAGCCGGTTCGTGGCGGAGTAGCGATCGATGCACAAGCTACTCATCGCCCTGGTCGCGCTCATCGGGTTGCCTGCAGTGGCACACGCAGGGCCGTTGGCGTATGTCATCCAATTGAACCAGGTTGTCGTCATCGACACCGCGACCAACAGCGTGGTCGCCACGCTGCCGCTGGCCAATGCGCGGCGCGTCGCGCTGAGCCCCGACGGCCGCCGCGCCTATGTCACGGCGGGCGGGGTGTCACCCCCCGGCACGGTCGTCGTCATCGACACCGCGACCCACAGTGTGACCGCCACGGTCACGGTGGGGACGGACCCCAATGTCATCGCCGTGAGCCCGGATGGCACGCGTGCCTATGCCGCCAACTATCGATCCAACTCGGTCTCAGTCATCGACACCGCCACGAACAGCGTCATCGCCACCGTCCCGGTCGGGACGTACGCCGCCGCGGTCGCGCTGAGCCCTGATGGCAGCCGTGCGTACGTCGCAAACGAGGACTCGTGGTCGGTCTCGGTCATCGACACGGCGACCAACAGCGTGGTCGCGACGGTCGGCGTGGGGAGGTACGCCACGGGCGTGGCGGTGAGCCACGACGGCAGCCGCGTGTACGTCACGAGCGGCAGCAGCCAGACGGTCTCGGTCATCGAGACCGCGACCAACAGCGTTGTGACCCACATTGCGGTAAGCGGAGGCCCCGTCATTCCTGTCGTCACGTCCGACGGCAGCCGCCTGTATGTTCCAATCAGCGGCGGTGGGGTGGATGTCATCGACACGGCCACGAACAGCGTCATCGCGACCATTCCGCTGAACCTTCCCAATCAGGTCGGGCATGCTCAAATTGCCGCTCTCAGCCCCGACGGGCAACATCTGTACGTCCAGACGTCGAGCGGCGTCGTTGTCATCGACACCGCCACGAACTCGATCAATCTGATCGCGACGATGAATGGCGTCCACGGAATCGCCATCCAATACTCCGGCTACTCGGTGAGCGCGCTGCGCGCCGTCGGGGTCAGCGCCAGCACGCTGAAAGACGCGGGCGTCTTGTTTGGCGCCCTGCTCGGTGGTGGATACACCGGTCTCGACGTGCTTCTTACCGGGACAACCGCAAGCGAGCTGCAGGCCGCTGGCGTCACGGCTACCAACCTTATCGCCGGCGGAGCCACGCCGAGCCAGATGCTCAACGCGGGTTTCAGTCCCCTCGAGATCTTCGAGGGTGGCGCATCATTGAGCGATCTCGCGGACGCAAATGTGACGCTTCAAGATCTCGTCGCTGCTGGCGCGAGCGTTGGCGCTCTTCTTACTGCTGGTGCGACCCCAACGCATCTCAAGGCCGCCGGCGGAACGGCGACGCAGTTGAAAAACGCCAACGTATCACTGGCGGATCTCGTTACTGCGGGTTTCACCCAATCCGACCTGCTTGGCGCGGGATTCACGGCCGAACAGATTGCGGCCGCCGGTGGCGGAGCCGGAAGCGGCGGCAGTGGCACCGCGACGGCCGTGCCGGCGCTGCCTGTGTGGGCGATGATCGCGCTCGCCGCCATCCTGGCCCGCATGACCCTTCGCGCGCCCCGGCGCGCCTCCGTGCGGGTGCGGCGATGACCCCTCTGACCCACCGCGATCTCCTCGTGCGCGTGCTTCGCGCTGGTGGTGCGATCGCCGCGATCTACTCCTTCCTCTACTTCGTTCTGCCCGCGACGACCGGTCTCGACCTGGTCGCTCTCCTCAACCTCACCCTCGCCTCTGCCAGCGCAATGCTGCTGAACACGATCGGGTTTGCCGTGACCCAATCGGACACGCTCCTCACGCTTCGCGGCGCGTCGGTCGTGGTGACCAACGACTGCA
>CAZGLC010000295.1:0-5000 GCA_964526235.1 uncultured Bifidobacteriaceae bacterium
GCACGTCCTGGCTGTACCGGCCCACGAGGAAGTTCTCGCCGGGCCTGCCGAAGGCATTGTCGGTCTGGATGTTAAGCAGACCGATATTGTGGGCACCCGCTTTTCCGGCAAGTCTGGTGCCGGCGACGATCGGAATCGGGGACGATCTGGAAGCTGTCCTCCTCGAGCAGCCGGTCGGAGTCGCGTCGCATCTCCGTCGCGACCTATGCCGGACGGCCGACAGTCGTAGGCGCACAGCGATGAACAGGTGCCGGCTGTCGTACAGGACGCGAACTTCCGTACGCTCGCTGGCCGGTGCCCCCTCGTTCGGCTCCTGCTGCGTGAACTCATCGATCACGGGAGCCCGCCGCCACGCGTCATCGTCCAGCACACCGTCGATACGCGGCGCTGTCTCAACACGAACCGCGCGAATCGTATATCGCTCGCGGTCTATTTGCGCGAGCGCAGCGGACACGACACACAGCGGGAGCCCGAGTGTGAGCGCCGCTGTCGAAACGAATCTGCCTGACCGCATGCTGGTGGTCTTTCCACGGACCTTCGTGGAACGATTGCGTCCTACGGCTTCGCGACGCCGAACCCGTCGATGTGTACCTCCAGCAGATGATTGACGCGGATCCCATACAGGCCGTCGGTCTTCGCGGCCGTCCCGGTCTTCGGCATCGTGTGCACGCTCGTTCCGTTGACGAGGTAATCGATCTTGTCGGCCGTCACGCGCACTTCGAGCGCGTTGGTGGACTTTCCGCTCGCGTCGGGCTTCTTGACCGCAGGGCTGGACGTTCTGCCAGCGAGATCCTGCGTCGGGTCACCGTCGCGGCGTTTGATCAGCCAGGTTCCGTCCTGCGCGACCATGAAGTACAGATAGCTTTGCTTCGGGCCGTCGAGATCGCTCCCGCCGAACACGAGGCCGTAGTAGTTCACGTGGCCGCTCGGTTTCATGAGCGTGAATGTTCCCTTCAGCGAGTAATTCCCGGTGACGGTATTCGCCGGGTTCCAGTAGACCGCCGCCTGAGGGTTGGTCGCATGGAACCCGGACCCCATCGTCACGAAGCTGATCGAGCCCCGTGCGTCCGGGTCGGACGCCATCATGCTGCGCTCGGCGCGCACTCTCCAGCCCGTGGGCGTTTGTGCGACGAGTGGTGCGACGACGAGCAACGCCAGCATCGCGGTGAAAACGTGACGCTTCATGTGTGTTCCTCCGTTGGAAATGAATCGCTCGAGCCCTCAGCTCGTGGTGGGCCGTCCCACGTTCGAAGTTGATGGGCGCGCGTGCAGCTCTTGTTCATGAGCTGAGGCCAGGACGAACTCGGGTTGGGGGCCTGGCCCAGCGCGAAGTCGAACCCGTCGTGGAATACTGCACCGTTTTTAGCGCATCCGCGCCCATCGCCTTCGACGCATTGCCGATGACCGTCCTGGATTCCCGGACTCTTCGGAGCCGCGGTCGCACTGTGCGAACGACGATCGATTGCCTCATCGCAACGTTTTGCTTACGCGAGCAGCACTCGCTGCTTCATCGCGAGCGAGACTTTGAGGCGTTCGAGAAGTCTCTCGAGCTGCCAGTCATCCATCCTTAGAAAGGTCTCACAACAACGTTGCGAACGCTCGCACGTAGTACACAGCAACCGTGAGGAGCGCGCATCCGCTCACGATCTGCAACGGACGGCGCCAGCGGGTCAGCGCGGCAAACCGCATCATCAGACCCGCAAACAGGCCGACGATGAGAAATGGCAGCCCGCGACCGACGCCGAACGTGAATGCGAGCAGCAGGCCATACTCCGCTCGCGCGTGAGCGGCAGACACGGTGAGCAGCACGAGGAGTGGGGCCGCTGAGGTGCCAAGGCTGAAGATGAATCCGTACGCCAACGCGCCGGTGATTCCTGGACGGCGCAGGTCCGCGAGTCGTTGAGCCTTCACCCGAGGACCCCAGAACGCTGCTACGGCTGCTACGAACGAAAAGGCCGCCATCCCGAGCGCCCAATATCGGCCGAATGATTCAGTGAGAATGGCGCCGAGGCGACCCGCTACCGCGCCGAGCAACGTCAGATTGATCACAATCCCGAAGAAGAAGGCGAGCGCAATGAGCATCCCGCTACGGCGGTCCTGGATCTCAGATCCCCCTGCCGCGCTCGCCACGCCGATCCCGACCGGAACCGTGCATGGACAGACCGCGCTGGCCAGAACCCCGGCAAGAATGGCCACGACAAGCGCCGCCACGCTCGCGTCCGGCAACCGCGGACCAAACTTCTGCAGAAAGTCTTCGAGGATCATCGGGACTCGACGGGCGCGGGCACTCCGGCCTTGTACCCAAGTTCGTTGATCGCGCGACTCACTTGGTCGAGGTTGACCTTGCCGTTCTCGTACCGGACCCTGACGTTCCGCTTTTCCAAACTGACTTCGGCGTCCTGGACGCCCTGCACCGCTTTCAATGCCGTTTTGACCAGACCCGCGCACACGACGCAGATCATCCCGTCAACGGGAACGGTGACCGTCCGCATCTCAGATCGGTTCGCCTGTGCAGTCTGTGCCGACGTGGTTGTTTCGCGCTGACACGCAATCGAAGACACCACAACGGCGAGTACAAGCGCCGCGAGTCCCAATCGAGCACGTCGGGTTCGCTTCCGCGTCGGTTCGAGCATTGATGTCTCTCCGTAAACGGCGTTCATGTCCGTGATTTCCGTCGCGCGGCACCTGCCATGCGCGCGGGAAGGTCGGGGCTCGGAGCTTCGGCGTGCCGCTCGTCGGCATTCGAGATGATCTGGCACAGTCCGCGGCAGGTCGGCTCTCGCTTCCCGTCCCATTTTGCGAGTTCGCCTGCGAGCTGATCGCGGAAGCGCGTCAGCTGCTGAATTCGCTCGTCAACGGCTGCTAGATGCCGCCGCGAGAGATCCAACACATGCGAGCACGGTGTGTCACCGGCGCGACTCAACCGGAGAATCTCGCCGATCTCTTCGAGCGAGAACCCGAGCGCCTGGGCCTTCTTGATGAAGCGCAACTCCTCGACTGTCGCATCGGAGTATCGCCGATACCCCGTCGCGGAACGAGGTGTCGGCGCGAGCAATCCGATGCTTTCGTAGTATCGGATCGTCGGCGCCGTAAGGCCGGTGCGCCCGGCGACGTCCCCGATCAGCAGACCTGCCATGTGCACCAGTACACACCTTCAAGCGGACTTGAGGGTCAAGTAATGTCTCAGGCGTCGAGAGCAGTGAATCCGATCTTGCTGAGGGCATCCTTGAGCTGCTGCTCGCGAACTGTCCCCGGCTCATATCGCACCCTGACGCGCTGTGGCGGCACCTTCGACTGGACGTCTTGCACGCCGGGCATCGAGGTGAGCGCTCCCGCAATTGTCTCCGCGCACCCTTCGCACACCAGGTTCGGCACCAGGAACTCTCGATCTGCCAACGGCCCCGTCACGGTCACCTCTTCGCGTCCGAGATCGACGCGGCGGATGCCGAGCGTGTTCAGAAGATTCGCGAACATGCTCACTGTCCGGCCACCTTCGTTTCGTAACCGGCCTCGCTGAGACGCTCTGCGATGGACCGAGGCTCGAGCACGGCCGCGTCAAATAGCACATCGACACGCTGGCGGTCGGCTTGCGCGCGAACCTGCCCGACGCCTTGCACTGTTTTGAGCAGACGGGCGACGCGCTGCTCGCAGGCTTCGCAATGAAGCCGCTGCTCGCCGACGACTTCAAGTGTGACTGATTTCAACATGGATCACTCGTGTGCCTTCCCGCTCGTTATGGGTTCACCGTGGCCGGGACCGGCGGCTGCTGTCCAACCGTCTTGATGGCCTCGAAGAAGTAGTTGCCACGCCCCCACAACGAATTGATGAAGATGGTCGTGACGCTGGCGGCCATGGCGACCATGCCCCAGACCGGATACACCAATCCGGTGGCGGCAGCCGGAATTCCGACGCCATTGAAGAGAAATGCCAATGAGACATTCTGAACGATCTTCCGGTAACTGTACCGGCTCACCGCGTAAGCATCGAGCACAGCTCCGAGTCGTTGGTTGAGGATGATGACGTCCGCGGACTCGATCGCGATATCCGCGCCGCTGCCGAAGGCGATGCCGACGTCCGCCTGCATCAGCGCCGGAGCGTCGTTGATGCCGTCGCCGACCATCGCGACGCGCGCACCCTCCTGCAGCTTCCGGATCAGCGCTGCCTTTTCGGCCGGCAGCACGCGGGCATGCACCTCGTCGATCCCGGCGGCTCGGGCAAAATGGCGCGCGGCCTGCTCATTGTCGCCAGTGACCAGGCTGGTACGAATACCGAGCGCATGCAGGCGACGTACGGTCTCCGCGGCATCAGCCCTGAGCGCATCCCCGAGCGCCACTACACCAAGAAGGACGCCGTCGCGCGCGACGCCGATCACGGTGAGCCCGCGCGCTTCGAGTTCGTTGATGCGTCCGGTCTGGGCACTGAGGTCCACTGCCTCTGCCGCCAGAAACACCGGGCTGCCGACCGTCAGCCTATTGGTTCCGAGGCGTGCCCTGACGCCTCGACCCGTGACGGCCTCGAATCCTTCGACTTCCGACAGCGCAATACCACGTCGAAACGCCTCTTCCACGATCGCGCGCGCGAGTGGATGCTCCGATGACGCCTCGACCGCTGCTGCGAGGGCGAGCAATTCCGCTTCAGTGCCAGTGACGGCGACGATCTGCCGCAACGCAGGCCGGCCCTCGGTCAGCGTGCCCGTCTTGTCGAACACCACCCGCTGCACGCGGCGCAGCGCTTGAAAGGCCTCGCCGGTGCGCATGAGCACGCCACGTTCGGCGGCTTCGCCGGCCCCGCGCACGATCGAGAGCGGCGCCGAGATCCCCACCGCGCAGGGATAGCCCATGACCAGCACGCTCAGGCCCGCAAACATCGCCCGCTGGAGATCGGGAGAAGATCCGCTCACGAGTGGACCGAGAAGCCAGAAGAGGGTCGCCCCGGCCGCCGTCAGCAGCACGAACGGGGTATAGACGCGCAGGACACGATCCACCGAGGGCAACAAACCA
>CAZGLC010000296.1:0-4986 GCA_964526235.1 uncultured Bifidobacteriaceae bacterium
CGACCGCCGCACTCCCGACGGCGGCGCCGAAGGCGCGGCGGGTGACCTGGGCCATCTACTTGAGCGCGAACACGTCGTACTTCACCGCGGTCCCGACGCGCTCGCCGACGCCGACGGCCTGGAGCTTCGTGAGCCACGCGTAGCGCGCGTCGCCCGTCTCGAAGAGCGGCGCCGCCCGCAGGCGCGCGCCGGCGCTCGTGGTCTCGCCCACCCCGTTGTACGTCACCAGAATCAGCGCGCCGTCGTCGGTGCGGAGGGTGAAGCGCACGTCGAGCTTGTAGCTGCCGTCGGCGCGGTTGGTGATCCAGTCGCCGGCCGGCCCCTGCACCGATGCCTTGAGGCGCGGCCCCTCGAAGCGGCCGCCGGTGATCTGCACGATCGTGCGCGTGCCCTGCGGGCCGTGCTCGACGACCGTGCGCGTGCCGGTCTCGACGCTCAGCGTACCGAGGTATTCGAAGGCGGGACCCGCGGAGGGTGTTTGGGCTCCTGCGGAAGCAGTCAGCCCGAACGCGATCAGAAATACGGTGGCCAGACGCATCGGCGGTTCTCCTTGGCACCCCAGCGCGCACAGTCCGCGCGCCGGGGACCCCGCAAATAAGGGCGCGGTCAGGCCATTTCCTGCGCGCGCTGGCGGGCCATGCCCTCGACAATCGGGCGCGGATCGTAGAACGGCCGGATCTGCTTCAACTGCCCGTTCACCACGTGATAGCAATCGCAGACCTGAACGACGCCGAACTCCGTCTCGAGCTCGAACAGGGTGGCGACCCACTCGCCCTCGGTGATGTGCCGCTGGATGCGAATGTCCCGAATCACCGGCAGCATCTGCTCGAGGATCTCGGTGACGGCGTCGATCCCGGTCAGCTTCGGCGAGAGGGGCCCGTGAAATACGACGTCCGGCGCAAAGGGAACGTCGGCCAGATTCCGGTCCTTCAGCCCACGCAAGTAGCGCTCGACCACGGCTACTGGTGACAGGGCCACAGGTTCCCTCCTCGGCCGACGTACCCCGGTCGGCTCAGTTCGTCGGTGTCGCCGTGCGCGGCGTGCCCTTCAGCAGCTCGTACACCTGCGCGATGTGCACCGTGCGGTGCGTGTCCCACCGCTCGAAGCCCTTGTAGGCGTCGAGCATGAGCGTCTTCTGG
This sequence comes from uncultured Bifidobacteriaceae bacterium, assembly GCA_964526235.1. Classification (GTDB taxonomy): domain Bacteria; phylum Acidobacteriota; class Vicinamibacteria; order Vicinamibacterales; family UBA2999; genus MELF01. The sequence goes on from CAZGLC010000296.1 coordinate 1,140, forward strand.
ATGTCCGCCACACTGCGCCCCGCGCCGATGCCGGCCGCCACCCCCGTCGCGAGGTCCTCGAGGTACTGCAGCGACTGGGCGACGTCCTTCTTCGTCCCCATCAGCGCGTGGCCGGTGGCCGCGTGGTCGTAATCGAGCGCCTGGATGGTGCGCAGCGCGTCGATGTAGGCGCCCACGCTCGGCGTGATGGCCTGCGGCAGGCGCCGGACCTGCATCACGTCCGCGCTGAACACCGTCCGCTCGTCCGGGAAGTAGAGCACCGTGCTGTCGTCGGTGTGCGCAATGCCGAGCGGCACCATGATCACGCGCTTGCCGCCGAGCGTCACCGTGTGGCGGTCGCGGAACGTGACCGAGGGCAGATGCACGTCGTTCACCGGCCCGCGGATCAGCTCGTTGGCGGTGAGGATGCCGTCGCGGTTGAAGTCGAACAGATCGAAGCGCTCCGCGGTGGCGCCCGTCGCCTCGCTCCGCTCGACGAGCCCGTTGCGATTGGCGTCCATCTTCACCGCGTCGGACGGCAGCAGCGGGGTGCCGCCGGGCAGCGCCACGCCGGCCCGCATGTTCGCGTGGCCGACGAAGGTCGCCGTATCCGCGAAGACGACGCCGCCGGAGGCGTGGTCCCAGTCCTTGTGCGTGTAGAGGACGTAGCGCACCGGCTGCTTGAAGCGGGTGGCGATCTCCGCCTTGAGGTACCGCGCGAAGTCGCGGTTGATCGGGTCCGACATGACGATGCCTTCCGGCGTCACCAGGAAGACCGTGTAGTGGTTGTCGTTCTGGGCGCGGTAGAGCTGGCCGGTGATGTTCACGATGCCGCGCGCCGGCGGCTTCTGCTGGGCGAGCGCATCGGTCACGACGCCGGCGAGCAGTGCGGCGGCGACGAGAATAGAGGTCAGAGTCCTTTTCATGATTTCTCCTTGCATCGCATAGCCTACTCCAAGTACTCCAGACTACGACAGCTGCCAGAGCAGGTATGCCGCCACGGCCGATCCCACAACGGCCATGCCGTAGGAGAGGACGGCAACGACCTCGTGGAGATGCGTGATCTGCAGCCCGTCGTACAGCGTGTGGCGGAAGCGGTGCGCCCAGTGGAAGAGCGAGAGCGTGCAGAGGGCGAAGAGAACGAGCGCGCCGATCGGATTCGCGACGAGCGCGCGGACCGCGTCGTAGGCCGGCGGAGTCACCCACCCGAGCGGAAACGCGAGCCCGAAGAACAGCACCAGCACCGGCATCAGCATGCCGGACACGATGCCGCCGGCGCTGAAGAGCATCCACAGGAACGGTTCCGGATGCCGTTTCATCTACGCCCCCACGAGCAACAACGCGACGATCGCGGAGACCGCCGCCCAGCCCGCGTAATGCCCGAGCAGCACCACCTGCGGCGGCACGCGCGTGCGCCCGAGCCGGACGACCATCGCCTGCGGCGCCGCCTGGAAGAACGTGATCGCATGGAAGACCACGAAGCCGAGCGTCAGGATGTTGAGCAGCAGCACCCAGGGCGTCGCCGACCAGCCAAGAAACACCTCGTACGCGAGCGGCCCTTCCAGGACCGCATCGAGCAGCCAGAGCAGGTACAGCGTGAACCAGCCGACGAACATGCAGCTGGCCTCGCGCAGGATGAAGACGAAGTACGCAGGCTTCTCCAGCCACCAGTAGGTCGACACGCGCGGACGGAGCCACCTGGGGTGATACGGCGTCGAACCGTAGGTCTGTGGGTCCTCCATCAGGCCCCCCTCGGCGCAAAGAACGATTTCATCGAGTCGACCGCCGCTGTCAGCTTGTAGCGCTGGATCGCGCCGGCCGGGTCGACGTGCTTCGGACAGACCTTCGTGCACTCGCCGACGAACGTGCACCCCCAGATCCCCTCGTGCTCCGACAGCACGGCCATCCGCTCGGCCGATCCCTCGTCGCGGTTGTCGAGGTTGTAGCGCTGCGCCAGCGCAATGACCGCCGGTCCGATGAACTTCGGATCGAGCCCGTAGATCGGGCACGCCGCGTAGCAGAGCATGCAGTTGATGCACATGCTGTACTGCTTGTAGTCGTCGAGCTGCTCGGGCGTCTGGCGGTACTCCCCTTCCGACACCGGCTTCTCCGCCGCTCGCACGATCCACGGCTTCACGCGCACCAGCTTCTGCATGAAGTCGCCGATGTCGACGATGAGATCGCGGATGACCGGGAAGTTGCGCAGCGGCTCGATCCGCACGGGGCCGGGCGCGTAATCGCCGAGGAACGTCGCGCACGTCAGCTTCGGCTCGCCGTTGACCGTCATGCCGCAGCTGCCGCAGATCCCCATCCGGCACGACCAGCGGTACGCCAGCGTGCCGTCGAGCGCGTCCTTGACATAGTTGAGGCCGTCGAGGACCGCCGTTTCCTTGGCATAGGGGACCTCGTACTCGTCGAACGTCGCCTCAGACTCCTGTTCCGGACGATAGCGGGCGATCTGCAGCCGGATTCGGTGTGACATGCGATGCGGTCTCCCCGTAGACCCGCTCGGCGGGGGGCCAGCGGGTGATGGTGACAGGCAGTGGCTCCAGACGGCACGAGCCGTCGGCGTTGCGCGACGCGAGCGCGTGCGCCAGGAACCGCTGGTCGTCGCGCGTCGGAAAATCGCTTCGTTGATGGGCGCCGCGGGATTCCTCGCGCGCCAGCGCCGAGGCGAGCATCGTCTGCGCGACGTCGAGCAGGAACGAGAGCTCCAGGGCCGACACCCGTTCGGTGTTGAACGTCCGGCTGTGGTCCTCGATCACGATGTCGGCGTAGCGCTCCTGCAGCCGCTGCAGCTCGCCAATGCCCGAGCGTATCGACGACGCGTTCCTGTAGATCCCCGCGCTCGTCTCCATCGTCTTCTGCATCTCGTCGCGCAGCGTGGCGATGCGCTCGCGCCCCTTGCGGCCGAACAGCTCCTGCTCGAGCCGCCGATGCTCGTCGGTCTTCTGCGCGATGACCCGCGGGTGGATGTCGGGGGCGCGCGACGCGTATTCGGCCGCCGCCCTGCCGGCGCGGGCGCCGAACACGAGGCACTCGGTCAGCGAGTTCGACCCGAGCCGGTTGGCGCCGTTGATGCTCACGCACGCCACCTCGCCGGCGGCGTAGAGGCCGGCGATCGGCGTCGCACCATTGATGTCCGTGTGGACGCCGCCCATCATGTAGTGGATCACCGGCCGCACCGGAATCAGATCGCGGACCGGATCGAGGTTCTGGTACTTCGTGCACAGCTCGCGGACGAACGGGATCTTCGCGTTGATCTTCTTCTCGCCGAGGTGCCGCAGGTCGAGGTGCACCACGTGGCCGTACGGCGTCTCGATCGTCCGCCCTTTTTCCATCTCCTTGACGAACGCCTGCGACAGCCGGTCGCGAGGGCCCAGCTCCATCGTCCGGAGCACCGGATGCGGCTGCGGCGTGCCGAGGTTGTAGTCCTGGAGGTACCGGTAGCCGTCCTTGTTGAGCAGGTACCCGCCCTCCGCGCGCGCCGCTTCGGTGATGAGGATGCCCGTCAGCGGCAGGCCCGTCGGGTGGTACTGCACGAACTCCATGTCCTTGAGCGGCGCCCCGGCCCGGTAGGCCAGCGCCATGCCGTCGCCGGTCTTGATCGCCGCGTTCGTGGTGAACGGGAACACCTTGCCGCAGCCGCCCGTGCAGAGGATCACGGCCTTGGCGGTGATCGCCTCGATCCGCCCCGACTTGAGATCGATCGCCACCACGCCCTGCACGCGGCCCTCGTCAACGAGCAGCCGCGTCACGAACCACTCGTCGTAGCGCGTGACGCCGCCGTATTTGAGCGAGGTCTGGAAGAGCGTGTGCAGCATGTGGAAGCCGGTCTTGTCGGCGGCAAACCACGTGCGCATCTTCT
>CAZGLC010000297.1:0-2604 GCA_964526235.1 uncultured Bifidobacteriaceae bacterium
CGATCGAAGAGGCGGTTGTCGCCATCCGCGCCGGCCGCATGATCATCGTCGTCGACGACGAAGACCGGGAAAACGAGGGCGATCTGACGATAGCGGCGGAGAAGATCACCCCCGAGGCCATCAACTTCATGGCCAGATACGGGCGCGGGCTCATCTGCATGCCGATGACCGCCGAGCGGCTCGATCAGCTCGAGATTCCGCTCATGGTCAATCAGAACACCACCACGTTCAACACCGCCTTCTGCGTGTCGATCGAGGCCAAGCACGACGTGAGCACGGGCATCTCCGCGTCGGATCGGGCGGCCACCGTGCTGGCCGCGATCGATCCGAAGACGAAGCCGTCGGATCTGGCGCGTCCGGGTCACATGTTCCCGCTGCGGGCACGGGACGGCGGCGTGATGGTGCGAGCCGGTCAGACCGAGGCGGCCGTGGATCTGGCGCGGATCGCGGGATTGTATCCGGCGGGCGTCATCTGCGAAATCATGAACGAGGACGGCACGATGGCGCGCGTGCCCGAGCTCACCCGGTTCGCGCGGAAGCACCGGCTGCTGATGATCACGATCGCGGATCTGATCAGGTACCGGATGCGCACCGAGCGGCTGGTCAGGCGCGCCGCGACAGCGGACCTGCCGACCGCGCACGGCGCCTTCCGCATCTACGCCTATGAGAATCAGATCGACAACGAAACGCACGTCGCCGTCGTGCGAGGCGAGATCGGCGACGGCCAGGACGTCCTCGTGCGCGTCCACTCGAAGTGTCTCACCGGCGACGTGTTCCATTCAGCGCGGTGCGATTGCGGGCCGCAACTCGAGACGGCGCTCGCCCGGATCGCGAAGGAGGGGCGCGGCGTGCTCCTCTATCTGAATCAGGAGGGGCGCGGCATCGGGCTGGCGAACAAGATCCGCGCGTATGAGCTGCAGGACCAGGGACTCGATACGGTTGAGGCGAACGAGCGCCTCGGGTTCAAGGCCGACCAGCGCGACTACGGGATCGGCGCGCAGATCCTGAGCGACCTCGGCGTACGCACGATGCGCCTGCTCACGAACAACCCGCGGAAATTCGTCGGGCTCCAGGGCTACGGCCTCTCGATCGTCGAGGCGGTCCCGCTCGAGATTCCGGCGTCGGACCTGACCCGCCGCTACCTCAAGACCAAGAAGGACAAGCTCGGCCACCGCCTGTCCACGGTGTAAGATAAGGGGTTTTCGCGAACCCCATGTTCGAGTCACTCAGCACCCGCGTCCAGGAAGTCTTCACATCGCTGCGGGGCGAGGTGCGCCTCACGGCCGAGCAGGTGGAAGCGGCGCTCCACGAGATCCGGCTCGCGCTGCTCGAGGCCGACGTCAATTTCAAAGTCGTCAAGGCATTCGTCGACCGCGTCCGCGACCGCGCGATGGATCAGGCCGTGCTCCGCAGTCTCACTCCGGGGCAGCAGGTCATCAGGATCGTCCGCGACGAGCTGCTCGCGCTCTTCGGCGACGCCGAAGGCGGCCTGCAGAAGCATGCGCCAACCCCGCGCGGCGGCCGGCTGCTCGGCCTCCAGGGCTCGGGCAAGACGACGACCGCCGCCAAACTGGGCCGATGGCTCGCGCGTCAGGGACGCCATCCGCTCATGGTGTCGACCGACGTGCGGCGTCCCGCCGCGATCGAACAGCTCGCCGTGCTCGGCGAGCAGGCCGACGTGCGCGTGTTCGCGCCGGAAACGATGGAGCCGGTCGCACGAGCCCGGGGCGCGCTCGCCGAGGCCAAGACCAAGGGCTTCGATACGGTGGTCGTCGACACCGCAGGCCGGCTCCACATCGACGAGGAGCTGATGGAGGAATTGCACGCGATCAAGGACGCCGTGCAGCCGTCGGACCTGCTGTACGTCGCCGACGCGATGACCGGGCAGGACGCCATCAAGAGCGCCGGTGAATTCAATCGGCGGATCGGCGTCACCGGCGTCGTGCTGACGAAGCTCGACGGCGACGCGCGGGGCGGCGCAGCCCTCTCCGTGGTGTCGGTCGTCGGGGTGCCGATTGCGTTCGTCGGCAGCGGCGAGCGCCTCGAGGACCTCGAGCTCTTTCACCCGGATCGCATCGTCTCGCGCATGCTCGGCATGGGCGACGTGCTGTCGCTCATCGAGAAGGCGGAGCAGGCGATCGACAAAGACGAGGCCGAAGCGCTCGAAGCCAAGCTCCGCAAGAACGAGTTCACGCTCGACGACTTCCGCAGCCAGCTCCGGACGATCAAGCGGATGGGCCCGCTCGAGAGCGTTCTGGGTATGATCCCGGGGCTCGGCAACCTGAAGCAGCTCGCCGAGAACACGCCCGACGAGAAGCAGATGGCGCGCGTGGAGGCGATCATCGGCTCGATGACGCCGGCCGAGCGCCGCGATCACACGATCGTCAACGGCAGCCGGCGCCGGCGCATCGCCGCCGGCAGCGGCACCTCGGTCGAAGACGTGAACCGGCTGCTCAAGCAGTTCACGGACATGCGCCGGGTGCTGGCGATCATCGGGCAGGGCGGGGCGGCGGGGCTCGGACGGGGGATGAAGCTGCCCAAGATGCCGCCGCGGGCGATGGCGGCGCCGGGAAAGAAGCGCAAGAAGGGCGGACCATGGGGTTT
>CAZGLC010000297.1:2704-4984 GCA_964526235.1 uncultured Bifidobacteriaceae bacterium
CGCGGGCGATGGCGGCGCCGGGAAAGAAGCGCAAGAAGGGCGGACCATGGGGTTTAATCAAGACGAGGTGACGGAATGCTATCGATTCGTTTGAGGCGCGCAGGCTCGACCAAGAAGCCGTACTTCCGCGTGGTGGTGCTGGAGGCGCGGTCGGCCCGCGACACCAGCTTCGTGGAAAATCTCGGAACGTACAACCCGCGCTCGAAGCCGGCGCAGGTGGCGATCGACAAGGCGCGCGTCGAGCACTGGCTGAAGCGGGGCGCCCGTCCGTCGGATTCGGTGCGCACGCTGCTCAAGAAGCACCTGTCGCGCGACCTGTCGGCTCCCGTCGACGCGCCGGCCGCTCAGTAATGGCGGCGCCGCAGTCGGCCGGCGACGGGACCAATCCGCTGCGCGAGGTCATCGAGGTCGTCGTGCGGGCGCTGGTCGATCAGCCCGACGCGGTCAGGATTACGGAGAGCGAGCGGCGGGGCCTCCAGATCTTCGAGCTGCGCACGGCGCCGGGTGACATGGGCAAGATCATCGGCCGGCAGGGACGCACGGCCGCGGCGTTGCGCACGCTGCTGGCGGTCGCCGCGGAGCACCACGGCAAACGCGCGCAGCTCGATATCAAGGACTGATCGTGGCCGGGACCCGGGATGCGGGATCCGGGATCCGGAAGATTCGCGGTTCGGCCGGATCCCGGATCCCGGATCCCGGATCCCGGTGGGAGGACATGGTGGTCGTGGGGCGGATCGCCCGGCCCCATGGTCTCCGCGGCCATGTGTTCGTCAACCCGGAAACGGATTTCGTCGACGAGCGGTTCCGCCCCGGCGCCGACGTCTGGATCCGATTGGACGCGGGCGAGCGGCGGCTGACGATTGCGGCGGCGCGCATGCAGGGCGGCCGGCCGGTCGTGGCCTTCGATGGCCTGTCGCGGATCGAAGACGTGGAGAGCATGAGCGGGGCCGAGCTGCGGATCCCGCAGGAGGCGCTGCAGCCGCTCGAGCCGGGCCGCTACTACGAGCATCAGCTCGTGGGGTGCGCCGTCGAGACGAAGGACGGCGCAGCGGTCGGTGCCGTCGTGCGCGTGGAAGGCGGGCCCGGCGGCAATCGGCTCGTGGTCGAGGGCGCGCGCGGGGAAGTGCTGATTCCGCTCGCGGTCGACATCTGCGTCGAGATCGACGTGGCGGCGAAGCGGATCCGGATCGACCCGCCGGAGGGGTTGCTGGAGTTGAATGTGAAGTAGGCAGTAGGCAGTAGGCGGTAGGCAGTAATAACCGGCGTGGCGCTGCCCACTGCCTACTGCCTACTGCCTACTGCCTACTGCCTACTAACAATGAAATTCGATATCGTGACGATTTTTCCGCAGACGGTCGCGGCCGGCCTCGCGGAAGGCGTCGTGAGCCGCGGCATCGAGCGGGGTCTGGTGGACGTGGCGGTCCACGACCTGCGCGACTACACGGTCGACCGGCATCGCAGCGTCGATGACGTGCCGTACGGCGGCGGACCGGGGATGGTGATGAAGCCGGAGCCGCTGGCGCGCGCCGTGGAGGACATCCGGGCGCGGCGCGGGGCGCCCGACGCCGTGATTCTGCTGTCGCCGCAGGGCCGCTCCTTCGCGCAGGCCGAGGCGGCCCGGTTGAGCCGGCTTCGGCATGTCGTGCTGCTCTGCGGCCGATATGAGGGGGTGGACGATCGGGTGCGCACGGCGGTCGCGACCGACGAGCTGTCGATCGGCGACTACGTGCTCAGCGGCGGCGAACTGGCCGCCCTCGTCGTCGTCGACGCCGTCAGCCGGCTGGTGCCTGGGGTGGTGGGCGATGCCCGGTCGGTGGAGGAAGACTCGTTTTCGCGGGGATTGCTCGATTATCCCCACTACACGCGGCCGCCGGACTTTGCCGGGCAGCAGGTGCCCGGCGTGCTCCTTTCGGGGCATCATGAAGAGGTGCGGCGGTGGCGGAAGAAGACGGCGCTCCGGCGCACCCTGGAACGCCGGCCGGAACTGCTGACCTCGGCTGCGCTCGACGAGGAGGAACGGGCGATGCTGGAGGAGATTCGCAAGGAACAGGAGAGGGAGCATGAACGCGATTGAGCTGGTCGAGAAGTCACAGCTGACGACGCGGCCAGAAATGAAGCCCGGGGACACCGTGCGCGTGCACGTCAAGGTGCGCGAGGGCGACAAGGAGCGGATCCAGATCTTCGAGGGGGTCGTCATCAGCCTCCGGCGCGGCAGCGCGCGGGCGTCGTTCACCGTGCGCAAGGTGTCGTTCGGCCAGGGCGTCGAGCGGATCTTCCCGC
>CAZGLC010000298.1:0-4938 GCA_964526235.1 uncultured Bifidobacteriaceae bacterium
TACGAGATCCTGGGCGACCCGATCTTCCGCGAGCGCGACGTGCCGCGGATGCTGGCGCTCGCGACCGCGCGGGCGGAGGGGGACGCCTCGGTGCCCGAGGAGCTTCGCCAGTACCCGGCCCGCAGCCGCGCGGGCAAGCAGCTGCGCCTGGCGCAGTGACGATCTACCGCGCATCCTGGGTCCTGCCCATCACCGGTCCACCCATTCGCGACGGCTGGGTCGCGGTGGACGACGGCGTCATCACGGGCGTAGGCACCGCAGGCATTTCAGCAGGCACCCCAGGCACCCTAGGCACCCCCATTGATCTCGGCGACGTCGCGGTTCTGCCCGCGCTCGTCAACGCGCACACGCATCTCGAGCTGTCCTACCTCGCCGGCGCCGTTCCGCCCGCCGATCGGTTTCTCGACTGGATACGAGCGGTGATGGCGGCGCGCCGGCGCTATCCCGATCCCGGCGATCCGGTCATCCTGTCGGCGGCGCAGGCCGCGATTGCTGCCGCGAGGGCGAGCGGCACCGGCCTCGTCGGCGACGTCAGCAACACGCTGGTGACCGTGCCGCTCCTCCAGGCGGCCGGCATGCCGGCCCGGGTGTTCTACGAGCTGCTGGGGTTCAACGCCGACGATCCGGCCGGGCGGGTGCAGGCCGCGCGAGCCGCGATCGATGAGCGGGCCGCGCCGGATCGCGACGTCAGATTGAGTCTCGCGCCGCACGCGCCGTACTCGGTGTCGCCGGAGCTCTTGACCGCGCTCCGCCGGGATCTCGACGAGCATCCCGGCGACGTGTCGACCGTCCACCTCTCCGAGTCGGCCGACGAGGTCGAGTTCCTCGCGCGCGGCCGCGGCGGCTGGCGCGAGCTGCTCACCGAGTTGAGCGTGTGGTCAAACGCATGGCAGCCGCCCGGCACCTCGCCGGTCGCGTACCTGGCGGACCTCGGTTTTCTGGACCGCCGGGTGCTCGCCGTTCATGCGGTCCAGTGCGGGGCCGACGACCTTGCGCGCCTGCGCGCGGGCCGGACCACCATCGTGTCGTGCCCGCGCAGCAACCGGCACGTCGGCGTCGGCGATCCGCCGCTCGGCGCGTTCTATGCCGCAGGCGTCAGGGTCGCCTTCGGCACCGACAGCCTCGCGAGCGTCGCCGATCTCAACATGTTCACGGAGCTCGCCGCGGCGCGGCGGCTGGCGCCGCGCGTCCCGGCGCGGCAGCTGCTCGAAAGCGCGACCCTGCATGGCGCCCGCGCCCTCGGCTTCGAGCACGTCGGCAGCATCGAGTCCGGACAGCAGGCGGATCTGATCGCCGTGCAGCTGCCGGACGCTGTCGACGATGTGGAAGAATACCTGCTGTCCGGCGTCGAGCCGGCGGCGGTGACGTGGCTCGGCACGCCATGAGCAGACTGCTGACGTATCTCTCGTTCGTCCGCTTCAGCCACTCCGTCTTCGCGCTGCCGTTCGCGCTGATCGGCGCGCTCCTCGCGTGGCGGACGCAGCCGTTCTCCTGGCGGCAGGTCTTCTGGATTGTCATCTGCATGGCGGCGGCGCGCAGCGCGGCGATGGGCTTCAACCGCCTGGTCGACGCCCGGTTCGACGCACTGAATCCGCGCACCGCGATGCGCGAGCTGCCGCGCGGGAAGATGTCGAACCGCGAGGCGGCGCTGTTCGTGCTCGTCTCGGCGATCGTCTTCATCGTCGCGGCCGGACGTCTGAGCCGGCTGTGTCTCGTGCTGTCGCCCCTCGCGCTGGCGATTGTCTTCTGGTACTCGCTGGCGAAGCGGTACACGACCTACACGCAGCTCTTCCTCGGTCTCGCCATGGCCGTCGCGCCCGTCGGCGGGTGGTTGGCGGCGGGCGGCCGCGCGGGCGCGGAGCCGTGGCTCCTCGGGCTGGCGATCGGCCTCTGGGTCGGCGGCTTCGACATCCTGTACGCCTGTCAGGACGTGGAGTTCGATCGCGCGCACGGACTCCGCTCGATTCCGGCGCGCTTCGGGATCGGCGCGGCCATTCGTCTGTCGCGGCTGATGCACGCCGCCACGATCGCCGCGATGGTGGCGCTCTGGCGCGCGGCGGCGCTCCCGTGGCTGTATCTGGCCGGCGTGGCGATCGTCGCCGCGCTGCTGGCGTACGAGCAGTCGCTCGTGAGCGAGCACGATCTATCGCAGGTGCGCAAGGCGTTCGATCTGAACGGCTACGTGGGGATCATCTACTTCGCGACGACGGCGCTGGCGCTGTTTGTTGGGTAGCCGTGTGCAGGCTGTTCCTGACAAGGCGCCGGATCGGATCGCCGAGATGTTCGATGCGATCGCGCCGCGATACGACCTCCTCAACCATCTCCTGAGCGCCGGCATCGACCGGCGCTGGCGCGCTCGCGCGATTCGCTCGCTGGAGCTCACGGGCCGCGAAGTGCTCCTCGACGTCTGCACCGGCACCGCCGATGTGGCACTCCAGGCTCGGCACGCCGCCTCAGGCGCCGCCCGCGTCGTCGGGGTCGACTTCGCCGGCGCGATGCTGGCGATCGGACGGCGCAAGGTGCGCGCGGCGGGGGAGTCGGATCGCGTGGTGCTCGTCCAGGGCGACGCCACGCGGCTCCCGGTGAACGACGCCAGCGTCGACGCCGCGACCGTCGCGTTCGGGATTCGGAACGTGGAGCGGCCCGAGGCCGCATGCGCCGAGCTGGCTCGGGCGCTGCGTCCGGGCGGACGCCTCGCGATCCTCGAATTCGGCGAGCCGCGCCTGCCAGGCGTCCGCGCGCTCTACCTCTGGTATTTCAAATATCTCCTGCCGTGGATCGGCCGCGCCGTTTCCGGCCACCGCGCGGCCTACTCCTACCTGCCGGCGTCGGTGCGGAGCTTTCCGCCGCCGGCTGCGTTTGTCGCGGCGCTCGAACGGGCCGGTTTTCGTGACGTCCGCGCCGTCCCTTTGACGCTCGGCATCGTCTATCTGTATACGGCCAGACGGTAGTCAGTAGTCGGTAGTCGGTAGCCCGTAGCCCGTAGCCGGTATAATTTCCCCAACTGCGTGATTCATTTCGACTTCGAGGATCGGTACCAGGACGAGAACGTCGTCGGCGCGGCGATTCCGCGGCGCGAAGGCGTCCTCCTGTCGATCATCGTTCACGGGCTCATCGCGGCCGCGTTCATCGTCGGCCCGCACCTCCCGATGTTCCAGCCGAGCGCAGAGGAGCTGCAGCGGCGCCAGGCCGAGCTCGAGCGGCAGCAGGAAGACGCGAAGCGGCGGTTTGTGTTCGTCCAGCCGCGCGTCGACACGCCCGCGCTGCGCGCGCCCGATATCGCGGAGTTGTCCGATGTCGATCGTCGCGCGCAGGATCCGGTCATCGTGCGCGAGCCGGAGAACCCGCTGCCGTTCTCGCGGGGCGACACCACCGAGCGCACCGAGGAAGCAGAGGCCGAGCGCGCCAAGGGGCCGGACAATCCGGCGTCGCCGCCGCAGCCCGAGACCCAGATCGCGCGCGTGACGCCGCCGGGCGAGACCGGCCTGCGCCGTCCGGTCGAGACGCCGCAGACGCGCCCCGGCGGTTCGCTCGGCGAAGCGCTGCGCAACCTGCAGCAGTACGTCCAGAATGAGCGGTTCGATAACCCGCAGGGGGGCAACGATCGCCCCGGAGCCGCGATCCAGTTCGACACGCGCGGCGTCGAGTTCGGGCCGTGGCTGCGCCGCTTCGTGGCCCAGATCCGCCGCAACTGGTTCGTTCCACAGGCCGCGATGGTCATGAGCGGCCACGTCGTCCTGCAGTTCTACATCCACAAGGACGGCTCGATCACCGACATCACCGTCGTGAAGCCGTCGCTCATCGAGGCATTCACCCGCGCGGCGTACGGCGCGATCTTCTCGTCGAACCCGACGGCGCCGCTGCCGCCCGAATATCCGCTCGACAAGACGCTCTTCACCGTCACCTTCTATTACAACGAGCAACCGCCGTGCTGACCGGGATGCGGGATCCGGGATCCGGGATGCGGGATCCGGGATCCGGGGTCCGGACATCGACATGCCGACGAGAGTTCAGCAACTTGGCCTTCTGATCCTGCTCACCGCGCTCGTCGTGTACGTCCTCGCACGCGTCGGATGGTAAGCACGCGGCGCCGACTGCTGCTGGCGGTGCTCGGCCCCACCGCCTCCGGCAAGAGCGGGCTCGGCCTCGCGCTGGCCGAGCGCTACGGCGGCGACATCGTCAACTGCGACTCGACCGCCGTCTATCGTGGGTTCGACATCGGCACCGACAAGGTGCCGGTCGAGGCGAGGCGCGGGATTCCGCACCATCTGATCGACGTCGCGGAGCCGACGGAGGTCTATACGGCGGCGCAGTACGCCCGCGACGCCGCGCAGGCGATCGGCGAGATCCATGGTCGAGGACGCCTGCCCGTCCTCGTGGGCGGTACCGGGTTTTACTATCGGGCGCTCACGCGAGGCCTCTTTCCAGGGCCGGGCGCCGACGAGGCGCTGCGCGCCCGACTCAAGCGCGTGGCGGACCGGCGCGGTGTCGAATGCCTGCACCGCTGGCTGCGGCGCATCGACCCCGACTCGGCTGTCCGCATCCTGCCGCGCGACCTGAAGCGCCTCGTTCGCGCGCTCGAGGTGTACCTGACGACGGGCCGTCCGCTGACGGACCACTTCAGCGAGACGGCGTCGCCAATCGCCGGCTGGGACGTGATCCCGATCGCGCTGCGGATCCCCGCCGCGCTCACGGCCGAGCGCGTCGCCCGCCGCGTGGACGAGCAGTTCGCGCGCGGGATCGTCGCCGAGGTGCAGGGGCTCCTCGCACGCGGGATCCCGCCGGCGGCACGACCGTTCGGCGGGCTCGTCTATCGCCAGGTGATGGAGTTGCTGCGCGGCATCCGCGACGAGGCGGCGACGCGCGCGCTGATCGTGCAGGAGAACCGCCGCTACGCGCGGCGCCAGTTGATCTGGTTCCGCAAAGAGCCTAATCTTA
>CAZGLC010000299.1:0-4860 GCA_964526235.1 uncultured Bifidobacteriaceae bacterium
TGCATTGATATAGCCAGGCAAGGAGCGACGGTCGCGACTATTTCGAGAGAATCGCATCCATCTTCGCCGCGGCTTCGCGCTGGAGCGCGGGCAGCACATGGCTGTAGGTGTTCAGCGTCAGCGATACCTGGCTGTGGCCGAGCGTCTCCATGACGACGCGACGAGTAACGCCTTGAACTCGCGCGTCACGTTCCGCGGATCGAGCGGCGTCCCGATGCCGGACGTATAAAGGAACCCCTGATCCTGCCAGCGACCGCCGGCCGCGAGCCGAGCTTCGAGCTGGCGGACACGATGCGCTCGCAAGGCCGTGACGGCCACGGCCGGGAGCGCGATTGTGCGCCGGCTCCGAGCCGACTTCGGCTCCGTCACCTGTACCGTCGTCTTCAACGGTTGCAGCGCGGCGCGAACGCCCTGAAGCTCCTGGGTGAGCCGGGCGCGTGTCTCTGCCGTCTCGGGCGAGTCTGACAGCTCGTCGAGCTGGCGCAATGCCGCGCGGAGGCGTTTCCGCTCGGCGAGCAACGGCCGCCGGGCCGTCACGTCACCACCACTCCGTTGGACCGCACGATGCACCTGGAGCGTCCCGGCCTCGAGATCCGCGTCCGCCCAGGTGCGCGCCCGCGGACGCAGGCGGACGGGCGCCAGCGGTTCTCTTAATCTGCGGGTTGGGGGTTCGATTCCCCCCCGCCTCACCAGCCTTCGCTCTCGATCCAGGCGACGGCTGCCCGCCGTAGCTTTAGCGAAGGCGGGCGAGACAGTCTCCTGACGAAAGCTTCGGCTGGCACGCCCCTCGGATAGGCGTAGAATACGCCCACCATGGAGTCAGCACAGCAAACCGGCCAGGCAGCATCCTTCTACGAACGGGGCCCGGTCCGCATCCGTTATGAAGTGCACGGGGCCGGCTTCCCGTTGTTGCTCATTTCCGGCGGGGGATTGAACTCGTCGATCGCCGGACTGCGCACCTCCCCCTTCGATCCGATCGAAGCGTTCAAGAACGAATTCCGCTGTATTGCGGCGGACCTCCGCAACGCCAACACCGGCCAGTCCACCGGCCCACTGGACATCGACCGCCCGTGGGATTCATTCGCCGACGACCAGCTCGGTCTGATGGACCACCTGGGCATCGACAAGTTCATGGTGCTCGGCTTCTGCATCGCCGGCCCGTTCATCTGGAACCTGATCAAGCGGGCGCCCGATCGCGTGGTGGCCGCGGTGCCGGCCCAGCCCGTCGGCTTCCGGCCGGAAATGCCGACCCTCCTCTACGACGGCAGCATGAAGGGCTGGGGACCCGAGCTCGTCAAGCGCCGGCCCGACATCACGATGGAGATGGTCGACCGGTTCCTGACGAAGATGTATCGCACCAACCCCGACTTCGTCCTGACGGTGACGCGTGACTTCGTGCGCAACTGCCAGACGCCCGTGTTGATCCTGCCGGACGACGTCCCGGCGCATCCGTACGCGGTCGCCATGGAGTGCGCCACGCTCGCGCCGAAGGCCGAAGTCAGCCTGTATCCGTGGAAAGAGCCGAAGGAACGGATTCCCCTGGCGGTGCGCCATGTCCGGTCCTTCCTGCGCGTGCATCGGCCTGCGACGGCCGCTTAACCTCGAGGGATGTGACGTGGATCCAATCAGACGCAAGTTCCTGAAAACGGGTGCCGCCGCCACAGCCATGGCGGCCGCCGCGCCGCGCGTCTTCGCGCAGCAGACCGGGCAGCCAACAGGGTCCTTCTACGAGAAAGGCCCCGTTCGCATCCACTATGAGGAAGCCGGCTCAGGGTTCCCGCTGCTGCTCATCGCCGGCGGCGGACTGAACTCGACGATCGCCGGCCTGAAGCGCGGATCGCCCTTCAATCCGATCGAGGAATTCAAGGGCGAGTTCCGCTGCATCGCGTCCGACCTGCGCAACGCGACGGGCGGCCACTCCTCCGGCCCGCTCGAGATCGACCGGCCGTGGGACTCGTACACCGACGACCATCTCGGGTTGATGGATCACCTGCGCATCGACAAGTTCATGGTGCTCGGCTTCTGCATCGGCGGGCCGTTCATCTGGAACCTCCTGGAGCGGGCGCCGAACCGTGTGGTCGCCGCCGTGCTGGCGCAGCCGAGCGGGTCGCGTCCGGAGATGCGCGACCTGTTCTATGACAACAACCTGAAGGGCTGGGGTCCGGAAGTCGTCAAGCGCCGCCCTGAGGCCACGATGGAAACGGTGGACCGGTTCCTGACGAAGATGTACCGGACGAACCCCGATTTCGTGTTCACCGTGACCCGCGATTTCGTGCGCAGCTGCCAGACGCCCGTGCTGATCCTGCCGGACGACATTCCGGCGCATCCGTACGCGGTCGCCATGGAGGCCGCGATGCTGGCCCCGAATTCACAGGTGAGCCTGTATCCCTGGAAAGAACCAAAGGAGCGGATTCCGCTGGCCGTGCGTCACATCCGGTCGTTCCTCCGGACGCATCGGCCTGTATCGACGCAGTCGGCGTAAAGACTCCTGGCCGGCGTCCAATTAGGGGTAAGATCGCCCCACGAGGTGGTCTCTATGACGAGGACTTTCGGTGCCCTGGCCCTTCTGGTCGCGTCGTTCGTCGCCTACACCACGGACGCCCGGGCGCAGGCGCCCGCGAGCGCAACGCCCGCCGCGGCGACCTTCGCCAAGGACGTCGCGCCCATCCTCCAGAAGAACTGCCAGCAGTGCCATCAGCGCGGCGCGATCGGCCCGATGCCGCTCACGACCTACGAGGAAGCGCGCCCCTGGGCGCGCGCCATCCGGCAGAAGGTCGTCGCCGGCGAGATGCCGCCGTATCGCTACGACCGCGAGGTCGGCATCCAGAAGCTGAAGTACGACCTGCGGCTCAGCGAGGCCGAGATCCAGACGCTGGCGCGCTGGGCCGACAGCGGCGCGCCGCTGGGCAACCCGGCCGATCTGCCGCCGCCGGCCACGTTCCCGGATCCGAGCAAGTGGGCGTTCGCCGACCAGTTCGGCGCCCCCGATCTGGTGGTCCGCACCAAGCCGTTCACGCTGCCGGCCAAGGGGCAGGACGTCTGGTGGCGGCCGGTCGTGCCCATAGGGCTGACCACGGATCGCTGCATCAAGGCCGTGTCCGTCAAACCGTCGCTGAAGGGACGTGCGGCGGCGCACCACGCCAACAGCGAGCTGCTCGCCTTCGACGAGAAGGTCGGCAAGTACGTCGAGGGTGACCGGATCACCGAGTATGCGCTCGGCAAGGTCGGCGAGATCGTGCCGTCCGATGGCTGCCGGACGCTGCCGGCCAACTCGCTCGTCCAGTGGGACGTCCACTATTACCCGACCGGGCAGGAGCTCACAGACGACGTGATCGAGCTGGGCATCTGGCTGTACCCGGAAGGCCATCAGGCGAAGTACAAGCAGAACCTCAAGCTGTACACCCTGCTCATGAAGGGCGGGGAGCTCGAGATCCCGCCGAACGGCACGGTGATGACGCAGGGGTTCCACTCCTTCAAGACCCCGGTGCGGCTCGACAGCTTCCAGCCGCACGGCCACTTTCGTCTGGTCGCGAAGACGCTCGAGATCTTCTACCCGGACACGGGCAAGCTGGAGATGATCAGCTCCGTCTCCAACTGGACGAACTACTGGCACACCAGCCACATCTACGACGATGACGCCGCGCCGCTCGTGCCGAAGGGCGCGGTGCTCGTGGTCACCGGCTACTACGACAACACGCGGTCGAACCGCGGGAATCCCGACCCGGACCAGTGGGTCGGGCTCGGCAGCCGTACGGCGGACGAGATGTCGCACGCCTGGCTCGCCGTGACACATCTGGATGACGAGGGATACGCGCGGCTGGTGGCCGAGCGCGAGGCCCGCAAGAAGGCGAGCAACACCACCCGGTAAGTCGGAGCCCGTGAGGCCACTGCTCGGACGCTGGGTCGTCGCCGGTCTTGCGATCGCGGTCGGCCTCGGCGTCCGGGCGCTCGACGCGCAGACGCAGCGCCCGCTTGCGCCGCCGCCGCCCGAGGGGCGTGGGATCGCCCCCTTCTTCGACGGCTGGTACGAGAACCCCGACGGCACCTTCACGCTGTCGTTCGGCTATTCGAACCTCAATCAACAGGAGACGGTCGAGATCCCGCTCGGCCCGGACAACGTCATCACGCCAAAGGAATACGACGGCCGGCAGCCGACCTCGTTCCTGCCCGCCGTTCCCGACCCAACGGCCGCCACCAACACCACCCGCCGCGAGCGGGAACGGGGTGTCTTCACCGTGACCGTGCCCGCCGGCTTCCAGGGTGACGTCGTCTGGACGCTGCGCGTCCGCGGGCAGGCCTTGAGCGTGCCTGGGCGGGCACGGTCGGGAGCCTACGGGCTCCGTTGGCCGATGGCGATGGGGTCGATTCCACCGCTCATCCGGTTCATGCCCGACGGCCCCGCCGGACGCGGCCCTGCGGGGATCCAGGCGGATCCCGTGCAGGCGCGCGTGGGAGTGCCCCTGGCGTTGACGATCTGGATCGTCGACGACAGCAACCGGGAGAAGGACCCCGTGCCCCTCCAGACCAAGAACAAATCCGCGATGAACGTGACTTGGTACAAGCACTCCGGCCCGGGTCCCGTTGCGTTCAATCCGCCGAGAACGCCGATCGCAGAGCTGGAGGGCGCCGCGACCACCGCAGCCACGTTCACGCAACCGGGCGCGTACGTGCTCCGCGTGCGGGCCGACAACTTCGGCCGCGTCGACACCTCGCCCGGCAACCAGTGCTGCTGGACCAACGGCTACGTCACCGTCGTCGTCGGTCCGTAGCGTTCAGAACCCGAACTTCACGCCGAACTGCAGGATGCGGGGCGTGCCCGCCATCGCTGTGATCCGGCCGAACGCGCCCGAGTTGAAGTTG
>CAZGLC010000300.1:0-4832 GCA_964526235.1 uncultured Bifidobacteriaceae bacterium
GGGGAGGGCGCCCTCGGGTACGTCAGCTACTTCGCGGAGTTGCTCGACGAATGGGCGCAGGAGGCCGACGCCGACGAGCGGCTGTATCGCCTCGGCGCCTCGATGCTGAGCGCGCTCGCCGCGGGCGCGCCGGTCGAGCCGCTGGCGCGCTACTTCGAGTACTGGCTGCTGCGGCTGCAGGGCGTGTACCCCGAGGCGCGCGGCACGCTGTCGGCGGATGCGGCGGCGTTTCTGTCGTCCTCGCGCACCGTGGCGCCGGAGCGGATCGGGGAGGTCGCGGCCCGTACGGCGACCCTCCGCGAGCTGGAGCAGCTGCACCGGGGACTGATTACGATGCACCTCGAGAAGACGTTGAAATCCGACCGCGTCCTCCGCGACCTGCGACGCCGCGGCTAGACACACATTCAGCTGCGTGACATTCCAGGACCTGATTCTCAAACTCTCCGCCTTCTGGGCGTCGCACGGCTGCCTGCTGCAGCAGCCGCTCGACATCGAGGTGGGCGCCGGCACTTCCCACCCGGAGACGCTCTTCCGGGTGCTCGGGCCGAAGCCGTGGAGCGTCAGCTACGTGCAGCCGTCGCGGCGGCCCGATGACGGGCGCTTCGGGCAGAATCCGAATCGGTTGTTCAAGCACCACCAGTACCAGGTCATCCTCAAGCCCTCGCCCGACGAGGTGCAGCGGATCTATCTCGAGAGCCTCGAGGCGTGCGGCATCAATCCGCGCCAGCACGACATCCGCTTCGAAGAGGACAACTGGGAGTCGCCCACGCTCGGCGCGTGGGGCATCGGGTGGCAGGTGCTGCTCGACGGCCTCGAGATCACCCAGTTCACGTACTTCCAGCAGGTCGGCGGCATCGACCTGTCGCCGATCTCGTGCGAAATCACGTACGGGCTCGAGCGGATCGCCATGTTCCTGCAGCGCGTCGACAACGTCTTCGACCTCGAGTGGGGCGGGGGCGTGAAGTACGGCGAGGTGCGGCTGCAGGAGGAAATCGAACAGTCGAAATACGCGTTTGGGCAGGTCGACATGCCTCCCGGGGCGTTCGCCGCGGTCCATCGCGACCTGTTCGACCGGAACTACGGCTTCGCCGGGCAGCTGCTCGCGTCGGGCCTGATCTGGCCGGCGCTCGAGCACTGCCTCAAGTGCTCGCACCTCTTCAACCTGCTCGACTCGAGCGGCAGCATCGGCGTCACCGAGCGCACCACCTACATCCTGCGCGTCCGCCAGCTCGCTGTCCGCATCGCCAGGGCGTATGTCGGTCCGCCTTCGCCCGAGGCCGGCGCAGACGAGGCCTCGGGCTTCGGCGAGACAAGAGCGAAGCGGGCCTGAGATGGACCGGGAGCTGCTCATCGAGATCGGGTGCGAGGAACTCCCGGCGAGCTGGCTGCCGGGGCTGACGGCGCAGCTCGCGCGGCAGCTCGATCACCGTCTCAAAGAGTTCCGTCTGACCACCGACGGCGCCGCGGAGGGCTTCAGCACGCCGCGCCGCCTGACCGCCCGCGTGGTCAAGCTGGCCGAGCGGCAAACCGACCTGGAGGAGCTTGTCACCGGGCCGCCGGTCTCGGCCGCCTCCACCGCCGATGGGGCGCCGACGCCCGCGGCGCTCGGCTTTGCGAAGAAGTACGGCGTCGAAGTCGGCGCGCTCGAGAAGCACGAGACGCCGAGAGGGACCTACCTCGCGTACCGCGTGCGGCAGCGTGGCAAGGCCACCGTCGACGTCCTGGCCGACGTGATGACGGTGATCCTGCGCGACCTGACGGTCGCCAAGCCGATGCGATGGGATGCGTTTCTCGACGACGGCAAAGGCGACCTGCTGTTCGCGCGCCCCATCCGGTGGCTCGTGCTCATGTACGGCGGCCGAGTCGTCCCGTTCGTCATCCGGCGCACGGAGCTGGCGGAGGGGCCCAACGTCCAGGAGATCCGGTCGGGCTCGCAGACCTACGGCCACCGGTTTCAAACGACCAGCGGCCGGGCGGGGCGGGCGATCAAGATCAAAACGTTCGACGACTACCAGGCGCGCCTGCTCGAGAACTTCGTCATCCTCGACCGCGGCGAGCGCGAGTCGCGGATCCGCCGCGAGCTGGAGACGCACGCGCGGCGTCTGGGCGGCCGCGTGTCGGGACTGGTGGCGGCGCATTCCTCGCTCCTGCAGGAAGTGCCCGACCTGGTGGAGTATCCGGCCGTCATCGCCGGACATTTCTCGGTGGACTATCTGAAGCTCCCCGAAGAGGTGCTGACGACGACGATGATCCACCACCAGCACTTCTTCCCGGTGGTGGACGAGGAAGGGAAGCTCAAGTCGGCGTTCCTGGCGGTGATCAACGTGCAGCCCGAGCGCCCCGAGATCATCGCGCGCAACGCCGAGCGCGTGCTCGCCGCCCGGCTGCGCGACGCGCAATTCTTCTGGGACGCGGACCGGAAGGCGACGCTCGAGTCGGGGATCGGCCGACTGTCGACGATCCTCTTCCACAACAAGCTCGGCAGCTACCGCGAAAAGGCCGACCGTGTCGGGGCGCTCGCGGAGTGGATTGCGAAGGAGGCGTTCGGCCAGCCGGCCGAAGCGGCCGAGCAGGCCGCGCGCGCGGGCCGGCTGTCGAAGGCCGACCTCGCCACCGACATGGTGCGCGAGCTGACGGAGCTGCAGGGGACGATGGGCGGCATCTACGCGCGCGAAGAAGGGCTGCCGCCGCAGATCTGGAAGGCGATCTACTTCCACTACCTTCCGATCGGGGTCGAGGCCGACGCGCCGCCGACGCGGCAGCAGCTCGGTCCGGCGGCGATCACGTGGGCGGCGGTCTCACTCGCCGACAAGCTGGATTCGGTCGTCGGGATGTTCAGCGCCGGCGAGCGCCCGACCGGATCGCGCGATCCGCTGGGCCTCAGGCGCCAGGCGCAGGGCGCCGTGAAGATTCTGGCCGATCTGCCCGAGCTCACAGGCCTGAACGCGCGACTGCGCCTCGGGCCGCTGCTGGCGCGGGCGGGGGAGCCGTTCGGCGCGGGCGATCGCGGCCCCTTGCTCTCGTTCATCGCCGATCGCCTGACGTACTTGCTGGAGCAGCGCGGGTACGACGTCCGCACCGTGCGCGCCGTGGCCCACGGCGGCATCGAGCAGGTGAGCCCGCTCGAAGCGCGGTTGAAGCTCGAGGCGCTGGCGCACATGAGTGGGGCAGGTGCGACGCATGCGTCGCCCCTGCACGGCGTGGCGACGCTGCTCAAGCGCGTGAAGAACATTACGAAGGGCATTGCCGACGCAGGCAATTGGGCGGCGATCCAGGATCGCCTGGTCGAACCGGCGGAGCAGGCGCTCTGGTCGCAGCTCGACAGCCGGGCTCCGGCCATTCGCGACGCGGCCGCCCGCGGCGATTACCGCGAGGCGTTCACCGCGATTGCCGCGCTCGAGCCGGCCGTGGCGAAGTTCTTTGACGACGTGCTCGTCATGACAGACGATGAAGCGCTGCGGCGGGCGCGCCTGGCGCTCGTGGCGGCGCTGCGGGATTTGATTCTGGGCATTGCGGACTTGTCGGAAATGGTGACCGAGGCGTGAGAGGACGAATGGCGACAAAAGCAGCGGGTAAGCGGATTCGGAAGTACGTCTATTTCTTCGGCAAGGGGAAGGCCGACGGCAACCGCCACATGCGCGATACGCTCGGCGGCAAAGGCGCCGGGTTGGCGGAGATGACCAATGCCGGCCTGCCGGTGCCTCCCGGTTTCACGATCTCCACCGACGTCTGCACGGTCTATTACAAGGAGAAGGGGAAAATCCTGCCGGCGATCGATCGCGAGATTGCGGACAACCTGCGCACGCTCGAGAAGGCCGCCGGCGCGGCGCTCGGCTCGACCACCAATCCGCTCCTCGTGTCGGTGCGGTCGGGCTCAAAGTTTTCGATGCCGGGCATGATGGATACGATCCTCAACCTCGGCCTGAACGACGCGTCGGTCGAGGGTCTGAAGACAAAGACCGGCAACGGCCGCTTCGCCTGCGACAGCTATCGGCGCTTCATCCAGATGTTCGGGAGCGTGGTGCTGGAGATTCCGAAAAGCGCCTTCGAGCACGAATTCGAGGCGGTGAAGCAGAGCCACGGCGCGACGCACGATACCGATCTCGACGAGACCGCGCTGCGCGAGGTGGTCGGGCGGTACAAGGCGGTGGTACGCGCCCGCGCCGGCCGGCCGTTCCCGCAGGATCCGCACAAGCAGCTCGCCATGTCGCGTGACGCGGTCTTCCGCTCGTGGATGAACCCCCGTGCGCAGGAGTACCGCCGCATCTACGACATTCCCGATCACATCGGCACCGCGGTGAACGTGCAGATGATGGTGTTCGGGAACATGGGCGACCGATCCGCGACCGGCGTCGGCTTCACCCGCAATCCGGCCACGGGGGCCAAGGAGTTCTACGGCGAGTTCCTGATCAACGCGCAGGGCGAGGACGTCGTCGCCGGCATCCGGACGCCGCAGCCGATCCGTGAGCTGGAAAAGGTGATGCCGAAGGCCTACAACCAGCTGCGCCAGATCACCACCCGTCTCGAGAAGCACTACCGGGACGTGCAGGACTTCGAGTTCACGATCCAGGACGAGCGCCTGTTCATGCTGCAGACGCGCAACGGCAAGCGCACCGGGTACGCGGCGGTGAAGATTGCCACCGATCTCGTCTCGGAGCGGCTGATCACGCCGAAGGACGCCATCCTCCAGATCGATCCCGAATCGCTGTCGCAGCTCCTGGCGCCGGGATTCGACCAGAAGGAGTGGGCGTCGATCCCGGTGGTGACACAGGGGCTGCCCGCGTCGCCGGGCGCCGCGAGCGGGCACGTGGTCTTCAGCGCGGAAGACGCGG
>CAZGLC010000301.1:0-4830 GCA_964526235.1 uncultured Bifidobacteriaceae bacterium
TTGGAACACTTCTGCGAGAACGAAAAAGACCTCGGTCAGATGATCCGGAAATAGCCTGTCTCTGGAAACAAGGCAGGGGCGCGGGCCTTTATGCGGCGATACCCGAGAACCTGACGTTTCAACCTTCCGCATAACCCCGTACCGATAACCACACCAAGTCACGAGTAGAAGAACAGCGTTCCGGATCCGTCGCGAACAGGCTGTCGCCGCACTCGAGCTCGGTCCGATCGCATCCCAGACCTGCTGCCACTGGTTCCCGACATGCTCGGAGCCTTGACCAATTCGGGCCTGGGAGGGCCGAGCACGTCGGTTCGGTCGGCGGGGGCTTGCTCTGTGATACACTCGCCGCCGCTGGACGGTACGGACCCCCCTCGACTCTCGGCGCCACCCGGGCGGCACCTCCAATTCACGTTGAACCACAGGAGGCATTGGCTATGGCAGCGAGCGCCTTCGTCGCAAGGACCACGTTCGGGTGGACAGTGTTGGCGACCCTGCTCGTCATTCCTCCGGCGCCGGCCGCGGCGCAGCAGTCGAGCGGCATCGCCGGCGTGGTGCGGGATACGTCCGGGGCGGTGCTCCCGGGCGCCACGGTCGAGGGGGCCAGCGCCGCGCTGATCGAAAAGGCGCGCACCGTCTTTTCCGACGATCAGGGCCGGTACAGCATCGTGGACCTGCGCCCCGGCACCTATACGGTCACCTTCACCCTGCCGGGCTTCCGCGCCGCGCGCCGCGAGAGCATCGAGCTGACGTCGGGATTCACGGCCACCGTCAATGCCGACCTGCAGGTCGGCACGCTCGAGGAAACCGTCACGGTGACCGGCGCGAGCCCGCTCGTCGACACGTCGAACGTGCGCGAGCAGTCGGTGCTGACGCGCGACCTCATCGACACGCTGCCGATCAGCACGAAGCACGTGAACAATGTCGCGACGCTGACGCCCGGCTTCACGGGGCTCGGCGAGCCGGCGGGCCAGTACAGCACGCAGCTCGGCGGCGGCACCGGCGTGGGCGCCAGCGCCGGCACGCCGGCAACCTATCACGGCAAGACGGGCAGCCGGGTGCTGCTCGACGGGATGAGCGTCGAGAACATGCAGGGCATCGGCAACAGCAGCTATCAGATCAACGCCGCCCTCGTCCAGGAGATGGTGCTGCAGACGAGCGGCATCTCGGCCGACACGAACGCGGACGGCGTGGTGCTGAACGTCATTCCGCGCGACGGCGGCAACCGGTTCAGCGTGATCGCCACGGGGCTGTACACGAACGAACATCTCGAGAGCGACAACATCACGGACGCGCTGCGGGCCCGCGGCCTGCCCTCCGCCACGACCACGACGCGCGTCTTCGACGAAGCCGTGAGCGTGGGCGGGCCCATCAGGCGCGATCGCCTGTGGTTCTTCGGGGCGCTGCGCACGTGGGGATCGAACAAACGGTACGCCGGCGTCTTCTACAACCGGACGCAGGGGACGCCGTTCTTCACGCCGTGGACGGACCGGCCCGTCGACCGCGCGAGCGGACGCTGGGAGTGGTATGACTCCACGGTCGCCCGGGTGACGTGGCAGGCCTCGCCGCGCAACAAGTTCAACTTCACGTTCGACCGCCAGATGGCCTGCAATTGCGGCTCGAACACGCCGCAGACGTCGCAGGAAGCCAACTTCAACTACCGGTTCGATCCCAACATCCTCGGTCAGGCGGTCTGGAACTCGCCGGTGACGAGCCGGCTGCTCTTCGAGAGCGGCGCCGCGGCGGTCATCT
Organism: uncultured Bifidobacteriaceae bacterium; assembly: GCA_964526235.1. Lineage (GTDB taxonomy): Bacteria > Acidobacteriota > Vicinamibacteria > Vicinamibacterales > UBA2999 > MELF01. The sequence goes on from CAZGLC010000301.1 coordinate 1,750, forward strand.
CGCACTGGCATCGGTTCCTGATCGGCAGCCAGGACGACATCGCCATCCAGGACCAGGGGCTGGGCGTCTCGTACAACAACACCGCCACCTACATCGGGCACCCGAACGACAGCGACCGGTATTCCCAGCGGTTCTCCGTGTCGTACGTGACCGGCACACACGCCTTCAAGACCGGCGTCACGGTCGAAGAAGGCGTCCGCAACACGCTGAACCGCGTGACCGGCAATGCAACGAGCTACGTGTTCGTCAATCAGGTGCCCACGCAAATTAACCTGTCGGGCGGGCCGTGGTTCCAGGAGGACAATTTCATCGATCTCGGTCTGTACGCCCAGGACCAATGGCGGATGGACCGACTCACACTCAATCTGGGGCTGCGATTCGACCACTACTACGGCTGGATTCCGGCGCAGCACGTGCGCGCCACCAGGTTCCTGCCCGACCGCACGTTCGCCGCGGTGAAGGGCGTGCCGTCGTACAAAGACTTCAATCCGCGCGTCGGCGCCGCGTACGACCTGTTCGGCACCGGGCGGACCGCGCTGAAGCTGTCGTTGGGCCGCTACGTGAAGAAGTTCGGTACGACCATCAGCGACCAGAACAACCCGATCACCACGTCGGTCAACCTCACCGGCCGCGCCTGGAACGACGCCAACCGCAACTACGTGCCCGACTGCGAGCTGACCACGTTCGCGGCCAACGGCGAGTGCGGGCCGATCCAGAACCAGAACTTCGGAAGGACGAATCCACTGGCGAACCGCTGGGCGGACGATGCGCTGCGCGGATTCGGGATTCGGGAATACAACTGGGACCTGACGGCCGAGGTGGAGCACGAGCTGCGCGCCGGGGTGTCGGTGAGCGCGGGCTACTATCGCAACTGGTACGGCAACTTCCTCGTCGTCGACAACCTGGCGGTGACGCCCGACGATTTCGATGCGTTCTGCATCCCGGCGCCGCGCGACGCGCGCCTTCCGGGCGGGGGAGGCCATCAGGTGTGCGCCTTCGACGTGAAGCCGGCGAAGTTCGGCCAGGTCAGCAATCTCGTCACGCAGGCGTCGCGTTTCGGCGACCCGCAGCGCGTCAACGACTACGTCAACATCAGCATCAACACGCGTCTCGGCTCGGGGATTCGATTCGGCGGCGGCTTCGACACCGGGCGATCGGTGAACGACACGTGCTTCGTCGTCGACAACCCGCAGGTCGACATGATGATCGGCATCGTCGGCACCGCCGTCGCCATGGGCCGGCAGTATTGCCGCGTCGTGACGCCGTTCAGGGGACAGACGCAGGTGAAGCTGCACGGCAGCTATCCGCTGCCGTGGGACATCCTCGTGAGCGGCGCGTATCAGGACCTGTCCGGCCCGACGATCGAGTCGCTCTATTCCGCGACGACCGCCGACATCGCGCCGGCGCTCGGGCGCAACCTGGCCGGGGGCGCCCGCACGGCGACGCTCCAGCTCGTCGGGCCGCAGACGGCCTTCGACGCGCGGATTCGCCGTCTGGATATGCGCGTGGGGAAGAGCGTGCGGCTGCCGAGGCAACTCCGGCTGCAGCTGAACCTCGATGCCTACAACGTGACCAACAGCAATTCGATCCGCGCGACCAATACGAGCTACGGCCCGCGCTGGCTGAATGTCAATTCGCTGCTCGACCCGCGCATCTTCGTGATGAGCGCGACGATCAGCTACTGAACGGGCCGCGCACTTGCCCAGGAGGCACGGCATGACTCGTCAAGGGGCGGCGGTGGCGGCGGCGTTCGTCCTCGGGCTCCTGTCGGTATCGGCGACGCCCGCGGTCGCGCAGGGCGCCCCCGCGACGCCCCCGCGGACACCGTGGGGGCACCCCAACCTGCAGGGCACCTGGGACCTCCACAGCATCACCCCGCTGGAGCGTCCCGCGCGATTTGCCGGACGCGAGTTCCTCACCCGCGAGGAAGCGATCGCCCTGGAGCAAGAGGCCGCCCGGCAGAACACCGAGATCGACAGCCGTGCGAACGCGGGGACCCAGCAGGACGTTGGCCTGGCGTACAACGAATTCTGGTGGGATCGGGCGACCAACGTCGTCGAGACGCTCCGGACCTCGCTCATTGTCGACCCGCCGGACGGAAAGGTGCCCGCGCTGGTCCAGGAGGCCCGGAACCGGCAGGGCGAAGTCGAGCGCGCCTACCGGCCCTTGCGCGCCACCGGGGGATTCGAAGGCGGGCGTGGCGCGGACAGCTGGACGGACCGCAGCTTGTGGGAGCGCTGCATTACCCAGGGTCTACCGCGCGTTTCGACCAACGCGTACAACAGCAATGTCGAAATCGTTCAAGGTCCCGATCACGTCGCGATCCACTACGAGATGATCCACGAATCCCGCATCGTGCCGCTCGATGGACGTCCGCATCTCGGCCCGAACGTTCGCCAGTACCTCGGTGACTCGCGCGGCCGCTGGGAGGGTGACACGCTGGTGGTCGACACGACCAATTTCTCGGACCGGACGAACTTCCGCGGATCGACCGCCGGGCTGCACATGATCGAGCGCTTCACACGGATTGGCCCCGGCGCGCTGCGGTATCGCGTCACGTTCGACGACCCCGCGACCTGGACGAGGCCATGGACGGTGGAGACCGTGTGGCGGATCACTCGCGGCCAGGTGTACGAGTACGCCTGCCACGAGGGCAATTACGGTCTGGTGGGGATGCTCCGTGGCGCCCGCGCCGAAGAACGAGCCGCGGAGGCCACAGGCTCGGCGAGACCGTGAGCGACGGCGCGCCTTCTGGGCTATACTCCGCACCCACATGGCGGCCTGACAAGGAGATGACGATATGACGCGTCGCGTTCTCGTGCTGGGACTCATCCTCGTGGCCGGCGTGCTCGCGGTCGCGGCGGCGCAGCAGCCCCCACTCGGGAAAATCGAGAAGATGGCCGACGGCCTCTATCGGATTCCCGGCCAGGGCGGCGCCACGGCCGTCTACCTTGCGGGCACCGGGGTCGTCCTCGTCGACACCAAGCTCGCCAACAACGGACAGGGCATCCTCGAGCAGGTCCGGACGGTCACCGACAAGCCGGTGACGATGATCATCAATACGCATACGCACGGCGACCA
>CAZGLC010000302.1:0-4825 GCA_964526235.1 uncultured Bifidobacteriaceae bacterium
CGCACCTGCGCCCGCTGCCGCTCTTCGTCCCGGAGGTCTACGCGCTCCATCATCGCCTCGTCGATGTCGAGGGCTACGTCAATGTGCACAGCCACCGCTACTCGGTCCCCTCTCTGCTCATCGGTCGCCAGCTCGAGATCCGGGAGACCAAAGATCGGATCGACGTCTACCACGGGCCGCGGCTGGTTGCGTCACACACGAAGGACCTCGGCCGGACCTTCACGCGGGTGACGGTCCCCGAGCATCGCCCGCCGCGCGGCGCGCGTCCCAGCGCCCAGCCGTCACCCGAGGACCAAGCGCTCGCCCACGCCGATCCGCCCGTGCCCGCGTATGCCGCCGCGCTGAAACTGCGGAGTGCGGGCCGCGGCACGCTGGCCTTGCGTCGCCTGCTCGTGTTGTATCGGGAGTACCCGCGCGCCGCGGTGCTCCAGGCCGTCACGCTCGCCCACCACTACGGCCTCTTTGATCTCGAACGCCTCGAACGCCTCATATTGCGCGTCATCGCCAAGGAGTATTTCCTCCTCGCGGAGGACGACGGGGAGCCCCGGTCATGACCGACGACATCGAGCAACTGCTCCGGCAGCTGCATCTCAAGAAGATCGCGGCGATCGTCGACGACGAGCTGGCGCATGCCGAGACGCACCAGCTCTCCTACGGCGCCTTTCTCGCGCGTCTCTTACGGGCGCAATCCCATCACCGGCACGAGACGGCGCTGGCCTGGCGGATCAAGCAGGCGAAGCTGCCCGAGCAGTGGACGATCGAATCGTTTCCCTTCAAACGACAGCCCGGCGTGAACGCCAAGCAGATTCGTGGCCTCGCGGAACTCGAATTTGTCGCCAAAGCCGAGAACCTCGTCTTCATTGGGCCCACCGGCGTGGGCAAGACGGGGCTCGCCTCCGGCCTCCTGCTGAAAGCGATGCAAAACGGGCATCGCGGCCGCTTCGTCCGTGCGCAAGATCTCTTCGATGAGATGTATGCCTCCCTGGCGGATCGCTCGACGCGCCGCCTCCTCAATACCCTCATCCGGATCGACGTGTTGCACATCGACGAGCTCGGGTACCTCAATCTGAAACCCGAACAGACGAACATCTTTTTCAAACTCATGGAGGAACGCTACCGGCGACGGCCCACGATTATCACCACGAATTTGGACTACCCGGAGTGGCAGACGTTTCTTGGCAACAAAGCCCTCGTCGACGCGCTCCTCAGTCGCCTCCGCCATCAGTGCCACACGATTCGCATCGACGGCCCATCCTTGCGAGATCCCCAAGGCTAAGTCCTCGCCGGCGACGGCCGTGGACGCTGACGCCCCTGTGGACGCACAGCACGCGTCCACAGCGGCTTGCAAAACCGCACAGCACGCGGTTTCGCACAAGCGTCCACAGCCATTGTCCGTTCTCTGCAAAGACAAAAGAACGAAAGACCGCAGCGCTGCGCGCGATCCCGATCTCAGATCACGCTCCCAGATCCCGATCTGAACGTGGGTCATCGGTCGAGAGCAGAAGTGGGCCAATTCTGGCGAGCGCCGAAGGAGGTCGCAAAGCCCGTCTCCCACGACCGGGTGTAATCGTCAAGTAGCGCATCCACGAGCAGCACCAAGTGCATCGCTTCGTGCCCGACGACCTTCTGCCGCTTTTGGTGATCCGACAGCAGAAGCATCAACTTGTCGAAGATATCGACGAGTCGTCGGGCATTGCCGGATTCGGCGTCGAATCCAAGGTGTTCATAGTAAAAATCATCGATCGCCGCGGCATTGATGTCGCACCAACGGCCGTCCTCGCGCCGGGTCAGGAATAGCAGCGCAATCTGTGCTGCGAGTTGACGGACCTTGCCTCGGTCCTTGGTTCGGTTCGCGCGCATCAAGACGTTGAAGAAGTCATGCCCAGGATAGCGGGGGACATTCGGCTTGCCTCCGAGCCTGAGCACGAAGTCGGTGAATTGTCCCGGCCACGCATCACGCTTTTCCTGCGAGTTAAGCGGCATCCCGGCCTGTAGACGAACGAACAAATCCCGCGCCTGATTCGGATCGTGCGTTTCGATCTTGACGATCCGGAGAGGAGTCTCGAGGAATTGATTCTTCAATGCGTCGTCGAGATCCTGAAAGGACTGTCCGCCCCATGGACACGCCTGCCGAGTGATGAAATCAGGGAACCGCGCGTCAGCCGCATCTTTGACAGGATCGAACAGTTTGAAGGCGCCCTCGTGGAACTCGTGCAGGGCGTTGATACGCTGTTGGCCGTCGATGACCTCGAATCGCTCGCTTCGGAGCCCAGCTGCCGACTGCTGGATGTGATGGAAGTAAGGGTCCGCGCAAATACTCGGAATTAACGACAAGCATCTGCTGCGATTTCAGGTCCAGCAGGTCGCGCACCTTCACATCGCCTGGCTCAGTCTTCATTTCAGTCCCTCCCGAAGGTGGTCGATCTTGTTACCGAGCTGGGCGCGCCTTGATGGAGACGTCCGACACCACGAGACGACAGGGTTCCAAGGGACGATGGCCGCGTCCTGCTCAGAAATGGACATCTCTTCATGTTCTGAGGGCCAGCCGCGCTATTGTCGTCGATTGAATTCGTGTAGGGAAGCGATTAGGCCTGAGATGAGTCCTGGCCCAACGAAAAGGGGGGCTTTGATCCCTCCCTGCTGTGACCGCGCTGCGATATTCTGTGGTGAATCAACGATGTCCGCCCAATACGACGTTGCGCAGGTGTGCCTGAACGGGCACATGGTGAACGACGCTTCACAGGCACGTCCGGAGTTCTCAAAGAAGTTCTGCCCCGACTGCGGAACGGAAGCCATCACTCGATGTCCGGATTGCAATGAGCCGATTCAAGGCGCCTTGCATTCCTCGTACTTGGTGGGAGGTTCCCGCTATCTTCAAAGGCCTCCAACCAGGCGCACCATGACGACCAACGGCTCGGTGCGTGCTTACTGCCATGCGTGCGGCAAGCCGTATCCGTGGACCAAGACAAGGATCGAAGCCGCGAAGGCACTGGCTCAAGAGCAGGAGGAGTTGACCGACGCGGACAAGCTCCTCCTGCAGTCAAGCATCGACGACCTTGTTGTCGACACGCCCAAGACGAGTGTCGCGCTTGTTCGGTTTAAGAAGCTGATGCTCAAGATCGGAAAGCAGGCTTCGAATGGATTCAAGGACATCCTCGTCAACGTCCTCAGCGAGGCCGTCAGAAAGCAGCTCTGGCCGTGAGCGTGAACCAGACGCTGCGTGCCCACACGTCTCCCGGTGCGGTGTGCCGGTAGGTGTGCCACTTCTCCCCGCAGAACCGTGTCGGGCCGTGTCGTTCGGCGACGGTGCACGACTGACAATCGCGAGAAATACTCAGCGAACTCGCAGATCGTGGGCCGAATCCCATTCAGCGCTTGCGCCTGTCACGCCGGAGGCCGCGGGTTCGAGTCCCGTCGGCCCCGCCAACCTTCGCTCACGCTTGCCAACGCACGCGCGAGCTACGGTTGGCAAGCCATGACCGAATCCACTCCCGTCTACCGGTTCCCGCGCTCCTGCTGATACAGCTTCATCAGCTGTTCGACGTTCTCGTTGTTCGTGCAGAAGTTCTTCGTCCGGTCCTCGCTGCCCAGCGAATAGGTCCGCCATGCCCCGATCCTCGGTTTAGAATAGCCTTGATGTCGAGCAAGACGCTGGACGAGCACATCGAGGTGACGCCGGACACCGTCGGCGGGAAGCCCCGGATCCGCGGGCGTCGCATCACGGTGCAGGACATCGCAATCTGGCACGAGCGGCTCGGCAAGAGTGCCGACGAAATCGCTGCCGAGTACGATCTGTCGCTCGCCGACGTCCACGCCGCGCTCGCCTATTACTTCGACCACCGCGAGGAAATCGACGCCCGCATGACCGAGGACCGCGCCTTCGCCGAGGCCCTCCGCGCGCGCACGCCGTCCATACGGGACGAGAAGCTCCGCTCGCTGCGTGGCGAGCATGAGGTTTCTCACCGACGACTACATCCCGAACGCAGTCGCGACCGGTCTGCGAATCGATTGCTCGATCGAGCGAGGGCCCACGACCAGAATGTACGTGTAGAGATGTACAATCGCGGTGGGTGAATATGAGCACTGTCGAAGAAGCTGAAAAGCTGCTGTCCAGGATGACGCCGGGCGAAAAGGCCCAACTGCTCCAGCGCGTCGCTCAGGAGTCGAGGGACGCCTATCCAGGCATCGACACTATCGACGGCGTCTGCGGCGGTGAGCCCGCCATCGTTCGCACTCGCATTCCAGTATGGGTCCTGGAGCAGGCCAGGCGGCTCGGATCCAACGAGGCCGACTTGCTGCGCCTCTATCCTGGGTTGCGGGCGGAAGACCTTGCCAGCGCCTGGGCGTACGTGCGTTTTCACCGGGACGAGATCGATCAACAAATCCGCGACAACGAAAGCGCGTAGACGCTCGTGGCGCGCCTATTCGCTGACGAGAACTTTCCGTTCCCAGTCGTCGAAGCACTGCGTCGAATGGGGCACGATGTCGTCACTGTCGTCGATGCCGGCAGGGCGGGGCAGGCGCTGACCGACAATGCCATCCTTCAAATGGCTGGGGCTCAGCAACGGGCTGTCGTGACGCTGAATCGCAGACATTTCGTGCGGCTGCACGCGACGGAATCGAACCACGCCGGCATCATCGTCTGTTCGCTCGATCTGGACTGTGACGGCCAAGCGGCACGTATCGATCAGGCGGTCGCGACGCAGGAATCAATGGCCGGCCTCCTGATACGCGTGAATCGGCCGGCGGGCTGAGCGCTCGTCTCCAAAATGTCTCCAAGACGGAGGTAGAAATCCGAGAATTCGAGTGGACGCGAATGGAGAAA
>CAZGLC010000303.1:0-4819 GCA_964526235.1 uncultured Bifidobacteriaceae bacterium
CCCGGAGCCGAGCCGCCCATGAACACCTTGCGGCCGTCCAGGTACTCCACGAACACGCCGACGCCCTTCGGCTCGCCGCTCTTCGCCTGATACGCGAAGACCTTGACCTGGCTGCCCACGGGCAGGCTGGCCTTCGTGATGCCGTTGCGCAGCAGGTTGGTCGGCGGACCGCCCTCGATGCCCCAGGTCACGACTTTGCCGTCGTTGCCCTTGACGTCGATCCAGATCCAGGCATGGGGATTCACCAACTCCACCTTGCTGACCGTCCCCTGCAGGTTGACCGGCCGGTTCTCGTCAAAGGCCGCGGCAAACGAGTGATGCGCGCGCACCGGCACGGCCGCCATCACCAGGCCAAGCGCGACAACCACGCCGAGAACCCTCACAATGATCCGCATCTGGTGCTCCTTCTTTAGATCGTTCATGTAGGTATAGCCAGCTCCCGACTTCCGCTATTCGCCACCAGCGGGTCTCGCCCGCCGGCCTCCGGCAGCCTCACGCTCCCGTGTCTGGGTTCCTCTCACGACGTTGATCACCCCGTAGTTCGATTCGTGACAGGCGAACTCGAAGATCACCGACGGGTCCACTCGCGGCATCTCGGTCTCGACGCGCCACGGCCGCGTCCAGGTCTTCGGGTCCGTCATAGTGTACTCGTATCGCATCGTATTCGGTCCGACCCGGGTGAACCGCTCCACCACCTGCAGGCCGTCGGTGCCGCCCTGAAAATTCTGCGCCGGCGAGCGGTCGTTGAAGTTGGTCGCCTCGACCACCAGCGTGTTCCCCTCCCAGCGGCCCCGGGAGTCGCCGTACCACTGCCTCACCTTATCGGACACATGGGGACGCCCGTCCAACGGGATGATGCGGATGTCGTTGTTCGACTGCGTCACGACGGTCACGTACCCCGGGCTCTGGAAGAACTGCGCCTCGGCGGTCACGCCCGCCGCCGAGCCCTCGCCGCCCGGGTTGCCGCCGCGCACCAGCGGGATGGCGCCGTTGCCGAGGACGCACCGCGTGTAGGTGTTGCCGAGGGTCAGGATGCCCGCGGCCGGATCTCGTCGCTTCGCCGCCTCCGCGCGTTCGGCGCGGCGCCGCTCCGCTTCCGGCGTCAGCGGCGGCAGGCGTCCGTTGGAGGGTTCTACGATGAGCGACGTGCGGAGGTTCGGCCGGGCGCCGCCCTGCCATCCGTCCATCCCGTATTCCTTCCAGTCGTAGTGGACGGTGCGCGGGTCGACCTCCGCATCACGCTCGACGCGCTGCTTGAAGACGTCGACCGCCTCCTGCTCCGTGTAGAACGCCTTCTCCCCGAGCTCCACCGGCCGCTGCAGCGGCGTGTAGGTGGCCAGATGCCAGACGCCGCGCAGGTCGGGATCGCCCCAGGCCGTGCGCCCCACCGTCCAGTTCTTCAGTGCCTCGGCTTCCCTGCGCGCGGCTTCCGCGGCCGCCTTGATGGCCGCGTCCGTGTTGTTCGCCGTCGGCGCCGTGACCTGCGGACCGGAGGCCGGAGCCCCCTGCTGCGCCGTCAACACCGCCGCGCCCGCGGCCACGACGATCACGACCGCCAGTGCACCCCATACCCGGAGCATCCGAATTGACATGCGCCCGCTCCTCTCCTGGCCCGGCTGAAGCCGGACACTACGAACCGTTAGTGGCCCGGCCTGCAGCCGCGGCCTCGCGCTCTCGAATCTGCGCGCCACGTACAACGTTTATGACACCGTAGTTCTGTTCGTGACAGGCGAACTCGTACACGACCATCGGTTCGACACGAGGCAGATCCGCCTCGGCCGACCAGGGTCTGGTCCACGTGTTCGGGTCGGTGAGCGTGTACTCGTACCGGATCGTGTTCGGGGCAATCCTCGTAAAGCGCTCCACGATGCGCAGAGCGTCGGTGGTTCCGTACATGTTCGGAGCCGGCGCTCTGTCCTTGAAGTTCGTCGTCTCGACGACGAGCGTGTTGCCTTCCCACCGGCCACGCGCGTCACCCCACCAGTGCCGGATGCTCGAGGGCAGTGGTGGACGCCCGTCGAGCGGAATGACGCGCACGTCGTTGTTCGACTGGTGGACGATTGTCACGTAGCCCGGGCTCTGAAACAACAGAGCCTCGGCCGTCACACTGGTGGCGAGGTCCTCGGGGTTGGCACCGGGATTCCCGCCCTGGATGAGCGGCGCCGCCGTTTGCCCGATGATGCACCGCGTATAGGTCGAAAGGAAGTTGCCGAAAGTCAGGATGCCCACCTCGGGATTGCGCCGCTTTGCGGCGGCCGCCCTGGCCGCTTGCCGCTGTGTGGCAGCGTTCGCGAGCGGTGGCAGCCGTCCATCGGCTGGATCGACGATCAGCGACGTCCGCAGGCTCGGGCGGGCTCCGCCCTGCCAGGCGTCCATGCTGTATTCCTTCCAGTCGTAATGCACCGTACGCGGATCGACTTCCGCGTCGGATTCCACGGCGCGCTTGAAGGCGGCGATCGCTTCTTCTTCGGTATAGAACGGCTTGTTGGCGAGCTCGGGACGCCGCTGCAGCGGCGTATAAGTGGCGAGATGCCAGACGCCGCGCAGATCCGGATCGCCCCACGCCGTGCGCCCCGGCGTCCAGTTCTCGAGCGCCTCCGCCTCGGCCCGCATCTGAGCAGCCGCGGTCTTGATAGCGGCGTCGGGATCGACCGTTGTCGCGGGGTCAATCGCGGCGCTCCGGGTCGGCCCCTGTGCGTCGATGATCGCCACGCACACAGGGATCACCATGCCGAAGGTGATGACGCCTGACCACCGGAGCATCCCGAGTCTCATTCGAGCACCTGTTCTGGTCCGGCTACAGCCGGACACTACTACTGTGTGCGCTCAGCTCGCTACTCGCCGCCGCCCCCTCGCGGGGCGCGCGCCTGTCCGCCACCGGCCGCGGCCTCTTTCTCCCGGATCTGCGTGCCGCGCACCACGTTGATCACCCCGTAGTTCTGCTCGTGGCACGCGAACTCGTAAATCAGGTTCGGCTCGACCTTGGGCATTTCCGAATCCACCGACCACGGACGGGTCCACGTCTTCGGATCCGTCATAGTGTACTCGTATCGCATCGTATTGGGTGCGATTCGCGTGAACCGCTCCGCCAGCTGCAGCGCGTCGGTGGATCCCTGGAACCCGGCGCCCGGCCGCCGGTCTTTCCAGTTCGTGGTTTCCACGATGAGCGTATTCCCTTCCCATCGGCCGCGCGAATCGCCGTACCAGTGCCGGATCTGGTCCGGCAGGTGCGGCCGCGCGTCGAGGGGGACGATCCGCACGTCGTTGTTCGACTGGTGGATGAGCGTCACGTAGCCGGGGCTCTGGAAGATCTGCACCTCGGCGGTGACACCCGCGGCGGCTGCGGCCGACTCGGCCCCCGGATTGCCGCCGCGCATGAGCGGCGCGGCGCCCAGGCCCAGCACGCAGCGTGTGTAGGTGTTGCCGAAGGTCAGCATGCCCGCCGCCGGATTGCGCTTCTTGGCGGCGGCGGCGGCCATCTCGCGGCGCTGCTGCGCCTCCGGCGTCGGCGGCGGCAGACGTCCGTCGGGCGGATCGACGATGAGTGACGTGTGCAGGCTGGGCCTCGCGCCGCCCTGCCATGCATCCATGCTGTATTCCTTCCAGTCGTAGTGGACGGTGCGCGGGTCGACTTCCGCGTCCGCCTCCACCGCCCGCTTGAACGCCGCGACGGCTTCCTCTTCGGTGTAGAGCGGCTTGTTCGCGAGCTCCGTCGGACGCTGCAGCGGCGTGTAGGTCGCCGTCAGGTAGACGCCGCGCAGATCCGGATCACCCCACGGCGTGCGGGGCGCGGCGTAATCCTTCATCGCCGCCTCTCGCTTGGCCGCGTCGGCTGCCGCCTGGATCGCCGAATTCGTGTCGTTCAGGTTCAGCGCCGGCTTGCTCGACGGCGCCTGCGCCATCAGGACCGCCACCGATGCGGCGGCCACCGCGGCGAGCGTCACGCCGATTACTCTTCGCATCATCGACATCCGCATGTACGTCACCTCCTATTCCCCATCCGGGCGCGTTCCGGGCGGGAAGTAGAGCCCCAGCGGGTCGTATATCAGCTGTTCGACGAACGGGACGCAATTGAACTCGATGAGCTGCACGTTGGGCTCGAGACGGCGATAGACCGGGAAGCTGATCTTCCACGGCCGCGTATAGACGTTCGGGTCCTCGATGGTCGCCTCGTACTGCATGTGGTTCGGCCCCTGCGGCGTCCAGCGCTCGACAACGTGCAGCGCGTCGGTCGCATAGTTGCCCGCCCGGTCGAACCAGGTGTACCCGTTGAAGCCCCGGACGTCGACGACCAGCGTGTCGCCCTCCCACTTGCCGTTCGACCATCCCATCCACGAGTCGACCGGCGCTTCCATCTGCGGATCGATGTGCACCTGCCGCATCGCCCACTTGTACTCGTAGACGATCAGCACCTGGTTCTGATCCTGGAAGATCTGGAACGGGAACGGCATGTAGTTGGCGCGGGGCACGCCGGGACGGAAGCACTGCAGCTCGGGATCGCCGTAGTCGAAGCGGCTCGGGTCGTTGGTGATCTTCGGGGTCATCCGGTTCTTGAAATTCGCGTCGCGCTTGGCCAGCGCCTCCGGCTTGTACGGGATCGGGCCGCCGTCGACGATGCCCTGGCCGCCGGGCTGCGCGGCGTACGCGCCCATGATCTCGGGACGCGGTCCCGCCTCCGCCGAGTGCGGCTCGACGTTCCAGTTGGCGGTGGTGAAGGACTGCCAGATCCCGTTGAGATTCGGCCTGCCGTCCTCGGTGCGCGCGACTTCAGACGCCGCGCCCTGACCGGGCAGTCCGACCCAGAGCGCCCCCACGACGA
>CAZGLC010000304.1:0-1277 GCA_964526235.1 uncultured Bifidobacteriaceae bacterium
GACGCGTTGAGCGAGGCGAACGGCGTCGGCGCGCCGGGACAGAACATCGTGGTCGTCGATCGGGACGGCCGGATCGGCTGGAGCGTCTACGGCTCCATTCCCCGCCGCGTCGGCATCGACGGACGGCTGCCCGCGTCATGGGCGGACGGCTCCCGCCGCTGGGACGGCTGGCTGGACGAGGCGGAGTATCCGCGCGTGGTCGACCCGGCGGACGGCCGGATCTGGACGGCCAACGCCCGCGTGGTCGACGGCGAGATGCTCGCGCGGCTTGGCGACGGCAGCTACGAGATCGGATCGCGCGCGCGCATCATCCGCGAGCGTCTGGCGGCGCGCGACCGGTTTGCCGCCCGCGATCTGCTCGACATTCAGCTCGACACCCGCGCCGACTTCCTGACGCGCTGGCGCGCGCTGCTGCTCGACACGCTCACCCCCGAGGCGGTCGGGACCGACGCCTGGCGCGTCGCGCTTCGCGACATTCTCGACCGGGACTGGTCGGGTCAGGCGGCGGCCGATTCCGCCGCCTACCGGCTCACGCGGGGCTTCCGCCAGCTGCTCTCCGAGCGCGTCACGATGTTCGTGCTGGCCGAGTGCTACGACGCGGACCCGGCGTTCGACTACACGACCGTCCGCCGCCGCGATGCGGCGATCTGGCGCCTGGCCACGGAGCAGCCGCCGCATCTGCTCGATCCGCAATACGCCACGTGGAAGGAGATGCTGCTCGATGCCGTCGACGACACCGTCGCGCAGGCGATGCGCGATCGTCGCGGGACGTTGCGCGAGCGGATCTGGGCGGAGTACAACGAGGTGACGTACCGGCATCCGCTCTCGGCGGCGATCCCGTTTGCCGGACGCTGGCTCGACATGCCGCAGGCGCCGCTGCCCGGAGATCTCTACACGCCGCGCGTGCACTGGGGAGCGATTGGCGCCTCCGAGCGGATGGTCGTCTCACCCGGACGCGAGGCCGAGGGGATCATGCAGATGCCGACCGGCCAGAGCGGCCACCCGCTGTCGCCGTTCTACGCCAACTCGCACGCGGCGTGGCTCGCCGGCGAGCCGACCCCGTTCCTGCCCGGACCGGCCGTGCACACGCTGACGCTCACGCCCGAGTAAACTCTTCAATTCTTCCTGAGGACGAGTGGGGCGTATTGAAGTTGAATGCTGTGAGTCGTGGTCGCTTCGACCCGTCTGCGTCAAAAGCGTTGCCCAGCGACTTTCCGGTTCGGACGGACCTTGGAAGTACGTTCGGGCGATTTCCTGATTACTCGATCGAATACGCC
>CAZGLC010000304.1:1377-4810 GCA_964526235.1 uncultured Bifidobacteriaceae bacterium
TCGACGGCGAGTTTCTTGCCCATTTTGTGACGCTGCCAGAAGGGCGAGGCCAGATCGAGACGGATGCCCGTGGCACAAATAACTCAATGGTCAAGATATCTCAGGAGCACATCAAGGATTGGTGGGTCCCCAGTGCCGCCTCTTGACGAACAGCGTGCAATTGTCGACCGTATCGATCGCGAGACGGCCCCGCTCGACGCCATGCGTTCGGCCACCGAGCGTACCATCGCCCTGCTCAAGGAGCGCCGGGCTGCCCTCATCGCGGCGGCCGTCACCGGCCAGATTGATGTCGGAAGCGCGGGGTACTACACTGACGACGCGGCCAGTCATACGGAACGGCCGCGGAGGCAGTAGGCATGCGGGTAGAGCTCAAGCCGGAGTTGCTGCGCTGGGCGCGCGAGCGTGCCGGATTCGACCTCGCGGCGCTGGCGAAGCGCTTCCCGCAGCTTCCCGCCTGGGAAAGCGGTGACGCACGCCCGACGCTGAAGCAACTGGAGAAGTTCGCCAAGGCCACGTACGCGCCGATCGGGTTCCTGTTCCTGCCGGAGCCACCGCCGGTCGAGCAGGTACCGATTCCGGACTTCCGCACCGTCGGCAACCGCCACGTCGAACGCCCGAGCCCCGATCTGCTCGACACCCTGTACATCTGCCAGCAGCGCCAGGAGTGGTACCGCGACTTCGCGCGATCGGAGCGCGAAGACCCGCTGTCGTTCGTCGGATCCGTCGGGCTCGCCTCGAACGTCGAGACCGCCGCCACGCGCATCCGAACCGCGTTGGGCTTCGACGTCGAAGCACGTCGCGAGATACCAACCTGGACGGACGCGCTTCGCCAGTTTATCGGACAGGCGGACGACCTCACGCCGCTCGTATTCATCAACGGCGCCGACAGCAAGTCGGCCCAGATGTTCACGCTCGCGCACGAACTCGCGCACATCTGGCTCGGCCAGTCTGCGCTCTCCGATGTCGGGCCGGCCTCGTCGCCCTCGAACGACGTGGAGATCTGGTGCAACCGCGTCGCCGCCGAACTGCTCGCGCCCTTGGGCGCCCGCCGTCACGAGAATCGCGGGCGAGCTGAACTGCGCGAGGAATCCAGCCCGTCGGCCTGGGTCAGCAGACGATTCGCGCGCGCGCTCATCAGGAGCACGTTCGAAGGCCAGACGTCCTTCACCGAGGCGTTCCGTCTCTTGGGGTTCAAGAAGATGGCACAGTTTCGTCGCCTCAATTCGGCGAGCGGCCCACACGAAAGTCGGGCTACGCTCAGCGGGGGCATGGCATGTTAATCCGCCGTTTGAGGGTCTCCGGTCTGTTGTCCTTTGGCCCGAAGGGGATCGACCTGCCGCTGGAAGATCTGAACGTTCTCATTGGCGCGAATGGCTCCGGAAAGTCAAACCTGCTTGAGGTCCTGGCCTTGCTGCGGGCTTCGCCAACAAATCTGCCCGAACCGGTCAAAGAAATGGGTGGGGTCAGGGAATGGCTTTGGAAAGGGCCCGAGTCCAGGCGCCAAGCGTCCATCGACGCGGTGGTGGACTACCCGCAGGGCAGGATGCCCGTTCGGCACGTCCTGCACGTTTCGGAACACGGCGGACGCTTCGAAGTGACCGACGAACGAATCGAGAACGAGCGGCCGTACGCAGGAAAGAGCGACCCCTACTTTTACTACCGGTTCCAGCAGGGACAGCCGGTGCTGAACGATCTTTCCGACCAGCGCCGGGGCCTTCGTCGCGAGAACGTCAAGCCCGAGCAGTCGATTTTGTCCCAGGTGCGTGATCCGGAAAGCTATCCGGTCCTCAACTGGCTGCAGCAGCAGTACGAGCGCATTCGCCTCTATCGCAACTGGTCGTTCGGGCCCTCAGCCGCGTGGCGCCGTGAGCAAACGGCACACGGGCGTAGCGACATGCTGAGCGATGGTGGCGAGAACCTGGCCCTCGTGCTCTCAAAGATCCGGTCGCGGGTGAAGAACGAGTTAGTCGAATCGCTCCGACGACTCTTCGACGGCATCGAGGACATTCACCTGACGGTCGACGGTGGCAATGTGCTGCTGTTTCTGGAAGAAACCGGCGGCCGAGAAATTCCAGCGACCCAACTGTCGGACGGAACCCTCCGCTACCTCAGTCTACTGGCGATTCTCCTGCACCCCGATCCGCCGCCGCTTGTCGCCATTGAGGAGCCCGAACTGGGTCTTCACCCCGATGTGATGCCGCACATCGCCGACCTGCTCGTTCGCGCCTCGAGCCGATCTCAGTTGATCGTCACGACCCACTCGCGGATGTTGGTCGAGGCGCTAACCGATCACCCGTCGAGCGTGGTGGTCTGTGCCAAGGAGAATGGCGAGTCCCGCTTCGAGAGGCTCGACCAGTCGGCACTGAAGGCGTGGTTGGAAAAGTATACCCTCGGCGACCTTTGGAGTATGGGTGAACTCGGAGGCAACCGCTGGTGAGCGCGAGAATCTACGTCGAAGGGGGCGGAGCGGGTGAATTGCTCGACACGCTCTTCCGACAAGGATGGAGCGAGTTCTTCCGGGCCGCTGGACTCGCTGGGCGGATGCCCAGAGTCGTACGCGGCAAAGGGAGCATCCAGACCTTCGACTTGTTTGTGACGAGATTGAGAAACCCACGTCCTGGTGAGCTTCCAATGTTGCTGGTGGACAGCGAGGACGCCGTCGCGCCAGCTCGTACCACTTGGCAGCACCTGAAGTCTCGCGATAATTGGGACAGGCCCAACGGCATTGCCGATCACCAAGCCTTTCTCATGGTGCAGGTCATGGAGACTTGGTTCCTCGCTGACCGCGGCTTGCTTCGCGATTACTTCGGCCACTCGCTTCGGGAAGCCCATCTGCGGGCATGGCCGGCGCTCGAACACGTTTCCAAGCCCGACGTCATGAACGCGCTCGAACAAGCCACGGCCGGGTGCGACAAGCGCTACTCCAAGGGCAAAGTTGCATTCGAGCTTCTGGCCAGGGTGAACCCGGCGCTCGTCGAGGCGGCGTGCCCACACGCCCAGTCGCTCCTCGATCGGTTGCGGACGCTCTGAGACTGCGCCTTCATGGGAAGGACCTCGGAGGCCGCCTTCGAAACCGTCATTGAGCTCCATCTTCTCGCGAGCGGCTACGTGCCAGTAGATCGCGACGGTTTCGACCGCGAGCGTGCGATCTTTCCGGAGGCGGTTCTCACGTTCATCCGCGACACGCAGCCCACGGAGTGGGCGAAGCTGGAGGCGCTGCACGGGAGCAAGACCGGCGAGCAGATCCTCGGCGACCTGTGCAAGTGGATGGACGCGAACGGCGCCCTGGCGACTCTGCGCCACGGCTTCAAGTGCTACGGGCGGACGCTGCACGTCGCCTTCTTCAAGGCCGCGCACGAGCTGAATCCCGAGCTGGAAGCCCGGTACGCTGTCCTTCACGTTCACCGCGCGCGACAACGGCCGGCCGGTCAAC
>CAZGLC010000305.1:0-4806 GCA_964526235.1 uncultured Bifidobacteriaceae bacterium
CCCATAATCTACATCTGGTATGAGGGTGGATGGCTCAGCCCACCCGTTGTGACGGCTCTGAAAGTCGTCGGAGTCTGAGTCACAACAACCTGAGGAGATAACAATGGCGAAGAAAGCCAAGGGCGGGAAGAAGAAGGCCGCGAAGAAGCGGTAATTCTTCTGTCCGAAATTGGGGGTGCTCATACCGGGCACCCCATTTTTTTTAGCCGTCAGTTGCTGCTCTCCCACGGGGAGCCCGCGAAGCGAGGCCGCTACACCCCGGGCCGACGTGCCAGGCGGCAAGTGCGCCGGGGGCATCGATGCGGAAGGCTCGCAATCCACAAAGCCGAAAGGGGGGATTAGAGAATGGCGAAGAAGGCTAAGGGCGGGAAGAAGAAGGCGGCGAAGAAGAGATAACAGCCGCCGTTCGCCATGAAAGGGGGCGCGCCCGGTGTGCGTCCCCTTTTTTTGCCGAACCCGGAACCCAGGCTCTCAGAACGTCTCGTTGAGCCCGTCCCAGATCCGCACGCGCCGGATCACGTCGCCCTGCCGCAGCTGGTCGACGACGTCCATCCCTTCGAGCACGGAGCCGAACACGGTGTAGCGGCCGTCGAGATGCGGCTGCGGCGAGAGCGTGATGAAGAACTGGCTCCCGCCGGTGTCCTCCCAGTCGAGCGCCATGCCGACCGTGCCCCGCAGGTAGGGCCTCATATTGATCTCGTCCCGTATCGTGTAGCCCGGTCCTCCCTCCCCGTCTCCGCGCGGATCGCCGTCCTGGACGACGAAGTCGGGAACGACACGGTGGATGGCGAGGCCGTCGAAAAATCCCTTCCGCGCGAGCGCCACGAAGTTCGCCACCGTCAGCGGGGCATCGAGAACGGCCAGATCGATCTGGACGACCCCGCGGTCGGTCTCGATATAGGCGTGCGGCGAGAACGGCGGTGCAATCAGCCACTTCCATTCTTCGTCGGTGACAGTCCGGCCCGCGGGCGCCGGCCGGATCGCCGTCTCGACGGTCCCGTCCTGGCCGCGCTCCCGGAGGAGCGCCGACGCGCGCACCCGCACCGCCCAGTCGCGGTCGCGGAGCGCCTCCTGAAGGAGGGGCTGCGCCGCCGCCGGATCGATCCGGGCCAGTGCCGACAGCATCGCGGCGCGTCCCACATACGTGCTGTCGCCGGCCGATGCCTTGTACGCAGCCACCAGTGCCGGCACGGCTGGGGCCGCCTTGAGCTCGGCGACCGCGGCGGCCGCCGCCGTGCGCACTGTGAAGTCGTCCGCGTTGAGATGGGGGATCACAAGGCCCGCGGCCTCCGGCGATTTCGAGGCGACGAGCGCGGTGAAGACCGCCGGGAGGACGCGCAGCTCGCGGTCCTGGATGAGCACCTTCAGACCGGGGAGCCCGCGGCCGTCCGGCAGCGAACCGAGCGCCGCTGCCTGCGCCGCCCGCGCGGTCCAGTCGCGATCGGCATCGAGGCCTGAGAGCGTCAGCAGGAACCCGTCGGGATCGATGCGGGCGAGCGCGCGCATGGCCCCGCCGCGAATCACCGCCGATTCGTCGGTCAGCAGATCGAGCAGCAGATCCAGGCTCTGGGTGGTCGCAACGGGCACGAACGCCTGCATCGCCTCGCCGCGGATCACCGCGTCGGCTTCGGCGTCCGCCACGATCCGGGTGAGCACGGGGGCCGCCGCTGCGCTGCCGATCGCGCCAAGCGCGCGAATCGCCTGAATGACGACGGCGGCCGGCGCGGTGCGCTGTTCGACGATCTGCCGCAGCGGCGCCACCGCCTCCGCGGCTCTCATCACCCCGAGGCCGCGCACGGCAAAGGCCGCCGTGTAGCGGCCGGGCGTCTCGACGAGTGACAGGAGCGCCGGCGCGGCGCGCGCGTCGCCGAGGCGCTGCAGCGCGTATGCCACGGGCCACCACGTCGAGATGGGCGTGCCACCCTGGTCCAGGGCCGCGGCGGCAAGCGCCTCGTACGAGCCAAGGCGCACCAGCGCATACAACCCGAGGCGCGCGGCCTCGACGGCGGGCGCCAGCGGAAACGACAGATCGTCGGCTGCGACGGCCATCAGGGCGGCCGCGTGCGTGCGCACCATCGCGCTGACGGCGGTCGCGTCCGCGCGGTCGCCAATCATGCCGAGCGCTTCGGCGGCGCGCCCCTGCACCAGCAGGTCCGGATCGGCGAGCGCCATCGTCAGCGCCGGCCGCGCCGCCGGATCCCCGATCAGGCCGAGCGCGAAGGCGGCCATCTGGCGCACCTCCGGCTCGGGATCGGTCAGGAGGGCGACGAGCGGCTCGGACGCCTCGCGCAGACCGACGCGGCCGAGCGCGAGCGCGGCGCGCCGGCGCACGCGCGCCACGCCGTCGCTCAGCAGACGAATGAGATCGGAGGGCGCTGCAGGCGCGACCACGGCCGGTTCGGTGCGCGTCGCGGGGGCAAGAATCACGGGCGGCGGCGGCGGGTTCGGATCGCGGACGATGCGCTGATCTTCGAGCCGCATCATCCATCCGAGCTTGTCTTCCCAGGTGAGCGCGGGCGGGTCGGGACGCGGCGCGGGCGTGGGAACGGTCGCGCAGGCTGCGGCGGAGCACGCAGCGCCGAACGCCCAAAGCCCAAAGCCGAATTGAGCCTTGCGCATTTCTTCGGGATGATAGCATGCAGGCGCGCAGCCGCCGGCTCAACACTATTCATGGAATTTCGGTACATCGCCATCGAAGGACCGATCGGTGTGGGCAAGAGTGCGCTCGCCGGGCGCCTCGCGACGCGCCTCGATGCGAGCGTCGTGCTCGAGGAGCGCGACAATCCGTTCCTCGCCGACTTCTACGCGGGCAAGCCGGGGGCGGCGCTGCAGGCGCAGCTCTTCTATCTGCTGAATCGCCACCGCCAGCAGATCACGATCCGCCAGGCCGACCTCTTCGCGCAGACGACGATCGCCGACTACCTGTTCGACCGTGACAAGATCTTTGCGTATCTGAACCTCGACGACAACGAGCTGTTCATCTACCAGCGGCTGTACGACCTGCTCGTCCGAGACGTGCCCGCGCCCGATCTCGTGATCTACCTCCAGGCGCCGACCGACGTGCTGCTGCGCCGCCTCCGCGAGCGTCCCAGGGGCGCGGACGCGCCGGAGCCCGTCCCGGAAGCCGCGTACATGCGCGAGCTGAACGAGGCGTACCAGCACTTCTTCTTCCATTACACGGCGACGCCGCTCCTGGTCGTGGAAACGTCGCAGGTGGATCTGGTCTCGAGCGACGGGGCGGTCGACGATCTGCTGCGCCAGGTCCGGACGATGACGGCCGGCACGCGGTATTACGTGCCGAGGGTGTAATAATCTCCCGATGGCCTGGTTCAAGAAGGCCCGCAAGCCGCGGGCCTCCTCGACCGCGAAGAAGCCGAGCCGCGTGCCCGAGGGCCTCTGGGTCAAGTGCCCCGATTGCGCGCAGATTCTCTACAACAAGGACCTTGAAAAGAACCTGAGCGTCTGCCCGAAGTGCGCCTATCACTTCCGCCTGAGCGCGACCGAGCGCCTTCGCATGCTGCTCGACGAGGGACGCTGGACGGAGCACGACGCGCACCTCACGTCGACTGACCCGCTGCACTTCACCGACACCAAGGCGTATCGCGACCGCCTGCGCGCGGCGGAAAAGGCCACCGGCGGCAAAGACGCGGTCATCGTCGCCACGGGACAGCTGGACGGGATCGACGTCGTGGTGGCGTCGATGGAGTACGGGTTCATCGGCGGCAGCATGGGGGTCGTCGTCGGGGAGAAGATCGCGCGCGCCGTCGAACGGGCGCTCGCAGCGCGGCAGCCGCTCCTCATCGTGTCGTGCTCGGGCGGCGCGCGGATGATGGAGGGCGCGCTCTCGCTGATGCAGATGGCGAAGATCTGCGCGGCGCTGGCGCGCCTCGACCGCGCGCGCCTCCCGTATATCTCGGTGCTGACCGACCCGACCACGGGCGGCGTCACCGCCAGCTTCGCGATGCTGGGCGACCTGAATGTCGCCGAGCCGAAGGCGCTCATCGGCTTTGCCGGGCCCCGCGTCATCGAGCAGACCATCCGGCAGAAGCTCCCCGAGGGGTTCCAGCGCAGCGAGTTCCTCCTCGACCGTGGGATGATCGATCTCATCCTCGACCGCCGCGAGCTGAAAGCGACGCTCGCGCGGGCGCTGCGCTTCATGGGCGCCGCGCCTGTCCCGGCGCCGCCGCCGCGCGCGTCCGCGCCGGCGGGCGCCGCTAACCAGTCGGGGCACGGCGCGCGGGGCCCCTACTGGACCGCCTCTACGCCCTCGAAACGTTCGGGATCAAGCTCGGGCTCGACAACATCTCGCACCTCTGCGCGGCCCTCGGCCATCCCGAGCAGGCCTTCACGTCGATCCACGTCGCCGGCACCAACGGCAAGGGGTCGGTCACGGCGATGGTGCACGCCGCGCTCGTCGCCGGCGGCATCCGGGCCGGCCGCTTCGTCTCGCCGCACCTCGTCGACCTGACCGAGCGCTTCGTGGTTGGCCGCGAGCCGGTGTCGTCCGCCGATCTCCAGCGCGCCGTCACCGACGTCCTCGACTGCGCCGAGAGACTGCGGGCCTCGGGCACGCTGGCCGTGCACCCGACGTTCTTCGAGGCGACGACGGCGGTCGCCTTCGAGCTGTTTCGGCGCGCGCGCATCGAGGTCGCCGTGATCGAGGTCGGCCTCGGCGGCCGCTTCGATTCCACCAACGTCGTCCGCGCGCCGGTTGGAGCGATCACCTCGATCGGTTTCGACCATCAGGAGCTGCTCGGCGACACCCTCGAGGCGATTGCGTTCGAGAAGGCCGGCATCATCAAGCCG
>CAZGLC010000306.1:0-4798 GCA_964526235.1 uncultured Bifidobacteriaceae bacterium
CAGGTGACGCAGAGCGCGTTCGATCCGATCTCGCGCGAGCCGAACTACAAGCAGTCGGCCGTGCGGGTTGAACGATCTTCCGGATCCCGGGTCCCGGATCCCGGGTCCCGGCAGCGAGGGGCCCAATGAAGCGTCTCGTCCTCGTCGGCAACGGCATGGCAGGCATGGCATGCCTCGAGCAGATCCTCGCCTATGCGCCGCGCTTCGCCGTGACGGTCTTCGGCGACGAGACGCACGTCAACTACAACCGCGTGCTGCTCTCGTCGGTGCTGGCCGGCGAAAAGACGGCCGACGACATCGTCGTGCACCCGCTCGAGTGGTATCAGCGGCAGGCCATCGACCTGCACCTCGGCGTGCGCATCGTCGACGTCGACGCCGCCGCGAAGACCGTCACCGGCGACGACGGAAGCGTGACGCCGTTCGATACGTTGCTCCTCGCCACGGGCAGCACCGCGTGGCGGCCGCCTATTGCGGGCCTCGATCAGGACGGCGTGTTCGTCTTCCGGACGCTCGACGACACGCGCCAGCTGCTCGAGCGGTCGGGTCCGGGTCTCAAGGCCGTCGTGATCGGCGGCGGCTTGCTGGGCCTCGAGGCCGCGCGCGGCCTCCAGGTGCAGGGATGCCAGGTCACGGTCGTCCACCTGATGGCGACGCTGATGGAACGGCAGCTCGATCCCGACGGTGGTCAATACCTCGCCGGCAAGATGGAGGACCTTGGCATTCGCGTCCTGCTCGGGCGCTCGACGGCGGCCGTCCTCGGCAACGGGCGGGTCGAAGGGGTGGCGCTCGAAGACGGCACGCTGCTCGAGGCAGATCTGGTGGTGGTCGCGGCGGGGATCCGGCCGAACGTCGAGCTCGCCCACCGGGCGGGCCTCCACGTGAACCGGGGCATCGTCGTGAGCGACCACATGGAGACGAGCCATCCCGACATCTTTGCCGTCGGCGAATGCGTCGAGCACCGGGGCGTCTGCTACGGCCTGATTGCGCCGCTCATCGAGCAGGGAAAAGTGCTCGCCGCGACGATCACCGGGAACCACGGCCCGGTGTATGCGGGCACGGTGCAGGCTGCCAAGCTCAAGATCATGGGGATCGACGTCTTTTCCGCCGGCGACTGGAGCGAGCAGCACGCAGAGCCAGTGCGGTACGAAGACCGTGCGCTCGGCGTCTACAAGAAGCTCACGCTGCGCGGCGGGACGCTCGTCGGCGTCATCCTCGTCGGCGACACCTCCGACAGCCACCGCTACATGGAGTGGCTCCGTGGCGGCCACGATCTGACCGCACAGCGGCGCCATCTGCTCTTTCCGCCGCCGGCCGCCGATGCCGGCCTCGACGTCGCCGACATGCCCGACGGCGCAACCGTCTGCGGCTGCGTCGGGGTCACAAAAGCCAGCATCGTCAGGGCGATTCACGAGCGCGGCGTCAACACGCTGTCGCAGCTCAAGGAGTGCACGCGCGCGAGCACCGGCTGCGGCAGCTGCACGGCCCTGTGCCAGGAGCTGCTCCGCGCGGTCGCGCCAGAGTTCGAAGAGGAGAAGAAGAAGGTCATCTGCGCCTGCGTGCCGTTTGCGGAAGACCGGCTGCGCGACATCCTCCGCAGCCAGAAGCTGCGGTCGGTGCAGGAGGTGCTCGAGATCTACGGCAACGGGGTCGGCTGCGAGGTGTGCAAGCCGGCGCTCAGCTACATGCTCGACATGCTCTGGTGCGGCGACCACGACGAGGACCGATCGGCGCGCTTCATCAACGACCGCGTGCACGCCAACATCCAGAACGACGGCACCTTCTCGGTGGTGCCGCGCATCCGGGGCGGCGTGACGAGCCCGGCGGAGTTGCGCCGCATCGCGGACGTCGCGGAAAAGTACGACGTCCGCATGGTGAAGATCACCGGCAGCCAGCGCATCGACCTGCTCGGCATCCGGAAGGAGGATCTGCCGAAGGTCTGGGCCGACCTCGGGATGCCGTCTGGCCAGGCCTACACCAAAGGCGTGCGCATGGTGAAGACGTGCGTCGGCACCGACTTCTGCCGCTTCGGCGTGCAGGACGCGATTGCGGCCGGCATCGAGATGGAGCGGCGCTTCGAGCAGCTCTACACCCCGCACAAGGTGAAGATGGCGGCCGTCGGCTGCCCGCGCAACTGTGCGGAGGCGACCGTCAAGGACATCGGCCTCGTCGGCGTCGAGGGCGGATGGCAGGTGGTCGTCGGCGGCGCGGCGGGGAAGGGCGTCCGCAAGGCCGACCTGCTCACCACGGTCGAGACGACGCGGCAGGCGCTCGAGGCGGCGGAGCTCTTCTTCCAGTACTACCGCGAGAACGCCAACTATCTCGAGCGCACGTACGACTTCGTCGAGCGGCTCGGAATCGAGAAGGTGCGCAAGGAGACGGTCTACGCGCCGGACGCGGTGCAGCACGGGCTGCTCGACCGCCTGCGCAAGTCGAAGACGCACGCCCGCGATGCCTGGCACGAAGGGCAGGAGCCGCGCCATCCGACGCAGTTCATTCCGCTCATTCCGATGGAGACCCTGGCATGACCGACCACCGCTGGGTGCGCGTCTCGTCCTGCAACAGCATCCCGCTCCGCGAGGGGCGCGCCGTGCGCCTCGACGACCGCGAGATCGCAATCTTCAACCTCGGCGATCGCTTCCTCGCCGTCGACAATCGCTGTCCCCACCGCGGGGGGCCGCTCGCCGACGGCATCGTCACCGGCGCGTCCGTCGTCTGTCCGTTGCACGGCTGGAAGATCGACCTCGAAACGGGGTGCGTCGTACGCCCGGCTGCCGGGCCGTCCTGTCTGACCACGTATCCCGTCCGCGTTGAGAAGGGGACGATCGTCCTTGGCATCCCGGTCGAGATGGCGCCCGTCGCGGCCGGACGCTCGAAGGGAGCGGCCGCATGACCGGATTCTTCCGCGCCGGCCATCTGCCGACGCTCGTCGCCGCGCTCCTCTACTTCGACGTCAGCTTCATGGCGTGGGTCGTCCTGGGGCCGCTCGCGCCGTTTCTCCGGCGCGACCTCGGGCTCAGCGCCACCGAGGTGGGGCTGCTCACGGCGGTGCCGCTCCTCGGCGGCTCGCTGTGCCGGCCGGTCTTCGGCCTGCTCGAAGAGCGGCTGGGTGGCCGGCGTACGGGACTGCTCGGCCTGACGCTCACCATCGCGACGTTGTTCGCCGGCTGGCAGCTCGCCCGCACGACATCGCATTTCTATGTCCTCGGCTTCTTCCTCGGGATCGCGGGCGCGAGCTTCGCCGTGGCGCTGCCGCTCGCCAGCCGCTGGTATCCGCCGCACTATCAGGGGCTGGCGATGGGCATTGCCGGCGCCGGCAACTCGGGGACGCTCCTCGCCACGCTGTTTGCGCCGCGGCTCGCCGAACGGTTCGGCTGGCAGGCGACCTTCGGCATGGCCATGGCGCCGCTCGCGCTCGTCCTGCTGCTGTTTGCGCTGCTGGCGCGAGACAGCCCGCGCCGGCCGGCCCCGGCGTCCTCCGCCGCGTATCGAGCCGTACTGCGCGAGCCAGACATCCTGGCGCTCTCCTTTCTGTACGCGCTGACCTTCGGGGGCTTCGTCGGGTTTGCCACGTTCCTGACGACGTTCTTCCACGACGCGTATGCAGTGTCGCGCGTCATGGCAGGAGACCTGACGACGATCGTCGTCGTCGCCGGGAGTCTGCTCCGGCCGGTCGGTGGGTGGCTGTCGGATCGCGTGGGCGGGTACCGCGTGCTCGTGCTCCTCCTCGCGGGCTTTGCGGTCTGCATCGCGTCGGTCGCCGCGATGCCCGACGTGCGCGTCGCGGTGGCCGTGCTCTTTGTCGGCGTCGGCCTGCTCGGCATGGGCAATGGCGCCGTCTTTCAACTGGTGCCCCAGCGCTTTCCCGAGCGGATTGGGATCGTGACCGGCGTGGTCGGCGCGGCGGGCGGGCTCGGCGGGTTCTTCCTTCCCTCGGCGCTCGGCGTCGTCCGCGATGCCACCGGCTCGTATGCGCCCGGCTTGCTGGGATGCGCGGCCGTGTTCGCGGCCGGCACCGTCGTGCTGCTGGAGCTCGGCGCGCGCTGGTCGGTCCAGTGGCAGCCGAGGGCCGTGCGGCAGACAGGCGTCTACTCGTACCGGACCGCGCGGCTCGGCGCCGGCGGCGAGCCGGCGGCGTAAGCGGCGTTTCTTTCAGAAATGTGCCCGTTCACGGCTGTCTCGACATGAATGTAAGCGAGTACCGGCGGTCGACCGCGATGATCCGCGGGTTTTTCAGGAACAGGCGGTTCGCATCTTGCAGCCTGTTCAGGGTTCCGGGTGTGATTAGTCCTCACGTGTTCGACAACGGCGGTGACGCCACCGAGATCGATCTGCTCCACGAGATCGGGAGCCGCATTGCGGCCGCCGACCCCTTTCACGCCGTCCTCGCCCGCGTCGTCGAATTCGTGGCGAGCGTCGTGGCGTTCGACTCGTGCTTCGTGTACGTGCTCGACGGCGACGACCTCGTCCTGCGGGCGTCGAAGACGCCGCACCCCGACGTCGTCGATCGGCTGAAGCTGCGCGTCGGCCAGGGCATCACCGGCTGGGTGGCCGCGCACCGCGAGCCGGTCGCGGTGTGGGAGCGTGCGTTCGAGGATCCGCGGTTTCAGACGTTCAACGAGCTGCCGGAGGACCGCTACGAGGCGTTCCTGTCGGTACCCGTGCTGTCGCGGGGAAAGCTCGTGGGCGTCATCAACGTGCAGCACCGCGAGCCGCACGTACACAGCCGCCGTGAGATTCAGGTGATCTCGATGATCGGGTTCCTCGTCGGCGCCGAGATCGAGATGGCGCGGCTCGAGAC
>CAZGLC010000307.1:0-4796 GCA_964526235.1 uncultured Bifidobacteriaceae bacterium
CCTGCGCGTCGCGTCGGCGTACGAGGCGGCGTCGAAGCGCCGCATTCCGCCGCCGATGTTCGGCCCGCTGCGCGGCGGCACGTAGAACGCGGATTTTTCCGTGTTTCTCGCCGGGGAACTCGTACGGGAGAATGAGAGGCGGAGGGTCGCACCGGACATGACGAGATCGAGGCGCATCGTGTGGGGTGTCGCGGGCACGGCCTGCGTGTGGCTCGCCGCGGCGGCGCTGGTCAGCGGGCAGGCCGCGGCCGCGCCGGGGCAGGCGCCGAACCAGTTGCTCGCCGAGAATGTCTTCAAGAACGTCACGGTCCTCCGCGGGATCCCGGTCGACGAGTTCATGGGGACGATGGGCGTGTTCTCGGCGGCGCTCGGCTTCTCGTGCGAGGACTGCCACACCGCCTCGTCCAACGACTGGGCGAACTACGCCAAGGACGTGAGCCCCCGGAAGCAGATGGCGCGCCGCATGGTCGCGATGATGGCCGCGATCAACAAGGAGCACTTCGGCGGCCGCCAGGTCGTCACCTGCTTCTCGTGCCACCGCGGCGCCAACCGTCCCAAGGCCACGCCCAGCCTGGCGCTGCTCTACGGCACGCCGCCGCCCGACGAGCTCGACGTCCTGCTCGCGCCGGGGCCGCCCGGCACGCCAACCGCCGCACAGATTCTCGACAAGTACGTCCAGGCCGCCGGCGGCGCGCGCGCAACGAGCCTCACGCGCATCGTCGGCAAAGGCACCTACTCGGGGTACGGGCCGGAAGGATTCCCGCGGCCCGTGGAGATCTATGCCGTGGCGCCGAATCAGAAGGCGATCATGGTGCGCGACCCCGAATCGGGCGACAACATCACCGTGTTCGACGGCAAGACCGGCTGGGTGTCGGCGCCCTTCAAGCCGATCGACGTCATGGAGCTGCACGGCGCCGAGCTCGATTCCATGCGCGCGGATGCGGAACTGATGTTCCCCGCCAACCTCAGACAGGCGCTGACGAACATGCGCAGCAGCAGCGATTTCATCAATGACCGCACGGTGCTCGCGGTGCAGGGGTCGAAGGGGAACGCCCTGGTGACGCTGTACTTCGACGAGGAGACGGGGCTGCTCTCGCGGCTGGTGCGGTCCACGCCCTCGGTCGTCGGGCGGCTGCCGGTGCAGACCGACTACTCCGACTACCGGGAGGTCGGCGGGGTGAAGATCCCGTTCAAATGGACGACCACCTGGCTGGACGGCCGGTCGAATTTCGAGCTGAGCGACGTCCAGACGAACGTCGCCGTGGACGCGGCGCGGTTCGCGAAGCCCGGGCCGCCGAAGCCCGGGGTCAGACCCCAGTGATGGGGCGACTCAAGGTTTTCTCGTCGACGTGTAACCTTGAGTCGCCCCATCACCGGGGTCTGACCCCGACATACGGTATATTGAAGCTGGCCGGACTCGGAGCTGGCCGGAGGGATTAGATCGTGAAGCAGATTTCTTATGTGGCCATGTGCGTCGGCGCTGCCGTCCTTCTCGCCGCGGGTTCGGTCCGCGCGCATCACGGCGATGCCGGCCGTTATATCGAAGACGTCGTCAACCTGAACGGGGTCGTGGTCGAAACGCAGCTGATCAACCCCCACTCCATCGTCGTCATCGACGTCACCGAGGGCGGCAAGACCGTGCGGTGGCAGGCGGAGATGGGCGGCGCGCAGCAGTTGATCAAGGCCGGCTGGACCAACGACGTCAAGCCGGGGACCAAGGTCACGCTGACGGGCCGCCGGCTGAAGAGC
Organism: uncultured Bifidobacteriaceae bacterium; assembly: GCA_964526235.1. Lineage (GTDB taxonomy): Bacteria > Acidobacteriota > Vicinamibacteria > Vicinamibacterales > UBA2999 > MELF01. The sequence continues at coordinate 1,750 of CAZGLC010000307.1, forward strand.
GGCGCGCCGTACATGAATCTGACCGAGCGCGCGCGCGTCGTCCTGACCGACTCGGGCAAGGTCGTGATGCAGAACGCGAACTACGGCCAGGGCGCGCCGGCGCAGTAAGCTCGCGCAGGCTGAAGCCTGCGCGATACACCGGTACCTGCCAGCGCTATCCCCCCTACCTGTCGCGCGCACCCTCCCGCGGGCGCGCCGCGGCCCTTTACCCCGCATCCGGTCCCCACTATAGAATTCCTTCGCATGAGATCGAGAGTCCTGTCCGCAGCCGCCGTCTGTGCCGGTGCCGCGATGGCCGTCGCCCTGGACGCGCAGCAGGCCGCCCCGTGGAGGCAGGCGGCCTACCTGAAGGCGTCCAACCCGGGCATGTTCGACCACTTCGGCGAAGGGGGCGCGCTCGACGGTCACATCGGCAATGCCGTTGCCGCGAGCGCCGACGGCAGCACGATCGCGGTCGGCGCGCAGCACGAGAGCAGCGGCGCGCGCGGGACGAACGGCAATCAGCACGACGAGTCCGCCTACAACGCGGGCGCCGTGTACGTGTACACGCGGAGCGGCGCGGCATGGGCCCAGCAGGCGTTCATCAAGGCGTCGAACACCGGGAGCGGCGATCACTTCGGCAACGCCGTGGCGCTCAGCGCCGACGGCAACACGCTCGCCGTCGGCGCGTTCTGGGAATCGAGCGGCGCGACCGGCGTCAACGGCAATCAGAACGACAACTCCATCCCGCAGGCGGGTGCGGTCTACGTGTTCACGCGCAGCGGCGGCACCTGGACGCAGCAGGCCTACATCAAGGCGTCGAATACGGGCCGCGCCGGCGAGGGGGATCTGCCGGGCGAAGGCGATCAGTTCGGCTTCTCGCTCGCGCTCAGCGGTAACGGCAACACGCTCGTCGTGGGCGCGCCGAGCGAGGACAGCAACGCCGGCGGCATCAACGCCGACCAGCACAACGACTCGGCCAGCTCGGCCGGGGCCGTCTATGTTTACGCGCGCACCGGCGGCGCCTGGACGCAGCAGGCGTACCTGAAATCCGACACGCCGACCAACTTCACCCTCGGCGACCAGTTCGGCTACTCCGTGGCGCTCAACGCCGACGGCAGCCTCGTCGCAGTGGGCGTGTACGACGAAGGCGGCTCGGGCCGGACGGTCAACGCGCCGGTCGACACGGGCCGCAACGGCTCCGGCGCCGCGTACGTCTTCCGCCGCACTGGCAGCGCGTGGAGCAAGGACGCGTATTTGAAGACGTGGAACGCCGAAGGCGGCGACTCGTGGGGCGTCGGGGTGGCGCTGAGCGACGACGGCAACACGCTGGCGCTGGGATCGATCGACGAAGACTGCCTCTGCGGCGGCATCGTGCACGCGCCGTCGGACGCCGGCTCGACCGACCAGAAATCCGACCAGTCGGCGGGCGCCGTGGCCGTCTTCGCCCGCAGCGGCGGCACGTGGGCGCAGCAGGCGTACATCAAGGCGTCGAATCCGGGCGAGGGCGACTGGTTCGGCGTCCGCCTGGCCCTCAGCGGCGACGGCCACACGCTCGTCGTCGGCGCGCAGAACGAAGACAGCGCCGCGCGCGGCCTCAACGGCAATCAGAAGGACGAGTCGGCGCTCGAAGCGGGCGCCGTCTACGTCTTCGCGCGCAGCGGCACGACGTGGAGTCAGCAGGCGTACGTGAAGGGATCGAACACCGAGGCGTACGACGAGTTCGGCGGCGCCGTCGCCGTGAGCCGCAACGGGAGGCTCTTCCTCGCGGGCGCGCGCGGCGAAGACAGCGGGGCGAGCGGCGTCAACGGCAATCAGACCGACAATGGGGTCGACGAGTCCGGCGCCGTCTACGTGTTCACCAGGTAGCGCTGGGCCGTCCGTTGGGGCCCCTCGTCGCATGAGCAGGCCGATGGTGCCGCGTAGAGACGACAGCCGTCGCTAAATGCCACGACAGGCCAGTTGAAGCGGGGGAGTCCATCCAATCAGGGCTTGAACCCCGGGACCTCCACCACTGCCCGCGATTGCACCAACCCTTCGAACTGCTGGCGAAGCTGCCTCGCGAACTGCGCGTTTCGAATCAAGACGCCCGCCTCGACATTCCGCTGCTGCGCCCACTCTGTGAAGTTCGCAGATGTCACGAATGCCGTCTCATCATCAATGACGATAACCTTCGCGTGCCACGTCGCGCGCTTGTCGGGATTCATGTCCAGAGACCGCGGATCGTAGTAGAGCGAAGGACGGACCGGCCCAGGCCATTTGGCACCGAGCTTTGCGGCGAATTCGCGAAGAATCTCCGACTCGTGTCGCGTATCCCTGTCGCCTCGTCCCACATGAACGAACAACTGCACTCGCAGGCCAGGGAGTTCCGCCATCCGCTCCGCCAGCGGCTTGAACACCGTGTCGGCCTGGTGCACAACGAACGTGCTCACGAGAACAGACTTCATCGCCGACCGGAACAGCTCCGCGACGACGATCGCTGTATCCCTGCTCTGAGACGCAGAGGATTCTGGTCCGGTCCAGACCAGCTCGACGCCACTGGCCAGCCTTGCTTCGACGGCCTTCGCCATCGTGTCCATCAACAGCGCCAGATGAACCGACTGCATCCCCTCGGTGGAGAGGCGTATCAGTTCCTGGCCCACGAGCTCCGAACAGGATGGGGCGACGCGCGCAATGGCCAGCGACGAGAGCGGTGTAACGAGCTGCCCGTTGCGCAGCGCTGCGCTGAGCGCACGCAGCGTGGCCGCCGAGGCGCCTTCGAAGGCGAGGCTCACGAATCAGGCTTCCTCAAAGAACGCCGCGCCCGCGCCATCGACGGTTGGCACCACCAGCGCGCGATCGAGAAAGTCGTTGCGACGTTCGCACGAGCTCTCGGCCAGCAGCAGACATCCATGACACGCCGCACCATGAAGGAATCGCTCCTCCTGCCACGCGTCCGGCCGGTGCTGCGCGCACACGGGATCGTTCGAGCACAGTTCGCCAAGCTCGATGGCCTGTCTTAGGTATCGATCGATCCGATCGGCCGCTTCTACGAGCCCGCCAAGGGTTCCCTCGGCATCCGGGCTCGC
>CAZGLC010000308.1:0-4736 GCA_964526235.1 uncultured Bifidobacteriaceae bacterium
TCCACACGCCGTGGGGCGATCCGGACCTGCAGGGCCTCTGGACCTACGAGGTCGAAATCCCGCTGCAGCGCCCCGCCCGCTACGGCGACCGGGAGTTCCTCACCGAGGAGGAAATGGCCGCGCTCGACAAGGAGCGCGCGGAGATTCTCGGCCGGACGGCCCAGGGCGTGCGGCGCTACGAGCGCGGCACCGAGCAGGACGTCGGCGGCGCCTACAACGCCGCGATTTTCACGACCCACCGTCCCGTCGGCCGGCGGACCTCGCTCATCGTCGACCCGCCGAACGGACAGATTCCGCCGCTCACGCCGGAGGCGCAGAAGAAGCGCGCCGAGCTTCGCGCCTTCCAGCTGGCGCTGCTCCAGGCGACGGACACCTGCCGGAACAACATGCCCGGATGCGCCGGCGGCAAGTACGCCCCGCCGTCACCACGGCGCAACGACGTGCCTCCGCATTACCTGACGGTCGTCGGCGCCGGCGGCCCGGGCGGCGGCGGCGGCGTGATCAATCGTTCCCACAATCCCGAGGACCGCAACCTCGGCGAGCGCTGCATGGCGGCCATCATGCCCGACTTCGGCGGCAACACCGGGTTCCTCCTCCAGATCGTGCAGTCGCGCGGCTCGGTGGCGATCTTCTACGACACCGCCCAGGGCCAGGGATGGCAGCGCGTGATTCCCGTGACGTCCACGTCCCACGTGCCGCAGCCGGTGCGCCAGTGGTGGGGCAATTCCCGCGGACGCTGGGAGGGCGACACGCTCGCCGTCGACGTGGCGAACTTCTCGCCGAAGACGTACTTCAATGGCTCCTACGAGAACCTGCACCTCACCGAGCAGTGGCGGCGCCTCGACGCCGACACGCTCGAGTACACGGTGACGATCGAGGACCCGACGGTCTGGACGCGGCCGTGGACCGTCAGGCAGGAATACAAGAAGCAGAGCGACGCCGAGAACCGCGTGTACAAGGAGCCGCGCTGCCACGAGGGGAACTACGGGATGACGGCGCTCCTGTCGGGCGCGCGCGCCGAGGAGCGCGATTTCGCGGCCGGGCGCGCCCCCGACCCGGCGACCAAGTGCACCGCCGGATGCGGCGGATTCGCCGCCGGGTTCGACGACTCGGGCGACGAAGCCAATCCGCTCACACGGTAGTCGGAGGTACAGCCATTGGCCAGGCGACTGCTCGCGCTCGTCGCGGGGCCGCCGTCAGGGTTCACTTCTTCAGGGCTCGAGCGTCGCAACCAGTGGACGACGACCGTCACCCGCGCGGGGCGCGCTCGGTGGGCACCCGGCGCCTCCGGTGATCGATGTTCACCAGCAACCGCGCGCCCGCTTTGACACCATGATGTTTTAGTTGCTAGGGGTCACTGCCAATTGAGCAAAACCGCTGCGCGGTGGATCTGAGCATGTGAGGCGGAGCCTCCTCCGCGAGATAGGGTGTGTCTGGCCGGACACCACCCCGTTTTCGCGAAGGAGGACGCCATGGGACGTCTACTGCGTCAGCGGCGTGCGCGCTGCCTGTCCGGCACGTTCCCGACCCCTTCAGAACGCGAACCGGAACCCCAACTGCGCGCTCCGCGGCTGATAAGCCGTGGCGGGATTGAAGTCCGGTTCCCGGAAGCGCGGGTTGCTCTCCTGCTCCACGTACGACCCGTAGTTCTCGTGGTTGAACAGGTTGAACACCTCCGCGATGCCGTCGACCCTCGCGCGACCAAACAGCGCGAATCGCCTCTGCAGGCGAATATCGACGCGGTGAAGCGCCTTGCCCACGAGGTCATTCCGCGGGACAACGCCGCCGCCAACGCTGGCCGGGCGCGCGCGGGTCGAGGCCGGGCGGGCGGCCTGCCCCACACCCGTCGCACCGGTGTTGAGGGCGTCGCCGCCGTAGTAGGTTTGGAAGCGGCTCCCCGACCCGAAGAAGTACAGCCCGCTCAACTGGAAGCCGTATCCCAGCTCCCAGATCCCGTTGACGACCGCCCGGTGACGCTGGTCCGTCTCCGCCAGGCCGTATTCCTCGCCCAGCGGCTCCCGCACCGCGAACGGGACCGGGTTCAGCCCACTCCACGGGCCCGGCACTCCGTCCCAGTAGCCCGACAACGTATAGGTCGCCCCGGCCTGCCAGCGGTTGCTCAACCGCTTGGTGAACGACACGTCCATGCTGTGGTAGTTGTCGCGACCACCGTAAAGGGTCACCGGGACTTGGGCCCAGTCCGGGAACGGACGGCGGCTAATGTCGCTGAAGGGGTAGTTCAGGCCCGTCGCCGGATCGAACGCCAGGTTGATGTTGTAGTTGGGGATAAGCCTGTGGCGCTGTCCTTGGTACGCGTAGTCGGCCGTCACCGCGATGAGCCTGCCGATCTGCCGCTGCACGCCGATCGACACGTGCCAGGCGTGCGGAGTCGTGTAGTCTGGCCCAGCGATTGACTGCCCGATGGCCCGCCGGAAGCAGCCGGCCACGAAGTTGACATTGCAGAAGCGCTGCTCGAGAACGTCGAAGGCCGGCAAGGGGCCGTTCCACGGGTTGACCGCAAAGTCGGGCCGTCCGTCATTGAGCACATTGACCACTCGCTGCTGATGGGCGACTCTGATCGGGTGTGACGACTGGTTATTCACCTCGGCGAAGTACTTCCCGACCCCGCCCCGAATCACCGTGCGGTCGTTCAGCCCATACGCGAGCCCGACGCGCGGGGCGATATTGTCCCTGTCGTCGGGCCGCCCGGCTTCGAGGAACGGCGCCACCTCCAGGTGGTTCGCCCACACCTGGGACTCGACGTCGTAGCGCAGGCCCAGGTTCAGCGTCAGGCGAGAGGTGATCTGCCAGTCATCCTGCGCCCAGAACGCGAAGATGTTCCGCGGATTGTCGAAGGCGCAGTTGCCGCCCGAGATCTGAAAGTCGCGCGTGATGGGCGAGAGCGGGGCAAGGTTCCACGTGCCGGGGTCGTTCCAGACCGGGAACAGCTCCTCGAGATTGCGCGGCAACGGCCCCCGGTCGACGCGCAGGTTCCCGCGCAAGAAGTTGCACCACAGTTCGAACGGAATCTGGTAATGCAGATACTCGCCGCCCGTCCGGAGGTCGTGGCGGCCCCCCGCCACGTATGAATAGGTGAAGTCGTTTCGCAGCGTGCCGACCTCCTGGCCGATCCGCTGCGGAAAGTTCGCGCCGCCCCCGATGTTGAACCCGTTGAACGTAATCAGCGGCGGGAGCTGCAGCTCGTTGGCGCGCGGGTCGCGCGAGTCGGCGAGCGTCGTCGGGTTCGTCCACTTGATGCTCGGGTCGATAAACCACCGGTTCGCCGCCCAACCCCCCTTCAGTTCGTTCAAGGCCCGGTTGCCGATCACGCGCGTCAGCGTCGCCTGGCCCGCCTCGGCGGAATTCTGGTACGTGTGCTGGTTGATCGGATGGTTCGTCGCCCCGCCGACGTTCCCCTGCGACGTGTCGACAGGGTCAGTATCCCGCCAGAGCCACCCGGACACCGAGAGTCGCGTGGCGCTGGAGAACTGGAGGTCCAGCCGGGCCGTCGGCTTGTGCCCCCGGCGGACGCCGCGCACGTCGATGTTGAAGCTGGGAAAGGGCGTGTTGTGCGTGACGGTCTTCGGCTCCCGCTCGAATTCGTACACGACGAAGAAATGCGCCAGGTCCCGCCGGATCGGCCCGCCCGCCGTCATGCTGAACTGCTGGCTCGAGTACGGCAGCACCCGCTGCTCGATAAGATCCGCCGCGTTCAGATTGTCGTGCCGGAAGTAGCCCGACAGCGACCCCGCGGGCGTATTGGTCCCCGAGCGGGTGACGACGTTCACCTGCACGCCCGCCGACCGGCCCTGCGTCGCGTCGAAACGATTCGAGATGAGCTGGAACTCCGCGATGGCCTCCCGGCCGAAGCTCGTGTTGCGGGCGCCGCTCGGAACGATATTGTTCGTCACCTGCAGGCCGTCGATGTTGAGCTGCAGCGTCCCGCCGCCGCCTATCATCGGCAGCGTGCCCTGTTCGACCTGGTTCTGCCGCGCCCCAGGCGCCATCAGCATCAGCTCGAGGGGGTTCCGCCCCAGCACCGGCAGCTCAGACATCTGCCGCGAATCGACGTTGCCCGCGACTTGCGACGAGGTCAGGTCGACGAGCGGCGTTTCCGCGGTGACGGTCACCGTCTCCTGGATCGTCGACGGCGTCATCTGCATGCTGACGGTCGCTGTCTGACCCGCCAGAAGCTGCACACCGAATCGCTCGACGCGCGTGAAACCCGGCAGCTCGGCGGTCATGCGGTAACCGCCAATGCGAACAGCAGCGCGGAAGATCCCGAGCCCATCGGTGACCGCTTCGAACTGGTTACCTGTGGCTTCATGGACGGCTACCACGGTGACACCGGGCAGCACGCCGCCGGTCGAATCCGTGATTGTGCCGGTGATGGTTGCCTCCTGCGCGAAGCCGCCCGCAGGCAGAAGCAGGACCGCGCAGACGCGTAGCACGCGCTTCAGGAAGTCGGCTCTCATACGCCCTCCTTCGGGTTCAACGACCGAGACTACGATGGCTGGCGGTACGCGGAGATGAAGCCGAAGCGCAGAAGGACCGGTGGCGCACTCTAGGCCATTTTGGCGACCGCGTCAACATACGGCGTATCGCGTGTCAAAGCGAAATAGAAATGTCCCCATTCTTAACGAAATAGAAATGTTATCCGGGACTGCCTGATGCCACGGATGGTCGGCTGACTGGCCGCGCCGTCGCGCGGGTGCATGCGCCGGCGCCGGCATGGC
>CAZGLC010000309.1:0-4722 GCA_964526235.1 uncultured Bifidobacteriaceae bacterium
GTCTTCGAGAAGAGCGGAGCCGCCGAGAGCGACCCCTCGACAATGCCGAAGACGGCGATCTGGTTCTGCCGCTCGAGCGTCAGATAGGCCCACGGGCGCGACGGATGAAAGTCGATGTGCCGCGCCTGGAAGCCGTAGCCGCCCCCCGGCGCAATCGACGTGCGATTGGTGAGCACGCTGTTCGAGTACCCAAACACCTTCAGGGCCCCAGGCTCCTCCGGCGCGCCCGCGGTCGGCGCGTTGCCGCGCGTGACGAGCACGACGGCCCGGTTCGACGGCAGCACGCGCACGTGGTGTGCGTAGATGCCGCGGTCGAGCGCGGACGGTTGCTCCACTTCCGCACCGATCGTCCCGTCGGGCTGAAGACGGTGAACGGTCACACCGCTCGGCAGGTTGTACGCGACGAGCAGGTGCCGTCCGTCGATGTCGGTGGTGAGATGAATCGGCCGCGCGCGGAGCGGTACCGCGGCTCCGTGCGTCATGAGCTCGCCGGACTTCGGATCGACGCGAAAGGCCGTCACGCCGTGACGGGCCGCCTCGCCGGGCGCACCGCCTGATGCGCCATAGCTTGCGCCTGTGTTGCTCCATCCGAAGTACACATAGCGGCCCGACGGGTGCCGCGCCGCCTCCTGCACGTTGGCCGGCAGCGTCACCGTGCGGCGTTTCGCGAGCGTCGCACGCCCGGTATCGACGTCGTACTGCGTGAGCTCCGCGCCGACCGCCGCGTACAGGGCGGACCGCTGCGTCTGTGCCGCCACGCCGGCGAGCGAGGCGGCAAGCGCGAGTCCGATTCCCGCGAAGACAATCAACCGGCGCATCGCAGATGAGATCCGCAGCCGTCAGTTGGCAGTCGCGAGCGGATGCGGGCGCAGCTGGAACTGGACGGCGTACGGCGGGGTTCCCTTTCCGCCTTCGCTATGCCACGGCGCGCGGCCGCCCCACGTCGCCCACAGTCCCCGCGCGCTCCAGCCGCCCGTGGGATCGTCGATGCGCCCCTCGAAGCCTTTCGTGAAGAAGCCCATCGGATATGGAACGGCGAGGTGCACCCACTTGCCGTTTACAAACGCCTGCACGCCGTCGGACTGATTGTCGAGCACGATGACGGTGTCTCTGCCGAGCCCGAGGATGTCGTGGATGTCGACCCAGACGTAATACGGGCTGGCGACGATGGCGAGCGGGCCGTCGACGCCGTCGAACCTCGGTCCGGGCAGCGGATACAGCGTGAATCCCTCCGCACAGTGATCGCCCGTTGCCGTGGGGCCGTTGCGAATCCGGCACTTGCTGCGATCGAAGCTGATCAGATGGCCACCGGCTCCCGCCGCCCAGGCGATCCCTGTGCTGTCCAGGTCCATGCCGCGGATGCCGAATTCACCGGACGGCAGCTGATAGGCCTCGGTCAGCGCGGTGGCCGGTGGATTCGCACCCAAGTCGACGCGCACGATCCAGCCCCGCCCCGCCGTATTCGATCCCCAGACGCTCCCATCCTTCGGGTTCACGGCAATGCCGTAGAAGCCGAGGTTGACACGCTTGTCCTTACGCGGATCGACGGGCACATCGGGCTCGACATACTCGTCGCGCCTGCCGTTGCCATTGGTGTCGATGACGAAGGGCGTCCAGCCTTGCGCTTTCGCCGAGTCGCCGGTCTCGAGGAACACGCGCGTATTGATCCAGCCCAGTTGGGGGCCACCGTTGTTGCCGAGATACAGCGTGTTGTCGGCGTCGTAACCGAAGTTCAGGTGATGCGTCCCGAAACACGTGTCGACGAACGCCCACTGCCTCGTCTGCGGATCGTACATCGTCACGCCGCGCGCGTTCTGGACGAAGTTGGCCGTATTGGTCGTGGGACCCGACGCGCGTTCCAGCGGGAACGCCTTCGCCGAGGGATGATCCGATCCCTTCTGGCAGAACGCCGGCTGCTCCCACTGCGGCCGGAGGGTGGCCGACCACCAGACGCGGCCTTCGCCGTCCATCATGTTGGTGTGGGCGTTGACCTGCGTGTCCCAGATGGCGCGGTCGCCCCAGTAGCGCCACGGCGCCGGGGCGATGTTGACCGTCGACGATCTCGGTGTGCCTGCGACTCTGACCGGCATCTTCGTTTCGGTCGCCGTGTGGAGCACGGGATCCAGGATGGGGACCCAGTCCGTACTCAGCTCCATCGCGCCGTAGAGCGGGCCCCAGCCGTTGACCGTCGGCTTTCTCCTGTCGGTGCCGATCAGGTCGTGCAGATACGCCGTGGGACGCGACCAGTCCCACAGCGTGACGACGATATTGCGTTCGAGGCCCTGCGGCCGTGCCGGCGTGTGCGCCGGCACCTCGCCTGCCGCGATCCGGTCGGTCCAGTTGGCGAGCCTGGCCAGCAGGCCACCGTCTTTCGTCGCCAGGGTGTTGGCCCCGGCGACCATCGCCGCGCCTGCCTGGCCCATGCGCAGCCGCGCCGCCCATGCCGCCCGTGAGTCCTTCTCGCCAACACCAAGGGCCGCATGATCGAGGGAGCGCATGAGGGGGCCGCCGGCCTGGTGACAGTTGCCGCAGCCGTTCTGCTTGATGCCGTCGATCCAGTCCGCCTGCGCGACCATGGTCTTGTCGGGAATCCTGAGCATCGACCACCAGTACGAGCCCGGGTAGTACTGGGCCGCCGCCTGCGGCGTCGGCGCAACTGTGGCGGTCAGGTTGAGCGTCGTGCCGGGCTTCGCAGCCACGCGGCGCGAGTCGACGAGACCGAACCCGCGCACCCACACGTTGTATTGCGCACCCGACGGAAGGGCGGGCAGCAGGTACCGGCCCTGGTCGTCGGTGACGACGATCCTGGCGTATCGGCTCGTGCCGAGCCCGGTCGTTTCCGCGATGACCCAGACGCCGGCCTCGGGACCGCCGGCGCTCGTCACCATGCCGCCGATGTCGGAGGATCCGATCCGCGGTTGCTGGGCACGGGGCTGGGGCGCCCAGGCCGCCAGGAATGCCGCGACGGCGACCGCCAACAGTCTCGCATGCGTCAAAGGCGTCCGACTCATGTCAACCTCCATGGATCGACTCAGGTCGTGGCCGGCCGGGGAGGGCGTTCGTGCCCGTGGGAATTGAGCGGATTATATAGATGTCGGGTTGACAGTGCCGGGAACTTCGGAATTAAGTACGATTTCTGACGGAGGTGGTCCCGATGAAAGTGCCGATTGGCATCCTGTTCTGCCTCGCGGTCCTGCTCACCGCTCGGCCCGCGCCGGCGCACCATGCGTTCGCCGTCGAGTTCGACGCGAAGAACTGCGCCGACGTGACGGGCGTGCTCACGCGGGTGAGCTACGAGAATCCGCATGCCTACATCTTCCTCGACGTGAAGGCGCCGGAAGGCCAGGCTGAGGAGGCGACGTTCCAGTTGTCGTCGACCTCCAACCTGCGCCGCGGCGGCGCGACGCCGGCTGTCCTGAACGCCAGCGTCGGCAAGGAGGTCGTCGTCAGAGGGTGCGGGTCGAGAAACGGCGAGAAGAACCGCTACGCGGCCTCGTTCATCAAGCTGTCGGATGGCACCGTCCAGCGGCTCGGGCAGGACGTCGAAGGCATCTTCGGCACCAAGATCTGGAGATAAGGTGAAGACGTTCATCTGCCTCGCGGTCGCCACGGTGGGGCTGCTCTCCGTCGCGGCCGCCGCCCAGGATCCGCCGAAGCCGTTCGTCGAGGCCAGAGGCAGCGTGAAGCCGGTGCCGCTGCCGCCCGGAGGGCCGGCGCCGCGCTTGGCGGACGGCAAGCCGGACTTCTCGGGTGTCTGGTTTCCGGGACCGACCGGGCGTGCCAACGCCTGGAGCGTCGTCCCGGACGAGCCGGTCAAGGACGAGGATCTGACCGAGAACTTCTGCACCAACAACCAGCAGACCGACCAGCTGCGCAAGCTGATCGAGGTTGAAAAATCACAGGGTCAGAAGCCATGAAGATGCTGACGGCCTTGCTGCTCGCCGCGGCCGGCATGCTGAGCGCGACCGCCGCCGCTCAGGAACCGCCGAAGACATTCGTGGACGCACGCGGCAGCGTGAAGCCCGTGCCCCTGCCGCCCGGCGGTCCGCCGCCGCGCATGGCGGACGGCCACGTCGACCTGTCGGGCGTCTGGTTCGCGGGCCCGACCGGCAAGGCGAATGCCTGGAGCGTCGTGCCCGACGCGCCGCTCAAGGAGGACCCGATCCCGTTCCAGCCGTCGGCGGCGGAGAAGATCAAGGGCATGAGCCGCACGGAGCAGCAGCTCGGCAACGCGCAGGTCACCTGTCAGCCGCTCGGCGTGCCCGGCATGTGGACGATCAATCCCTATCCGCACCAGATCGTGATGACGCCGCGGCTGTTCGTGCACCTGATCGAGAGCAACAACAACTGGCGCGTCGTGCGCATCCCGCGGCAGCACAGGCCGAAGGACGAGCAGGAGTCGCTCTTCATGGGCGACACGGCGTCGCGCTGGGAGGGCGACACGCTCGTGCTCGAGACCGTGTCGCTCGACCCGCGCACCTGGATCCAGGGGAACGGATGGTTCCACAGCGACGAGGTGCGGATCATCGAGCGGCTCCGGCGCCCGTCGCGGAACTATCTCGAATTCCAGTACACCGTCGAGGATCCCAAGGTGCTCACAAAGCCCTGGACGTCGGCGTGGCGCACGTACTCACTGGGCAGCGAGGACCTGACGGAAAACTTCTGCACGAACAACGAGAACGTCGAACAGCTGATGAAGCTGTATCAGCAGGAGCGCGGGAA
>CAZGLC010000310.1:0-3421 GCA_964526235.1 uncultured Bifidobacteriaceae bacterium
CAACACACGATCGACGAGCAGACGCAGATTATCAACCGGGCGCTCAAGATCGACGTGATCAGCAAAACGATCAAAAAGAATTCCTTCCGCGGCGAGCGCCGCGTGACCTGCTATACGTGCCACAGCGCCACCTCGACCCCCCAGCGCGTGCCGAACCTGTCGATTCAATACGGGACGCCGCCGCCGGAGAGTCCCGATCGGCTGGAATTCATCGCGCTGCCCGACCGCGGGAAGGACGTCGACCAGATCTTCGCGAAGTACATCAGCGCGATCGGGGGCGCCGCGCGCCTGGGCGGGGTGAAGACGTTCGCCGCCACCGGCACCTACGCCGGGTGGGACACGTCGCACGTGGAGGTGCCGGTCGAGCTCTTCGGCCGGGCGCCCGATGCGTTCACCACGATCGTGCACCGCAAGGAAGGCGACAACATCTTCGTCTACGACGGCCGGAACGCCTGGTTCGCGGGCATCGACGCCGCCGCGCCGAATTTCACGCTGACGTATACGGGCGGGAATCTCTCGGGCGCGCGGATCGATGCGCTCGTCGCCGTCGCGCCGCACACCATCCAGAAGGCGTACAGCCGATGGCAGGTCAGTGAAGACTTGATCGACGACGCGCCCGTCATCGTGCTTCAGGGCACGAACCAGGGGCAGACGCCCGTGCACCTGTACTTCGACGAGGCGGGGCTGCTGGTGCGCGTGATCCGGTGGAACGACACCGCGGTCGGGCCCGTCCCGACGCGGTTCGATTTCTCCGACTATCGCGAGGTGGGGGGCATCCGCCGGCCCTTCCAATGGGTCAAGGCGTGGACCAACAACCGGGTGGTATTCCGCCTGAAGGACGTGCGGATCAACGCGCCGGTCGACGCCGCCCGATTTGCGCGGCCGGCGCCGGTGGCTCTGAAGTAGAATTCTTGCGATCGTCGTTTTTTCCAGGAGGCATCGGTGATGAAGTACACGCTTGGCGGGGCACTCGCGCTGGCCGGCCTGCTGCTCTGGACCGGCTCGGTCCAGGCGCACCATGCGCTGCAGGCCCAGTTCGACACGGAGAAGACGTTGACTCTGAAGGGGACCCTCGCGCGGATCGAGTGGATCAACCCCCATGCGTACTTCTGGTTCGACGTGACCGACGACAAGGGCCAGACCAAGCAGTGGGGCGCCGAAACGGTCGGCCCCGCGGCCCTTCGGCAGGCCGGATTCCTCCGCGGTCCCGCGTCGTTCCGGGTCGGAGAGCCCTACACGTTCGAGGGGTTTGCCGCGCGGGATGGCGGGGAGCGGATCTTCACCTCGGCGATCGTGTTTCCCGACGGCCGCAAGGTGCAGATCTGGTTCGGCGACGCGTCGGGAAACAAGTAATTCGTGATTCGTGATTCGTGATTTGGAATCGCGAATCGCGAATCGCGAATCACTAATTCGGAGAAGCGTCATGCAGCAGCGGTTCGTCATCGGCAGTCTTGGTGCATTCGTCGCGGCGATCGCGCTGGCCGCGACCGACGTGGCGGCCCAGGGGGGCGGTGGCCAGCCCTCGCCGGCCGCCGTCACGCAGGCGATGACAGCGCCCACGCCGAAGCGGCCCAACGGCGTTCCCGACTTCGGCGGGGTCTGGGTCGCCACCCGGTCGCGCGGCGAGGCGGTGCCGGCCGCATTCAACAGGGAGAGCGGCGACTTCACGAACATCCTGCGCAGCCGCACCGGCAGCCCGGTCGATTTCGAGCGCGACTCCGGCGTGCGGCAGCGCGTCGCGCCGCGTGAGAGCCGGCCGTGGTACAAGCCTCAGCACTGGGCGCGCGTCCAGTTCAACGACATTCACGGCCATTCGCTGAAGGCGCCCGACCCGGCGTTCCAGTGCATGCCGGACGGCGTCCCGCGCATCGGCTTGCCCCAGGAGATCGTGCAGACGGATACGCACCTGATCTTCGTCTACCCGCTGCACATCCGCCGGATCTATCTCGACGGCCGTCCGCACCCGCCGGAAGATCAGTGGCTCGGCACCTGGTTCGGCCATTCGGTCGGGCGGTGGGAGGGCGACACGCTGGTCATCTCCACCGTCGACTTCAACGGTCTCGAGTGGCTCGGGTGGCCCGGCTGGGTCACGAGCCCCGACAAGCGGGTGATCGAGCGGATACGGCGCGTGGGCAACGCGCTCACGTGGGAGGCCGAGGTCACCGACTCGCTGCTCATGCAGCCGTGGAAGACCGGACCGCTGACGCGGATCGCCAACACCGATCCGAACGCCGAAATCGAGGAGCCGCTGCCGTGCGTCGAGCGCGATCTGCAGCACATGGTCACGAGGGAGCGCGGGTGATGTACAGGTACGCAGCGGGAATCATGGCGGCGCTGGCGCTTTCCGCGCCGGTGATCCAGGCGCAGCAGGCCCCGGACCTGAAGAAGGTCCTCTACAGCATGGCGAACAGCCTCGGCATGCTGCGCACGGTCAACGAGCTCGACTCGGTCATGACGCTGGAGGCCTGGGGCCGCGGGACGATGCGCGAGGTCGGCCCGAAGGGCGCCGGCCCCGAGATCGCGATCAAGAGCTACTACGCGCAGCTCGCGTACGACTTTCCCGGCATGCGCATCGAGGTCGTCCGCGGCGACGGCCAGCGCCAGATCCAGGTCGTGAGCGGCACGCACGCCTGGAACGAGATCGACAAGATCGGCGGCGGCCTCGAGCCCGGATGGGGGAGCGCCGTCCCCGCCATGGACACGGTGACGGATCGCCTGCTCCGCCTCTGGATCACTCCGTTCGGCGTCGTCAAGGCGGCGGTGGCGGCCGGCGAGAAGACGAAGGTCGGCGTCGAGAACGGCGCGACCGTGGTGACCTTCCCGCTGGTGAACGGCAAGCCCGAGACGACGACGTACCTCGTGGTCGGCGAGCTTGCGGGGACGCCCGTCAAGGTGACGCTCGACGCCAATTCGCGGCCGGCGCGCGTGGAGCTGCGCGTCCGCGATCGGCTCCACGTGACGACGTTCGCCAACTACGGCGATTTGAACGAGGCCGACTACAGGGCCGACATCTTCGTGCCGGCGCGCGTCGTGCGGACCGTGGACGGACAGACGGTGCTGGATCTCACGATCGACAAGACGAACACGTACAACCCGTACGTGATCATGCCGGTGCCGGCGAACGTGCAGAAGGCTGGAGCGCGGTAAGCGCCGCGAAAAATCCCGTTCCGGGGATCGCCGCATTGACGCCTCCGGGACCCGGCCATACAATACGGCACCTTTGTTCACGCGTATCCACGCGTGAACATGCTGGTTATACACGGCGCTCGAGCGGTCCTCATTCGACGTTCTTGGGGAGTAGAAGGAGGCAACATGAGAAGGTCGAGTATCGGCCGATGGCTGCTGCTGATCGCGATGCTCATCGCCTGGCCTGCGGTGAGTCAGGCGCAGGAGGCCGTCCTGATGGGGACGGTCGCCGACA
>CAZGLC010000310.1:3521-4694 GCA_964526235.1 uncultured Bifidobacteriaceae bacterium
TGGCCTGCGGTGAGTCAGGCGCAGGAGGCCGTCCTGATGGGGACGGTCGCCGACACGACGGGTGGCGTCCTTCCGGGCGTGACAATCACCGCGGTCCACGAGGCCACGGGCAACACGTTTGAGACCGTCACCGACGGGAGCGGCGGCTTTCGCATGCCGGTGCGTGTGGGCGGCTATCGCGTGACGGCGCAGCTGTCCGGGTTCCAGACGGTCACGCGTACCAGCGTCCAGTTGCTGCTCGGGCAGCAGGTGCCGATCAGTCTTCAGATGGCGCCCGCGGCGCTCCAGGAAACGGTGACGGTCACGGGCGAGGCGCCGCTCATCGACACCACGGCGTCGACGGTCGGCGCCAACATCGATCCCACCCAGATGGCCGAGCTGCCGATCAACGGGCGGAACTGGATGGACCTGGCGCTCCTGACGCCCGGGGCCCGCCGCAACGAGTCGGGCGGGCTGGTGCAGAACCGCCAGGGCTACTCGCAGACCAACGTCGACGGCCAGCAGGTCACAACGATGTACCACTCCGCCGTCGACGGCGAGCAGCCGCAGTGGAGCCGGGACGCGATCGCGGAGTTCCAGGTGGTGCAGAACCGGTTCGACGCGAGCTTCGGGCGCTCGACCGGGATGGTGGTGAACGCCATCACCAGGTCCGGCACCAACGCCTTCGCCGGCACCGTCGGCGGCTACTTCCGGAACGACCGTTTCAACTCGAAGGATTTCGTCGCCAACCGCGTGCTCCCCTATTCGAACCAGCAGGTCAGCGGGACGCTGGGCGGGCCGATCATCCGCGATCGGCTGCACTTCTTCGGCAGCTACGAGTACGAGCGCGAGCCGAAGACGTTCGTGTACAGCGGACCCTACCCCTTCTTCAACAGGGATGTCGCGCTCACCGACCGCGCGCACAAGCCGCTCGGGCGCGTCGACTATCAGATGACGCCATCGATGCGGCTGTCCGCGAGGGCGTCGAGCTACAACCGCTGGTTCCATGTCGGCGGCGGCTCGACCACCCACCCGATCAACACGCGAAAACACGGCCGGATTGCCAGCCAGTACCAGGGGACCTTCACGCAGGTGGTGAGCAACCGGTCGGTGAACGAGATCAAGGGGGGCGCCACCTACTACGATCGGCGCGACAGCTCGGCCGTCCTGACCTGGAAGGGGCAGAGCCCCGTG
>CAZGLC010000311.1:0-4626 GCA_964526235.1 uncultured Bifidobacteriaceae bacterium
GAGAACTGATAGTCGAGGCGGACGCCGCCCTTCTTCTCCGTCCGCGTGCCCGGCTGGTCGATGTTGAAGCCCGGGAACACGCTCGAGTACGTGCGGACGTACGGCTCGCGCTCGTACTCGAAATTGGCGAAGTAATGGAACCGATCCCGGACGATCGGCCCGCCGTAGGTCGAGCTGAACTGCTGGTTCGAGTAGGGCAGCACGCGGTTCTGGATCGGGTCGGCGGCGTTGAAGCTGTCGTCGCGGAAGTAGCCGGAGAATGTGCCGGCGGCCGTGTTCGTGCCGGACTTGGTGATCGCATTCACCTGCATGCCCATCGAACGGCCCTGGCGGGCGTCGAAGCGGTTGGTGATCACCTCGAACTCCGCAATCGTGTCCTTGCTGAAGCGCGGCTGGCCGAAGGTCAGGGCGATATTCTGCGTCACCTGCTGCCCGTCCACGTTCAGCTGGAAGCTCGTATCCGGTACTTCCGCCACGAAGTTCTGGTTGCTGCCTGGGGACAGGAGCGTCAGGTCGACCCAGTTGCGGCCGTTGAGCGGCAGGTTCTCGACCTGCTCGGCGCTCACCGTGCTGCCCAGGTTCGACTGCGTGACGTTGATGAGCGGCGCCTCGGCGGTGACCGTGACCGACTCCTGCAGCGTGGCCGGCGCCATCTGGAAGTTGATGACCGGCTGCTGGCCGACCTGCAGCTGCAGCCCGAGGCGCTCGAGCGGCGCGAACCCGGTCAGCTCCAGCCGCAGCCGGTACGTGCCGATGCGCACCGACATCCGGTAGCCGCCCGCGCCATCGGTGACGGCTTCGAACGTGTTGCCGCTCGCGTCGTGCACCGCGGTGACCACGACGCCGGGGAGCACGCCCCCCGTCGCGTCGGTGATCGTGCCGCTGATCGTCGCTTCCTGCGCGTGCGCGAGAGCCGGCAGCACGAGCAGGGCGAGAGCGATCATCAGCCCCGCGAGAGCGCTGGGTCTACCCATCTGATTCCTCCTGATTTCTTGCGATGAAGCGAAAATTGCGCGAAAAGTTTATCACGAGTGTTCGTCGTCGCGCTGATGCGTATGCGTGTGGCGGTGCGGATGCGCGTGTGTGCCGGATCCCGGATCCCGGACCCCGGATCCCGGATGATGATGCGGATCGTGGCCGTGATCGTGGTCGTGCATCAGCTCGTTCGGCACGTCGGGGAACAGCTCGCGCGAGGTCGGCGCGCGGCCGCCCGCCCACTCGACGCCGCCTTGCTTGCGCGCCGCCTCGAACAGGTCGTCCCACGACAGGGCCGCCGGATCGCGCGCCACCTGGAGCCGCTGCGCGAGCGCGGCCAGAATCAGCTTGCGGATGCGGCGTCCGTCCCACCCCTCGCACAGCGCCGCCAGCTCGCCGATGCGCCCCGCATCGTCCGCCATCGGCGTGAGCGCCGGCCACTGCACCGCCAGTTCGGCGAGGCTGTGGCCGAGAATGCGCGCAACCGTCTCCCGATCGGGCAGCGCGAAGCGCATCACCAGGTCCGCCCGCGACAGAAAGGCTTCGTCGACGCCCTCGATGAAGTTCGTCGTCGTGACGAACAGCACCGACGGCAGCGTCCTGGCGATTTCGTCGATGCCGAGCAGCACGGCGTCGGTGGCGCGGTGCACGTCGACGGGGTTGGTCTCGAACGAGGCCGCCGAGCGGCGGACGGCGAAGCTCTCGACCTCGTCGATCAGCACGACGACGAAGGGATGCCGAGCGGCGAATTCGGGGACGGTCTCCGTCAGCAGCCGGGTGACGTTGCGCTGGCTTTCGCCGAGCATGTCGCTCGGAAACGCGTGTGGGTTGATCTCGAGGAGCATCGTGGCGCCCTTGCGCGCCAGCGCGAGCGCCGCCACCTGCGCCAGCCCGCGCGCCATGGTCGTCTTGCCCGTGCCGGGCGGGCCCGCGAGCACGATCAGCCCGTGGGGGAGCCCCGACAGCATCGCCAGCTTGCGGCCGTGCTCGAGCACGAGCAGCGCCTGCGACAGCAGCCGCTCCTTCACCTCGCGCGGCACGATGATCGCATCCCAGTCGCGGTCGTGATGATCGGCCGGCAGGACGTGCATCGACAAGACGCCCGGAGGGAGCGCCCTGTCCATCAGGCGTCAGGCCGTGTGTCGTCGGGCCACTGGATCTGCGACAGCTCCTGCGCGGAGAGCAGCGTGTCCTCGGCTTCCTCGAAGAGCACCAGCGGGTCGGTCACGGCGCGCATCGTCTCGAGCAGCGAATCGAACATGTGGACGCGGACGAGCCGGCACTGGTTGACCGGGTCGTCGTTGAAATGCTGGTGCCACAGGAAGTGGTCGACGATGATGAGGTCGCCTTTCTTCCAGCGGTGGTGCTGCCCCTTGTCGGGCGCGATGCCCATGAAGCTGTGCCCCTGCCCCTCGACGACGTAGAGCCACGCCTCGCCCGGATGCCGGTGGAGCGACTGCGTCTTGCCCGGCGCGAACTGAATCATCACCTGCGTGAGGCCGGACGCCTGGCTGCCGATGGAGCGGTCGTTCAGGAACTTCGTGCGCGTGCCGCGCGGCGTCACCTGCAGCTCCTGCTCGTCGTACGGCGTGTGGATGCGCCCCGACCGGCGCTTCTTCGTTTCCTGGTCGATGCGGCGCACCCGGCGCGCGTACGGGTCGTCCCCAGCCGTGCCGGCCGAGGAGGGCGGCGGGGGCGGGAGCGCCGCGAACGGCTCGTGTCCGGCGTCTTCGAGCACGCTCATGCCGAACGTCCAGAGCGTCGGCTCGGAGGAATAGCTCATGAAGCGGCCGGGCTTGCCGCCGTCGTTCCCGTGGCGATGCCAGCTCCAGGCGGGAATATGGAACGCGTCCCACGGCTTCCAGTCGTAGCGGACGCCGTTCACCTCGGTCCAGCCGCTCCCTTCCACCATGAAGAGGATCGCGTCCCACGAATGCCGGTGGATGGTCGTCACCGTGCCGGGATCAATCTCGTGGACGAGCGCATCGAGCATGCGGGTTGGCCGGTCGCCGTCCCACCCCATGTACACGCCGGTTCGGAGGCCCCGCGCGGTCGGGACGAGCGCGACGTCTTCGCGCCGGATGACCGATTGGCGGTACTTGCGCCACTCGTCGATGAACTCGGCGCGCCGTTTTTTCTGAATGTGATAGTGGGTGGTGACGGTCTGTGTTTTGGTGGACATGAGACGGGGAAATTGCCCGGAGGGCGAGTTAAACATAGAATCGCCGGACCGGTCAATTTCACGCCATGGTTCGACGTATCTCGCTCGTCGCGTGCGCGCTCCTCGCGGCGCTTCCCGTCGTCGCCCAGACGCCGGTGGGGAACGACGCCGTGTTCCGGTACCTGGGCGCCGACCGCGACAGCCGCCTCGTGGCGCGCGCGAAACAGGAAGGGACCGTCGTCCTGTACACGTCGCTCGCCCCGACAGAGTCGAAGCCGCTGGCCGACGCCTTCCAGAAAAAGTACGGCGTGAGGGTCGAGCTCTGGCGCGCGCTGTCGGATCAGGTCGTGCGGCGCACGATCACCGAGGCGCAGGCGAGGCGGTACGCGGTCGACGTCGTCGAGACCAACGGGCCCGAGATGGAGATGCTGGCGCGCGAGCAGCTGCTCGCCGACATCCATTCGCCGTACATCGCGGATCTTCCGGCCGCGGCCATTCCGCCGCACCGCACCTGGTTCCCCGACCGGTTCAACTTCTACGTGGTCGCCTACAACACGGCCAGGGTGCAGCGGTCGGAGATTCCCCCCACATATGAAGGGTTCGCGGACCCGAAGTGGAAGGGACGCATCGCGCTGGAGGCGACCGACGCGCAGTGGATGGCGACGCTCGTGAAGCGCGGCGGCGCGGCAATGGGCCTCGACTACTTCCGGCGCCTCGCCGCGCTGAGGCCTGCGGTGCGGCGCGGCCATATCCTGCTGGCGTCGCTGGTGGTGGCAGGGGAGGTGCCGGTTGGCCTCACGGCGTACCACAGCAACGTCGTGCCGCTCAAGCGCAAGGGTGCGCCGATCGACTTCGTGCCGGTGCAGCCGGTGGTGGCGCAGCCGCAGGGGATCGGCGCGGCGCGGCGCGCGCCGCATCCGCACGCCGCCCTGTTGTTCATCGACTTCGTCCTCTCACCCGAAGGGCAGACACTGTTCGAATCGCTCGGCCGCGTGCCGGCCAGCACGCGCGTCAAGAGCGCGCTGAACAACTTTCCGTTCACGACGATCGATCCCGCCACCGCGCTCGACGAAAAGGACAAGTGGGAAAAGCTCTGGAACGAGCTGTTCCTGCGGAACTAGTCTAAATCGCACACTCGGCGGCGGGGTGGGTCAGCGCCGCTCCGTGGAATCCCGGTTGTCGCGCGGCGCGCCGGTGCCCGACGACCCGAGGAAGAGGCGCTTGCCGTCCGCGAATGTGACGTCACGGCCGTTGGCCTTCCGCGTACCGTCTTTGGCCTGAAAGCCCTCGACGACGATTTCGATGCCGGTGGGGAGGGACGTTCGGCTGAAGCCGCGCCGGAAGAGCGCGTTGGGCGGACCGCCTTCGATCGCCCACGGCTCCACCTTGCCGTTCGGCTGCTTCACCTCGATGTGGATCCACGTGTGCGGATTGATCCACTCCATCTTGACGACGGTGCCGCGCAGCTTGATCGGCTTGTTGGCGTCGAA
>CAZGLC010000312.1:0-4610 GCA_964526235.1 uncultured Bifidobacteriaceae bacterium
TTAGCGAGTACCTCTCCTACATCGAGCGCTTGGGACAGTGGATGGCCCAGAATGGTCGTCTCGTCACCACGCTGAACGAGTCCACCCTCCAGGGCTTCCTTGCTGGATTGACTGGCTCGGTGCGCCGGCGGGCAAGAGCAGCCACACACCGCTTGCTGTCGACGCTGCGCACGAACGGCATGGTGAGATCGGTCTCGTCACCGATCACCCCGGCGCAGGATCTCATCCGAAGGTTCGTGACGGCGTTTCAGCGCTCCCGCGGCGCCATGGCGTCGACCTGCCGCCAGTACAGCTTGTACGTGGGGCGCTTCTTGGCGTTCCGGTTTCCGTCATCGAACGACGTCCCCGACCTCACCACGATCACGGCTCAAGACGTGAGGGGGTTTGTGGCTCAGCATGCGGAACAGGGTCAGACCGGGGCAGCCAAAGCTGCCGCGAAGGCCCTGCGCGCGTTTCTTCGCTACCTTGTACAGGAGGGTCGCTGCTGCCCCGAGTTGGTCGCCGCTGTGCCGACGGTCGCCCGCCGACACAATCCGGTGCCCCGTTACTTGACCGAGACGCAGCTTCGCGGGCTGCTCGCGTCGTTCGACCGCTCCTCGTCGACCGGTCGTCGCGACTACGCGATCGCGCAATGCCTCTGGCAGCTGGCGTTGCGTGCCGGCGAGGTCGTGGCCTTGCAATTGGATGATGTCGACTGGCGTGCCGGGACCGTTCGCATTGGCACCAGCAAATCTCGGCGTGCTGCGATCCTCCCCCTCCCGCAGGAGGTCGGTCGTGCGATCGCCGACTATCTTCGCCACGGACGGCCGACCACCACAGATCGGCATCTATTCGTGACTCACGCCGTGCCGATCGGGCGGCCCCTGCAGAGCAGTGCGGCTGGCCAAACGATCCGTCGCGCCTTCAATCGGGCTGGTCTCGCGGTCCGGACGAAGGGGACCCACACGCTGCGTCACACGGCCGCCACGAGCATGACGTGCCGGGGCGCTTCCCTCAAGGAAGTCGCCGACGTACTCCGGCATCGAAGTCTCGATACCACCATGATCTATGCGCGAGTGGATCTGCCGGCGTTGAGGTCCGTCGCCCTGCCGTGGCCGGAGGTGCAGTGATGACTACGCCCGCCACCGTGCACGATATCGTCGAAGAGTATCTCGGCTTCCGTCGCAAGCTGGGCTTCGAATTGCTGATTGAAGGTCAGGAGCTGCGACGCTTTGCGCGATTCGCTCACGAGGTCGGTCATACCGGCCCGCTGACCACCCACCTGGCGGTTCGCTGGGCAACGCTCCCGACGGAGGCGGATCGGCTCTACCACGCCCGACGTCTGGACATGGTCCGCCGATTGGCCCGCTATCGGGTGCTTGTCGATCCGGCCACAGAGGTGCCGCCTGAGGGCTTACTCGGGCCCTCGTACCGACGCCGGCCGCCTCACATCTACTCCGATCAAGAGGTCGCGAGCCTGCTCCGTGCCGCCGCGGGCCTCGGTCCGACCGGCGGGTTGCGCCCGCAGACGTACACGACGCTCTTTGGCCTGCTCGCCGCCACCGGAATGCGGGTCTCGGAAGCCCTGGCGCTGCGCCACCGTGATGTGGATCTTGACGCGAGTCTGATCACTATCTTGGCGGGGAAGTTCCGTCGAGCGCGACTGGTTCCACTCCATCCGAGCGCGGCTGAGGCACTCCGGGGGTATGTCGATCGACGTGACCGATATCGATTCCGTCGCGTCGTCAGTTCGAACGGGTTCTTTCTGACCGAGTTCGGAACCGCGCTCAAATACCACAAGGTGCTGCTCACATTCCTCCGCCTTCGGGACCGGCTCGGGTGGACCACGGGACGGCACGGCCGTCCGCCTCGGATCCATGACCTACGTCATCGATTCGTCGCGTGCCGCTTGTCGCGCTGGTACGAGGAGGGTGTATCCGTCGATCATCGGATGGGATCCCTCTCGACCTATCTCGGTCACGTGAAGGTCAGCGACACCTACTGGTATCTCACAGCGGTGCCGGAGTTACTGGCCTTGCCAGCCGCCCGATTCGAGCAGACCGTCCGCACGCCACGGGAGGGCCTATGAAGACGCCCTCCCCGAGTTTCGCGATGCTCGTTCAGGAATTCTTTTGTCAGCGCCTGATCGCGCAGCGCCAAGCCAGCCGTCACACGGTCGCGAGCTACCGCGACACGTTCCGTCTGCTGCTGGGTTTTGCCGAGAAACGGCTCAAGCGGACACCGGCGGATTTGGCCCTCACGGACATCGATCCGCCGCTGGTCCTGGACTTCCTCGATCACGTGGAGCAGACACGCGGGAATCGAGTCCGCACCCGTAACCTCCGTCTGACCGCGATCCGGTCGTTCATGAAGTTCGTCGCCGGTCGCGATCCAGGGACGCTGGCGAGTGTGCAGCGAGTTCTGGCCATTCCGACCAAGCGCTTCGATCGACCCCTCGTCGGATTCCTCACCCGCGACGAGATTGACGCGATCCTGGCGGCGCCCTCGATCGATCACTGGAGCGGCCGCCGCGATCGGGTCCTGTTCGCCACGCTGCACAACACCGGGGCCCGTGTCTCAGAGATCATTGGCATCCGGCGCCGCGATCTCTCCCTCACGACGTCGCCCTTTGTGCAACTTCATGGAAAAGGACGGAAAGATCGGAGTGTCCCGCTGTGGCGGACCACAGCGACCGCGCTGCAGCAGTGGCTCTCGACGCTGCCGGCCTCGGCCGACCAGCCAGTCTTTCCCAATCGAGCCGGCAACGCCATGACGCGATCGGGTGTCCAAGATCGTTTGGATCGGGCGGTTCGCACTGCCGCTGGGCACTGTCCCACACTGCGCGACCGGCGAATATCTCCGCACCTGGTACGCCACAGTACCGCGATGCACCTGCTTCAAGCAGGGGTCGATCTCACCGTGATTGCCCTCTGGTTGGGGCACGAGAGCCCCACAACCACGCACATGTACGTCGAGGCCGACCTGAAGATGAAACAGCAAGCGCTTGAAAAGATCCCACCGGCACATCTGGGCGCCGGCCGATATCGACCGCCTGACAAGCTGCTGGCCTTCCTTGAGGGGCTGTGACTATGCACAGCATCCGACGTTAATCGACACGCACGAACCGGCCGCAGGCGCGGTCGCGCCGCCCTGCGGTCTCTCACGCTCGTCATAGTCTGGAACCGGACATAACACCGCTCGAGTTTTCCCTTTCCTTGTGGCGAAAACGGTCGGGCGTGGATGAGGGTCACGCCGAGTTTGGCGCAGACGAGTGCGAGGTGGCGGGCGCGATACGCGGAGCCGTTGTCGACGTTGTGTGCCCAGTCCGGATCTGTGGCGGGCCGTGGGCGCTCGCGACTCATCCCTGCAATCCGCATCGAAAAGCCGACACATAATCCCTGGCCGGCTCACCATGGACTTCCACCGCATATCCGCGGAAGGAGGTCCCCATGCTCGAACGCTACTTCACCAAACCCCAGACGGCCGATCGCATCCGGAGCACCTGGCTCGGCGAGGCGATCGAACGGTATGTCACCTGGCTCGCCGAGCGCGGCTACCACGCTCGATGCGTGCACCACCGGGTTCCGTTGCTCATGCGGTTCGCGGCGTTTGTTCAGCAACGAGGCGTGAGCGAGATCGACGCCTTGGCGGACCATGTCGACCGTTTTATCCAACGGCAGCTCCGTCATCGGGTTCGGCCGTGCGGATCGACAGCCACTCGTCGGAAATACATCCATGATATTCGGCAGCCGATTGAGCAGTTCTTGCGGGTCGTTCGAGTTGACGGGCAAGCCGCAGCCGGTGGATCGAACGCGGATCGCCCTCTGACGCAGTGGGCTCCGCACTTCTTTGCGCACCTGCAGGATGAGCGCGGGCTCAGTCCCACGACCGTCGAAGGCTATGCGACACAGCTACGGTCGTTCGAACGCTACATCACGGCCCGACGCCTCGGAGGCCCTCAGGCGCTCACGCCGACGGTGCTCGATACGTTCCTCGCGGAGAAGCGCACGCACGTGTGTACGCGCTCGCTCACGAGCACGTGTGCCGCCCTTCGCGCGTGGCTCCGCTATCTCTATCGAGAAGGTCTTGTCACACGAGACTTCAGCGCGGTGATCGAAGGGCCACGGACGTACCGTCTCTCAGAGATTCCTCGATCGATCACCGCAGACGAGGTCCATCGCGCGTTGGGCCGAATCGACCGCCGCTCAAGCGTGGGCAAGCGGGACTACGCCATGCTCCTGCTGCTGGTCGTCTACGGCCTCCGCGCGCGCGAGGTCGCCGCGTTGACGCTGGAGGACATCGATTGGCACACCTCAGTGCTCCATGTCCGCGCCCGAAAAGCCGGGCACGCGGCCACCTACCCGCTCGCCGTCGAGGTCGGAGAGGGGCTACTCGACTACTTGCAACATGGTCGACGTCAGAGTGCCGATCGCCGTCTGTTTCTCCGGACGGTCGCGCCGCACGGCGCCGTGAGCTATGCCATTGTCGCCCGTCGGGCGACGCACGCCCTTCGACAAGCCGGAGTCAACGTCGTGCGACCCGGCTCCCACACCCTCAGACACAGTTGTGCCCAGCGGCTCGTGGATGCCGAGTTTTCGCTGAAGGTGATCGGTGACTACCTCGGTCACCGC
>CAZGLC010000313.1:0-4601 GCA_964526235.1 uncultured Bifidobacteriaceae bacterium
CCTACTGCCTACTGCCTACTGCCTACTGCCTACTGCCTACTGCCTACTGCCTACTAAGTTAGGTGTAAGATCCCCCGCTAGGAGTGCTCCTATGACAATGCGCATTGTGCTGGCGGCCGCGATTGCCGCCGTCTTGACGACTGCGGTGACCGCCCAGGTTCAGAAGAAGGAAATGCCCGGCATCCGGAACTACTCGCGCGTGGACGCCACGGTCGGCTGTGGCGGCCAGGTCGACCCGGCTGCGATGGCGGCGCTGCGGAAGGAAGGCTTCGTGTCCGTCATCAACCTGCGGCTGCCGACCGAGGAAGGCGCCAACGTGGAACAGGGGCGCGCGGCGGCGCAGGCTGCGGGCCTGAAGTACATCCACCTGCCCTTCAACGCGGCACAGCCCGACTCGAAGGTCGTCGACAACTTCCTGGCGGCCGTGGCCGACAAGAACAATCAGCCTGTGTTCATCCACTGCGGCTCGGCGAGCCGCGTGGGCGGCATGTGGACGATCAAGCGCGCGCTCCAGGACAAGTGGCCCGTCGAAAAGGCGCTGGCCGAGGGCAAGGCGATCGGGCTGAACAACCCGGGGCTCGAGACGTTCGTCGTCAGCTACATCAAGAGCCATCAATAGGCTTCCCTAATCGGGATGGATCCATCAGAGTTCCGCCGCCACGGCCGCGCGCTCGTGGAGTGGATCGCGGACTACCTGGCGGGATCCGACCGCTACCCCGTTCTGCCGCGCGTGGCGCCCGGCGACGT
Organism: uncultured Bifidobacteriaceae bacterium; assembly: GCA_964526235.1. GTDB lineage: Bacteria > Acidobacteriota > Vicinamibacteria > Vicinamibacterales > UBA2999 > MELF01. The sequence goes on from CAZGLC010000313.1 coordinate 748, forward strand.
GCGCCGCGCGCTCCCCGCCGCCGCGCCCGAGCGCGGCGAGCCGTTCGAGGCGATCCTCGCCGACTTCGAGCGGATCCTCGTTCCCGCGCTGACGCACTGGAACCATCCCGGCTTCTTCGGCTACTTCGCCATCACGGCGAGCGCGCCGGGCGTGCTCGCCGAGTTCCTCTCCGCCGCGCTCAATCAGCAGGCGATGCTGTGGCGCACGTCGCCGGCCGCCACCGAGCTCGAGGAGGTCGCCCTGGGCTGGCTCCGGCAGCTCCTCGGGTTGCCCGACTCGTTCGACGGCGTGATTTACGACACGGCCTCGATTGCCAGCCTGCATGCGCTCGCCGCGGCGCGCCAGGCCGTGGCGCCCCAGACGCGTGACGAGGGGCTCGCGGCCGCGCCGCCCCTGCGCGTGTACTGCTCCGAGCACGCGCACTCGTCGATCGACAAGGCGGTCATCCTGCTCGGGCTCGGCCTCCGCAGCCTGCGGCGGATTCCTGCCGACGACGAGTTCCGCATGCGCGTCGACGCGCTGCGCGACGCAATCGCCGACGACCGGGCGGCGGGCGCGACCCCGTTGGCCGTCGTCGCCACGCTCGGCACCACGTCGACGACGAGCGTCGATCCGGTGCACGACATCGCCGACCTGTGCCGGCGAGAGCAGGTGTGGCTGCACGTCGACGCGGCATATGCGGGCGTGACGGCGATCCTCCCCGAGTATCGACGGCGGTTCGACGGATGGGAGCACGCCGATTCGATCGTGGTCAATCCGCACAAGTGGCTGTTCGTGCCGTTCGACCTCAGCGCCTTCTACTGCCGGCGGATGGACGTCGTGCGGCAGGCGTTCTCGCTGGTGCCGGCGTTCCTGCAGACGGCCGAGGGCGCAGCGGGCGTGCGGAATCTGATGGACACCGGCATTCAGCTCGGCCGGCGGTTCCGCGCCTTGAAGCTCTGGATGGTGCTCAGGCATTTCGGCGCCGACGGCATCCGCGGCGCGCTCGCCGAGCACATCCGGCTGGCGCAGCGCTTCGCGCAGTGGGTGGATGCGGATCCCGAGTTCGAGCGCATCGCACCTGTGCCGTTCAGCGTCGTCTGCTTCCGGGCCCGGCCGCGTGAGTTCCGCGGAAGCCCGGCCGAGCTCGACGCGTTCAACGCGCAGCTCCTCGACGCGGTGAACAGCTCGGGCGAGGTCTTTCTGTCGCACACGCGGCTGGAGGGCCGCCTGGTACTCCGGCTCGCCGTGGGCCATCTGCGCACGACCGAAGCGCACGTCGCGCGCGCCTGGACGATCCTCAAAACGCATACGGCACAGCTCCTCGCCGCGAGCCTTCGTCCGTAGCGTCCGGCTTCCGCCTTCGCTGAAGCTACGGCGGACCACCATAGCCCTGGCGAAGGTGGTCAGCCGGATCGTTCGCGCCAGCGTCCAGGTATGTCGCTTGCACCGTCCGCCGCCCAGGGAGGAACGGACAGATGAAGACATGGGTGTTTCTGGCCGCGCTCGCGCTGGCGTTGTCGCCCTCGAGCGCGCGTGCCGACTGGCTCTTCACGCCGAACATCGGCGGCGGCTTCGGCGGCAACGCCGAAGGACGCGAGCATCTGACGTGGGGCGCGTCGTTCGGGTGGATGGGCGCCGGCATCCTCGGCTGGGAGGCCGACCTGGCGTACACGCCCGAGTTCTTCGAGGGCGACGATGACGACATCGATCTCATCGAGAACAGCAACGTCACGTCGTTCATGGCGAACGTGCTGGTCGGCATTCCGATTGGCGGGCAGACCGGCGACGGCTTCCGCCCGTACGTCTCGGGAGGCGGCGGCCTGCTCCAGTCCAACGTGCAGAGCGATGACGACCTCTTCGAAGTGACCAACGACGAGTTCGGCGTCAACGTCGGCGCCGGCGCGATGGGCTTCATGACCGACAACATCGGCTTCCGCGGCGACCTGCGGTATTACCGCGCGCTGACCGATCCGGAGCCGGACAACGAGTTCGACATCGACTTCGGCGACTTCGACTTCTGGCGCGCGACGGCCGGCCTCACGTTCAGGTGGTGAGAAGCAGGTCGCTGGGAAATTGGGTAGCTAGGTTGCTGGGGCGTCCCAGCGACTTAGCCACCCAGCTACTTCGCTAACCCGTCAGCCTCCACACCTCTTTCCAGTTCTCGCCATCGGGCTCGAGCGCGACGCAGCCGTGCAGCGGAAAGTCCGGCGGCTCGTCCGCCGGACGGCGGCGGAGCGCATGCAGCAGGCGCGCGAGATGCGGCATGTGGCCGACGAGCATGATGGTCCGCGTGTCGCCCGCCAGCCGATCGCGCATCCAGCCGGGCGGATCGTCGGGTTGCAGCCCGCGGGCGGCTGAGAATTCGGCGAGCGGGTTCGTCGCGCGCCAGAATAGTTCGGCGGTCTGCCGCGCGCGCAGCTTGCCGCTGTGCCAGATCGCGTCGGGCCGCACGCTGCGCGCCGCCACCTCCGCCGACAGGCGCGCCGCGGCGGCGCGGCCCGTCGTCGAGAGCGGCCGCATCGGGTCGACGTCCGGGCCGACCGCGTCGCCGTGATGCACGAGAATCACCATTGCCACTGAGGCCTGGGGCCTGAGGCCTGCCATGATCTATACTGTGCCGAGGAGGCCCGCGACGTAGTCGACGGGCGTTTTTTTTGGCCGGCGGCCGCGGGCGAAGGAGCACCATGTCGCGTTACATCTTTACCTCTGAGTCGGTTTCCGAAGGACACCCCGACAAGGTCTGCGACTACATCGCGGACTCGATCCTGGATGCGTGTCTAGAACAGGACAGGAACAGCCGGGTGGCCTGCGAGACCCTCTGCAAGAGCGGCACGGTGGTGCTCGCCGGCGAGATCACGACGAACGCCAGGCTCGAGTACGAGCGCATCGTTCGGCAGGCCGTGAAGGAGATCGGCTACGTCGATCCGGCCGAGCCGTTCTGCGACACGACGCTGAACGTCATCTCGCTCCTCACGCGGCAGTCACAGGAGATCGATCAGGGCGTCACCGCGGCAACCAGTCAGAGCGGCGACCAGGGCGCGGGCGATCAGGGCATCATGTTCGGCTACGCGACCGACGAATCGCCGGAGCTGATGCCGCTGCCACTCCTGCTCGCCCACAGGCTGACGAAGGGGCTGAGCGACGACCGCAAGGCCGGCAAGGCGCGGTGGCTTCGGCCCGACAGCAAGTCGCAGGTCTCGGTTCTCTATGAGAACAACACGCCGAAGGAAGTGACCGCCGTCGTCGTCTCGACGCAGCACTCGCCCGACGCCGACCAGAAGAAGATTACGGAGTACGTGCGCGAGGAGCTCGGGCCGCGCGTCCTCGGCCAGTGGTGGCGCACGAGCGGCATGCTCTTCGTCAATCCGACCGGCAGCTTCACGCACGGCGGGCCATCCGCCGATGCCGGCGTCACCGGCCGCAAGATCATCGTCGACAGCTACGGCGGAGCCGGACGGCACGGCGGCGGCGCCTTCAGCGGCAAGGACCCGTCGAAAGTGGACCGGAGCAGCGCCTATTTCTGCCGCTTCGTCGCCAAGCAGGTCGTCGCGTCAGGCCTGGCCAAGAAGGCGGAGATTCAGGTGGGCTACGCGATCGGCATGGCGAAGCCGGTGTCGGTGAAAGTCGAGACCTTCGGCACCGGCGACGAGCAGGCGGCTGCCGAGTTCGTGATGAACGCGTTCGACTTCCGGCCGCGCGCCATCATCGACCGTCTGGATCTGCTCCGGCCGATCTACCGGAGCACCACCAACTACGGCCACTTCGGGCGGCCCGGACTGCCGTGGGAAGCCGTGGAGAAGACCGCGGCGGTCGCGCGCTAGACGAACCGCGGGGTCCCCGACGCGCGGACTTTGCGCGTTGGGGTGCCTAG
>CAZGLC010000314.1:0-1603 GCA_964526235.1 uncultured Bifidobacteriaceae bacterium
AGCTGCGCCGGCGCCCGGCTCTGCCGCGTGAACTCGCTGCATCCGGACGCGGCCAGCGCGCCCAGCACGGCGGCCGTCAGAATTCGATGTCGCATGGTTGGAGCTGTCACAACGCCTCCCTTACAGCCTCATGATCCGCGGCGTGATGAAGATCAACAGCTCACGGCTTTCATCGCTGAGCTCGTTGCGCTGAAACAGCCAGCCCAGGAGCGGAATTCGGTACAGTCCCGGCGTGCGGCCCTGGACCGACTGCTCGCGGCTCACGTAGATCCCGCCGATCACCGTCGTCTCGCCGTTGGTGACGAGCACCTGAGTCAGCGCGCGCTGCGTGTCGATCGGTGGAATGCCGTTGATCGACCGACTGAAATCGGGCGAGGCGTTCTCGACGGTGATACGCATGATGACGGTGTTCGCGGCCGTAATCTGCGGCGTCACGAGCAGCGTCAGCGCCGCGTCGCGGAAGGTCACCGTCACGGTGTTGTTCGCCACCGTCTGAATCGGGATCTGGATGCCCTGCGTGATCTGCGCCTCCACGTTGTTCTGGGTCGTCACACGGGGCGTCGACAGCAGACGGCCTTGGCCACTTCTTTCCAGGGCTGACAGCGCGACATCGAGATTGAATGCACCGTTGATCGCGCCGAGCGCGAGCCCCACCGCCGACGATGGCGCGGTCACGCCCAGATTGACGGCCGGCGTGACCGACTCGGGCCCCTGCGCGACGCCGGTACGACCGCCGACCTGCGCCTGATTCGGGAATGCCAGCGGCAGCGTATTCCCGAGCTCGTTGGTCGCCCGGCCGGTGAACCCCCACTGGACGCCGAGCTCCCGCGCGAAATCGCGGTTCGTCTGCACGATGCGCGCTTCGATCTCGACCTGCGGCTCCGGGCGATCGAGCGTCGTGATGAGATCCTGGGCGCGGCCCAGCCGCTCCGCCAGGTCGGTGACGATGAGCGTGTTGGTGCGCACGTCGGCCGTAATCGAGCCGCGCTGCGAGAGTACGGTCGCCGTGATGAGCGGCTGGATCTGGTCCGCCCGCGCGTAGCTGAGCGTGAACGTCCGCGTCTGCAGCACGCCGGCGAGTGCCTGCGCCTCCGCCAGCTTCTGGCGCTCCGCCTCTTCCTGCGCGAGGACTGCCAGCGGCACGATCCGCACGACCGTCCCGTCGACCGCGTAGCCGAGCCGGTTGGCGCGGAGGATGATGTCGAGCGCCTGATCCCACGGCACGTCACGGAGCGCGACGTCGACCGTCCCCTGGATCGACGGATCGATGACGATGTTCAGCCCGCTGATCTCGGCGAACGTCCGCAGCACGGCGCGCAGATCGGCGCCCTGGAAGTCGAGGCTGATCGGAAATCCGGTGAACCGGCTCTGGCCCGGCGCTGCCGGGGCCTGGGGCGCCGGTGCCGCGGGCGCCTGGGCCGCCGGAGCCTGTGGCGCGGGCGCAGGAGCCGGCGGCTGCGCCGCTTGCGCGAGTAACCCGGGATCCGGGATGCGGGATCCGGGAACCGGAACCGTCGAACGAGCGGATCCCGGATCCCCGATCCCGGATCCCGGATCCCGGATCCCGGCTCCCGGATCCCGGATCCCGGCTCCCGGCCGATCG
>CAZGLC010000314.1:1703-4597 GCA_964526235.1 uncultured Bifidobacteriaceae bacterium
TCCCGGATCCCGGATCCCGGCTCCCGGATCCCGGATCCCGGCTCCCGGCCGATCGAGCCGGTCCGCCTCGACGTAGATCACGTTTCGTGAGCTGCGGACGCGCGGACGCATCGGCTGCACCAGGCGCATGCGGACGCGTGCGACCGCCGCGCCATCGGCCGCCAGCGCGCTCTCCACTCGGATGGCGGCCACGGGGTGGCGCGGGTCGGGTTTGAACTTGTCGGCGAACCCGCTGGCGGCGACGTCGCGCAGCTCCACGACGAATGTCTGGGGATCGGGTTGCGCGGCCACGTACGACACCGGATCGGACGCTTCGATGGAAATCACGCCGGCGCGGCTGTCCACCCGGGACGCGATCGCCTTGAGGGTCGCCGTCGCGGCGCCGGCAGCGCTGGCGACCAACGATCCCAGGGCGAGCGTCGCCACAAGCGCGCAGAGCGTCAGCACGGCCGTGAGTCGGTTGCGGAAAGCTCGTGTCATCAATTCGCCTCGGGCTGTCGGAGCACCTTGCGCACCTCGCGCTGCTTCTCGAGCGAGAGCGGATCGTTCACCTGCTGAAGAATCACCACGTCGTTCTGCGACACCGTTCGGACCGTACCGTCGAACAGCTTGTCGCCGGGCCGCACGATGTAGGCACGCTGATCCGTGCCCTGAAGGATCGCCACGAACCCTTCGCGGCTTCGCACGGTGCCGCGGAGCGTGACCTCGGCGACGCTCAGGCCGGCGAGACCGGTAGGCCGCGTGACCTGACTGCCGCTGCGCGGGTCGACGCCGCGCCGGGCCAGGCTCAGAAACGGATCGCGCCGCCCCTCCGCGTTGTAGGTGAACCCGGGCGGCTCGACGAGCGCGTCCGTCTTGCTCGGCGCGGCCTGGCCCGGCGACGCCGCAGGCGAAGGCGGCTGCGCCGGCTTTGGCGCCTGCGCATCCATCACCCCAGCGGCCAGCGTCCACACGAGCACGAGGAGGAGCACGCGCGTGGTCATCCTCGTCCACCCGCTGCTGCGCGCCCGCGGCCGCCGCGTCCACCGCGCCCGCGGCCCCGGCCGGCCGGCTCGGGCGCCGCCGCCGGGGACGGCTCCACCAGCACGAACGTCGTCGCCGTGCACTCCGCGGAAATGGTCGCCGTCGCGGTCGGCGTGTCGCGCGCCTGAATCTCGATGTTGTTCACGTTGATGATCCGCGGGAACTTGCTGACACGCTCGAGGAACAACCCGAGGTTGTGGTACGTGCCTTCCAGCTGGAGGCCGATCGGCCACTCCGCATGGAGCTCGCGCTGTGTCACCGCCTGCGGCGTGAAGCCGCGAATCGTCAGGTTCGACTGCGTTGCCATGGCCTGCACGCGCCGCAGCAGGTCGCCCACGTCCCGCTCCTCTGGGAGCACCGTGCGGAGGCGATCGAGCTGCGACTGCAGATCCGCGAGCTCAGTCCGGAACTCCGGCAGGCGGCCGACCGTCGCCAGTCCGCGATCGATCTCGGTGCGCAGCTTCGTCAGCTCCTGCCGGCGCGAGGCGAGGCTCGCCTCGGTGGGCCGGGCATACGCGTACCAGAACGCGCCGACGCCCACGAGCGCGAGCGCCACGAACGCGCCGATCTGGCCGTACCACGGCAGCCGGCTCAAGCTGAGGTTCATCGCCATGTCTGCGTATCGGGCATCCGGGTGCGCGCTTTAGCTCGCGCCTCCCCGCCCGCCCCGCCCGGCGGCGCCGCGTCCGCGGGCGCCTCGCCCCGCCGGCGGCTCCGCCGCGGCCTGTACCGACTCGGGCCTGTTAATCCGCGCGCGCACCGTGAACAGAATCAGCTCCGGCACCGCATCCGCGCCCGCGCCCGACGCCGGCTGCACCTGGCTGTTCACGATCTCGATCGGCCGCTGAAAAGTCTGATTGCTCCCCAGGTTTCCCACGAAGTCGGAGAGCGCGATGAGCGTGGTGCTCCGCCCCTGAATCGTCACCTCGTCGCCCGCCTGCGTGAGCGTCGTCAACCAGAGCATGTCCGGGAGGCTCCGGCTGATGTGATCGAGGAGCTGCACCGGAATGCTCTGGCCGCTGCGCAGCTGCTCGATGAGCGCGACGCGCTCCTGCACCATCGCCCGCTGCTCCTCGAACTGCTGCACTTCCGCCAGCAGCGACCGCAGCCGCGTCTCCTCCTGCCGCGCGGCGGAGATCTCGGCGTCGAGCTGCGCCGACTCGCTGCGGAGCGACCAGAACCACCAGCCGATGAGGGCGACCGCTACCACGACGATGACGCTCGCGGCCACCGTGAGGCGCTGGCCGAGATCGAAGGTGATCGCCTTGCGGACGCGCTGCCGCTCGGTGCCGAGGAGGTTGATGCGGATCATCGATCCCCCACCCGACGCAGCGCGAGGCCGACGGCGACCGCCGCCGTCGGCGCCACGTCCACGGCGTCGCCCAGCTTCTTGGCATCCCAGGCGATCGTCCGGAACGGATTGAAGTCTTCGACGGCGATGCCGAAGCGCTCCTGGAGCATGTCGCGGAAGCCGTCAACGCGCGACGCGCCGCCGCTCAGCATGATGCGGTCGATCCGGTCGGACGCGGCGGTCGCCTTGAAGAAGTCGAACGTCTTCTGGATCTCGAGGAGCACATTCTCGGTGACGGCGTGCAGCACGGGCCGCGCGTCCTCGAACGTCGCGCCGTCGACCGGCACGCCCTTCTTGAGCTGCTCGGCCACGTCGAACTGCAGGTCGAGCTCCCTCTGGACCGTCTCGGTGTAGGCGTTCCCGCCCACCGAGACGTCGCGGGTGAAGATCGACTGGTCCCCCTGGAGAATGTTGATGTTGATGGCGCTCGCCCCCGCGTTGAGCAGCACCACCACTTCCTGCCCGTCGAGGCCGTAGTTGGTCTCGTAGGCGTTCTGCAGCGCGAAGGCGTCGACGTCGA
>CAZGLC010000315.1:0-4589 GCA_964526235.1 uncultured Bifidobacteriaceae bacterium
CACCGCCAAGGAGATCAAGCAGACGTACCGGAAGCTCGCGAGGAAGTTCCATCCCGACGTGAACCCTGGCGACAAGCAGTCCGAACAGCGCTTCAAGGAGATCAACGAGGCGTACGAGGTGCTGGGCGACTCCGGGAAGCGGCGTAAGTACGACGAGCTCGGCGCCAACTGGCGGCTCTACGAACAGGCGCAGGCACAGGGCGGCCCGGACCCGTTTGCCGGCTGGAGAGCCGACATGGGCAGCGGCGGCTCCGGCGGCGGCTTCCGGACGATGACGCCGGAGCAGATGGAGGAGATGTTTGGCGACGCCGCGCCCTTCTCCGACTTCTTCACCACGTTTTTCGGCGGCATGGGCGCAACGGCGACCGGACGCGGGGCGCGGGGACGCGCGCGACAGCGGCCCGGGCGCGACGTCGAGCACGAGATCGAGCTGACGCTCGAGGACGCCTACCATGGCACGACGCAGCGGCTCTCGCTCACGCACGATGGTCACGCCCGCACCGTGGACGTGCGGATCCCCGCCGGCGTCGGCGACGCGTCGCGCGTGCGGGTGGCCGGCGAGGGCGAGCACGGCGTCGGCGGCGCCGCGTCCGGGGATCTGTATCTCCGAGTCCGGCTGGCGCCGCACGGGACGTTCGAGCGGAAGGGGCGTGACCTGCATATGACGGTCCGCGTCCCGGTCGCCACGGTGGTCGTCGGCGGCGAGGCGGAGGTGCGAACCCTGACCGGCAAACCGGTGCGGCTGCGGATCCCCCCGCTGACGCAGAACGGCCAGATGTTCCGCCTGAAAGGCTACGGGATGCCGGCCGTCGGTCGTCCGGACGAGAAGGGCGACCTCTACGCGCGCGTCGAGGCGCAGCTGCCGGACGCACTGTCGCCGGAGGAACGCGAGCACTGGGAGGCGCTCGCGAAGCTCAGCGTTGGGGGAAAGAAAACCACCGCAGCATGAAGGGAACGACGCACACAGCCACGGAACACCGAGACACTGAGACACCGAGCAGACTTAGCAATCTCGGTGTCTCGGTGCCTCAGTGGTACGTGGCGGTGAAGATTGCATCGATTTTAGGCTCATGAATCTCAACAAGTTCACCGAAAAAGCGCAGGAGGCGGTGCTCACCGCCCAGAACATCACCACCGAGCTCACGCACGCCGAGGTCACCCCCGAGCACCTGCTCGTCGCACTCGTCGAGCAGCCGGGTGGCATCGTCCCGTCCGTGCTCCGCAAGATGATGCTCGACCCGGCCCGCCTGACGGCCGACGCACGCACACTGCTCGATGCGCTCCCGAAGGCGTACGGCGCCGACCTCCGCTTCTCGCCGCGCATGAAGCTGGTCTTCGATGCGGCCTTCGCCGAAGCGCAGCGGATGCAGGACGAGTTCATCAGCACCGAGCACCTACTGCTGGCGCTCGCCGCCGAAGCGGGCCGCTCGCCGGGCGCCCAGCTCCTGCAGCGCGCGGGCGCGACGAAGGACGCGCTCTACACGGCGCTCACGCAGGTGCGCGGCAGTCAGCGCGTCACCTCGCAGAATCCGGAATCGACCTACGAGGCACTCACCCGTTACGGTCGCGACCTGACCGATCTGGCCCGCAAGGGCAAGCTCGATCCCGTCATCGGGCGGGACGAGGAGGTGCGCCGCGTCATCCAGGTGCTCTCGCGCCGGACCAAGAACAATCCGGTCCTCATCGGCGAGCCCGGCGTCGGCAAGACCGCCATCGTCGAGGGGCTCGCGCAGCGGATCGTCCGCGGCGACGTGCCGGAAGGGCTGAAGAGCAAGCGCATCTTCGCGCTCGACATGGGCGCACTCGTCGCCGGCGCCAAGTACCGCGGCGAGTTCGAAGAGCGCCTCAAGGCGGTGCTCAAGGAGATCAGCGGGTCCGAGGGGCAGATCGTCCTCTTCATCGACGAGCTGCACACGGTCGTCGGCGCCGGCGCGGCCGAAGGCGCGATGGACGCGTCGCAGATGCTCAAGCCGATGCTCGCGCGCGGCGAGCTGCACACGATCGGCGCGACCACGATCGACGAGTACCGCAAGCACATCGAGAAGGACGCCGCGCTCGAGCGCCGCTTCCAGCCGGTCATGGTCGGCGAGCCGACCGTCGAGGACACGATCTCGATCCTGCGCGGGCTGCGCGAGCGCTACGAGATCCATCACGGCGTGACGTTCAAGGACGCGGCGCTCGTGGCGGCGGCCGTCCTCTCGCACCGCTACATCTCCGACCGGTTCCTCCCCGACAAGGCGATCGACCTCGTCGACGAGGCCGCCTCGAAGCTCCGCATGGAGATCGACTCGATGCCCGCGGAGCTCGACGAGGTGCGCCGCCGCATCATGCAGCTCGAGATCGAGCGCGAGGCGCTGCGCAAGGAGACCGACAAGGCCTCGGGGGAGCGGCTCGGCCGCCTCGAAAAGGAGCTCGCCGCCCTGAAGGAGGAGCAGCACCGGCTGCAGTCGCACTGGGAACAGGAAAAGGAAGCCATCCAGGCTGCCCGCAAGATGAAGGAGGAGCTCGAGCAGGCGCGGCTCGAGATCGACCGCGCGCAGCGCGCCGGCGACTACGCGAAAGCGTCAGAGCTGCAGTACGGGCGGCTGCCGGAGATTGAGCGGACGATCCGCGACGAGGAGTCACGGCTCGCCGAGCTGCAGCAGGCGCAGCGGATGCTCAAGGAGGAAGTCGACGAAGAGGACATCGCCGACGTGGTCTCCAAGTGGACGAAGATCCCGGTCACCCGCCTGGTGGAGGGGGAGATCCAGAAGCTGATCCACATGGAAGAACGCCTCCACCACCGCGTCGTCGGCCAGGACGAGGCGCTTGCCGCCGTGTCGAACGCGATCCGCCGGGCACGGGCGGGCCTCCAGGATCCGAACCGCCCCCTTGGCAGCTTCGTCTTCCTGGGGCCGACCGGGGTCGGCAAGACCGAGCTGGCGCGTGCGCTCGCGGAGTTCCTGTTCGACGACGAGCACGCGCTCGTCCGGATCGACATGTCGGAGTATCAGGAAAAGCACACCGTGTCACGGATGATCGGCGCCCCGCCCGGCTACGTCGGCTACGAGGAAGCCGGCCAGCTGACCGAAGCGGTCCGCCGGCGTCCCTACGCCGTGGTGCTCTTCGACGAGGTCGAGAAGGCGCATCCCGAGGTGCTGAACGTGCTGCTCCAGCTCCTCGATGACGGCCGGCTGACCGACGGCAAGGGGCGCACCGTCGACTTCAAGAACGTCGTGGTGATCATGACGTCGAACCTCGGCAGCCAGTTCATCGCCGAGCACACGGGCGAGCTCGCCGAAGCCGTGCGGCGGCAGGTGCTCGAAGCGCTGCGCCAGCACTTCCGCCCGGAATTCCTGAACCGGATCGACGAGGTGATCTTCTTCCACGCGCTCGGCCTCGAGCACATGACGAAGATCCTCGACATCCAGGTCCGCGGGCTGCTCACGCGGCTCGAGGACCGCAAGATTCACGTCGAGCTGACGGATGCCGCCAAGGCGTTCCTCGTCTCCGAGGGGTACGACCCGACCTACGGCGCGCGGCCGCTCAAGCGCACGATTCAGCGGCGCGTGCTGGATCCGCTGGCCATGCGGGTGCTCGAAAGCGAGTTCCGCGAGGGCGACCGGGTGACGGTCGATGTGGGCGACAATGAACTGAGGTTCGAAAAGGAGTTGGCAGTAGGCAGTAGGCAGTAAGCAGCGAAAGCCGCCTCAACCACTGCCTACTGCCTACTGCCTACTGCCTACTGCCTACTAACAAATGCCACCCACTCGCCTTCCTCCCGGCTTCAATCCGCGGGACAAGCGCTCGGGCGACCGGCGCTCGCTGCCCGGACCCACCCGTCCAGGCGGCGTTGTCTGGTACGTCCTCGGATTCCTGCTGCTGATGGCGCTGGCGCAGACGTGGTTCCTCGCGCCGGCGGGCCGTCAGATCTCGTACAGCGAGTTCAAATCGGCGGTCCGCGGAGGCCAGGTGGCCGAGGTCGTCATTGCCGAGCAGACGATTCGCGGCACCTATAAGGCCGACGTCAACGGGAGCCGCACTTTCAACACGGCGCGCATCGAGGATCCGAAGCTCGTCGAGGAGCTCGACGCGGCGGCCGTCCGCTACACGGGCGAGTTCGTCAGCCGGTGGCTCCCGGAGGTGATCGGCTGGGTCATTCCGATCCTGCTGCTCTTCGCGCTGTGGAGCTTCTTCTTCCGCCGGATGGGCGGCGCCGAGGGCGGCGTCATGTCGTTCGCGCGCAGCAAGCACCGCGTCTTCGCCGAAGACGACGTCAAGGTGAGCTTCGCGGACGTCGCGGGGGTGGACGAGGCCGAGCAGGAGCTCAAGGAGATCGTCGAGTTCCTGCAGAACCCGAAGAAGTACACGGCGCTCGGCGGCCGGATTCCGAAGGGCGTGCTCCTGGTCGGCCCGCCCGGCACGGGCAAGACGCTCCTCGCGCGCGCCGTGGCCGGCGAAGCCAAGGTCCCCTTCTTCAGCCTGAGCGGCTCGGAGTTCGTGGAGATGTTCGTCGGCGTCGGCGCCGCGCGCGTCCGGGATCTGTTCTCGCAGGCCGAGCAGAAGGCGCCGTGCATCATCTTCATCGACGAGCTCGACGCGCTCGGCCG
>CAZGLC010000316.1:0-4561 GCA_964526235.1 uncultured Bifidobacteriaceae bacterium
CGACAGTCGGCCGGCGCGCAGCCTCCACCAGGCCACTCCGAGACCCGTGAGCGCGGCCACGGCGTGCACCGCGTGGGTCCCGACAATGACGTAGAAGAACGCCCCGAGCGCGCTCGACCGCAGCGTCACGCCCTGCCCGACCAGACCCACCCATTCCCTCCCCTGGAGCATCACGAAGAGCGCCCCCAGGACGGTGGCCGCCAGCAGGGTCTGCGCGGCGGCCGGGGACCGTGCCCGGTACTGGCGTCCGGCGACCCACAGAAGCGCACCGCTGGCGACGAGCGCCGCGGTGTTCACGGCCGTCGACCCGAGCGGCAGCATCTGGCCGGCGGGCAGGTTCCACGCCCCCGGTGGAGCACCTGCCTTCGAAATCGTGAACGCGCTGATCAGCCCGGCAAAGAACATGACCTCGGTGCCGACGAAGATCACCATGCCGAGGAGGCCGCTCGGGACCACCTCGCGGCGGACACCCGGGCCATCGACGCGCACGGTCTGCTCGATGGTGGTCATGGCGTCGCGGGTTCCACGTACGTCTTCTGCCAGCGCAGCCCGTCACGGGTGAGCACGTCCGGAGCCACTCCTCCGAAAAAGACCAGCATGAGCGCCAGCATGAAGCCGAGGATATAGGCCACCCACTTCTTCTCGATGCGCAGGTGCATGAAGTACCTGCACACCATATACGCCTTGACGATGGCGATGCCGAAGGCCGTGATCAGGGTAAGGAATCGGATACCGATCATCGGCCCGAGAACGCTGACCGCCAGCAGGACGCAGAGCACACCCCAGATCGCGACGTAGCTCGTCTCGTCGTGGTGGGGTGCGTGGGCGTGTGCGGGCTCGGCCATGGCGGTCACTTGGCGATGTAGAGAAGAGGGAACAGGAAGATCCAGACCACGTCGACGAAATGCCAGTAGATACCGGCGTTCTCGACGCGATGGAGCTCTTCGTTGCGCGCGGCCGTCAGTGCCACGATGAACATGATGACCATGCCGGCAACAATGTGTGCGGCATGAAGGCCGGCCGCCGTGTAATAGAAGGACCAGAACAGGCCCGAGGTGATGGTGAAGCCCCCCTGGATTTCATGCGTCCACTCGAAGGCCTTGACCATCAGGAACACGCCGCCGCCGAGCATCGTATAGCGCAGCAGGCGGGCCGCCTTCGGGCCGTCCCCTCGCTCGGCGGCCTGGTGCGCGAGGACGGCAGACAGGCTCGACGTCAGCAGCACCAGCGTGTTGAACGCGCCCGCCCATGTGTTGGTGTTCGCCGCCTGGTCGGCCCAGGCGTCATGGCGCAATCGCATCATGATGTACGAGCCGAGGAGGCCGCCGAAGACCACGGTTTCCGACGCCAGCACCCACCACATGGCCAGCCGGCCGGTAGGCACCTCCATCACGCTGCGCGTCGTGGCGATGGGCCGTGACGTCACTGATCGCTCCTGTGGGGCACATGCTGCGGCCAGAAGTCGTCCTCCCGATCCTCGGCGCTGTACTCGTACGGACCACGGTAGACCTCCGGCAGTTCCGCGAAGTTGCCGTGGGGCGGCGGCGACGGGGCCGCCCACTCGAGTGTGTTCGCGCGCCACGGGTTCGCGCTGGCGATCGGGCCCCGGACCATGCTGCGGATGAAGTTGAAGAAGAACACGGGCTGAACGGCCAGCAGCGAGACCAGCCCCGCGGTGGCGGTGATCCTCAAGGATTGGAGGCCCGGCGTGGCCAGGTCGGGGAAGCTCGAATAGTCGAAGATGCGGCGGTGATCGCCCGCGGCCCCGGTGAGGAACAGCGGAATGAAGATGACGTTGAAGGCGACGATCGTGACCCAGAAATGAATCTTCCCGAGCCGTTCGTCCATCATGCGGCCGAACATCTTCGGGAACCAGAAGGTGATGCCGGCAAACGCGCCGATGATGGCAATCGGGAAGAACGTGTAGTGGAAGTGGGCGAGCACGAAGTACGTGTCGTGCAGGTAGATGTCCGCCCCGGCCGCACCGAGGAAGATGCCGGTGACGCCTCCGAGCAGGAACTCGGCCACGAACGACAGCGCCCAGAGCATCGGCGTCGCCAGCGTGATGGATCCGCCATACAGCGTGGCGATGTAGACGAAGAGCATTTCGGCGATGGGGACCGAGATGATGAGCGTCGTGATGGTGAACAGACTGGCCATCCGGGGATCGATGCCGGCCACGAACTGATGATGCGCCCACACGAAGAAACTGATCACACCCGTGGCGACGGCCGTGTACACGATCGTCCGGTAGCCAAACAGTTTCTTGCGCGAGAACACCGGGATGACTTCGGCGACGATGCCCATCGCCGGGAGCAGCACGACGTAGACCTCCGGGTGCCCGAAGAACCAGAAGAGGTGCTGCCAGAGGATCGGGTCGCCGCCGGTCCCTGGGTCGTAGAATCCCGTGCCGAGCACCTGGTCGAACACCAGCATGACCGCGCCGGAGATGAGGGGCCCGACCGATGCCATGAACAGGATGCTCGCGATCACGATCATCCACACGACAATCGGCACGTCGAACATCCGCATGCCTGGCGCCCGCGCATTCATCGCGGTCGTCACGAAATTGACGCCGCCAAGCAGGAATGCGACGAATTCGAGCGCGACGGCGACGACCCAGAGCGTGGCGCCGTATTGCGTCAGGTTGTACGCGGCATTGGCCGACAGCGGAGGGTAGGCCGTCCATGCGCCGCCGAACGCGCCGCCCGGAACGAAAAACGACGCCACGAGCACGACCGCGCTGAGCAGGAAGATCTGATACGACAGGCGATTCACCTTCGGGAACACCATGTCGTCGCAGCCGAGCATGAGCGGGATCAGAAAATTCCCGAACGCGGCGAGGAGCACCGGCATGGCGACCCAGAAAATCATGATGCTGCCGTGCATGGTGACGAGTGCGTTGTACTGCCCGGCCGACACCCGCCCGAAGAGCGGCACCGATTCACCGGGAAAGGCCAGCTGCATCCGGAACACGTAGACGGCGAAGCCGCCGATGAGCGCCATGAGCATCCCGGTGAACAGGTACTGCATGGCGATGATCTTGTGGTCCGTCGACCACAGATACGTCCTGATGACGCTCCTGTCGGGGTGGGCGGGCTGCGCCGCGAGGCCGCTCATCGGGTGCCCCCCTGATGCCGTGCCGATCCTCCAGCGGTGGCCGCCACGGCAGGCGTCACGAACGGAAGCTGCCGCATCCGCGGCGCCGTCTCCATCCACGCCGCCTGTGCGGCCGCCGACCGAATCCGTACACGCCCCGGCATCAGCCCGTGTCCGATCCCGCAGATCTCCGCGCACTGGATATCGAAGTCGCCGGTGACCGTGGGCCGGAACCATCCCACGATCGCGCGCCCGGGCACCGCGTCCTGCTTGAGGCGAAAGGCGGGCACGGAAAAGCTGTGCAGCACATCCTTCGAATGCAGCTCGAAGTGATAGAGGCGATTGACCTGCAGGTTCAGTGCGTTCACCGTGCGAATGTCGTCGGCGGTGTCGAGCCGGCCGTCCGGTCCCGCGTGGACGAAGGTCCACGCCCACTGCTGCGCGATGATGCGGACGCGCTCCTCGGCGGGCGGGAGATCGATCTTGACGTCGGACCACACCCGAAGCGCCGCCACGACGATGAAGATGTCGAAGACCAGGACAAGATAGTGCGGATAGGACACCCACCTCGTCTCGCTCGCCTTCTCCCCGGTGATATACCGGGCTTTCACGCCGGGACGCGCGCGGAACTTGACGATGAGCCAGACCAGGACGAACTCGGCGGCCAGGAAGAAGGCGCCGACGATGAGAGCGATCTGCAGGATGAGGCCGTCGACGTCGGCCGCGTACGACGACGCCTGCGTGACGTACCAGGAAATCACGAGCGCTCCATCACGACACCAGCAGGTAGGCTGCCAGAGCGAAGGCGACCGCGCTCGCGGCCGTCATCAGGAACACCCGGCGCCCCAAGGAGTCGGGATCCGGGTGGGGGCCACGGTGCGTCATCGGAGAGCGCCTCGCTCACCTGGAGAGGGCATGCACGTAGGCCGCGACCTGGTTGATGTCCTCGGCCGACAGGGGCGCCGCGACGGCCCGCATCACGGGCCCGAACGCATCGCCGGGCATCGTCCCGCGCATGCCGTCCTTGAACTTCCGGACTTGAGCCGCCACGTACCAGTCGTCCATGCCGGCCAGCGGTGGGACGTGGCCAGCCTCAAAGCCCCTCCCCGTGACACCGTGGCAGGACGCGCAGAGGAGGTATGCCCTCTGCCCCGCGGCCGCGTCGCCACCGCCGAGGGCTGCGGTCCTGGAGACGTGGGGCAGCGATGCGACGTGCCTGGCCACGGCCCTGGTCTCCCTCTCGGAGCGCAGCTGTCGCGACATCGCCTGCATCCGAAGGCCTTCGATATCGTCGGCGTGTTGACCTCGAACTCCCGTCTGGAACCGCTCGAGCTGGGCCGAGACGTACCAGGCGGGCAGGCCGGCGATCGCGGGCGCACCGAGGGCCGTTCGACCCTCGCCGGCGGCACCGTGGCAGGGGACGCACGCTTCGAACAACTCGGCTCCGGAGATCGAGGCGGCG
>CAZGLC010000317.1:0-4485 GCA_964526235.1 uncultured Bifidobacteriaceae bacterium
GAGCTGCCAGAACTGCCACGGCGCCGGATGCGGCACCTGCAAGCAGACGGGATGGCTCGAGATCCTCGGCAGCGGCATGGTGCATCCCGCGGTGTTCGAGGCGGTCGGCTACGACCCCGACACGGTCACCGGCTTCGCGTTCGGCCTGGGCATGGAGCGCGTGGCGATGGTCAAGTACGGCGTCGACGACATCCGGCTCTTCTACGAGAACGACCTGCGCTTCCTGGAGCAGTTCCCGCTGTGATCCCGGATCAGTTCCAGTTATGAAAATCCTGCTCTCCTGGCTGCGCGAGTTCGCCGACGTACCCGGATCCGCCGACGACGTCGCGCGCACGATGTCGACGCGCGGGTTCGCCGTCGAGGGCATCGAGTACCTCAAGGGAGACTTGTCCGCCGCGAAGGCGGATGCGGTCATCGACTTCGAGGTCACGGCCAACCGGCCCGACTGCATGTCGGTCATCGGCATGGCGCGGGAGGTGGCGACGGCGTACGGCGTGAAATTGCGGACGCGCGCAGGGCGCGCGCCACAGGCGAAGGGACGCGCGCCACAACTCCAGATCGTCATCGACAATCCCGATCTCTGCCCGCGCTACGTCGGCGCCGTGGCCGACGTGGAGGTCCGGCCCTCGCCCACCTGGATGCAGCAGCGGCTCGAGGCCGCCGGCATCCGGCCGATCAGCAGCATCGTCGACGTGACCAACTACGTGCTGCTCGAGATGGGCCAGCCGATGCACGCCTTCGACTACGCGCGGCTCGCCGGCGGGCAGATTCGCGTGCGCACGGCGCGACCCGGCGAGACGGTGCGCACGCTCGACGGCCAGCGGCGGACGCTCGCCCCCGACATGCTCGTCATCGCCGATGCCGAGCGGGCCGTCGCGATTGCCGGCGTGATGGGCGGCGGCGATTCCGAGGTGACCGGCGCAACGAAGACCATCGTGCTCGAAAGCGCGTACTTCAACCCGCTGTCGGTCCGCCGCACGAGCAAGAAGCTGGGGCTCAAGACGGAAGCGAGCATGCGGTTCGAGCGCGGGGCCGACCCTGATCTCCCCGCCGAGGCGATGCACCGCGCCCTCGCGCTCATCGAGATGATCGGCGCGGGGCGCGCCCGCGGGCGGATGCTCGACCGCTATCCGAAGCGCGTGAAACCGGCGGTGCTCCGCCTCCGCCGCGCGAAGATTGCCGGCCTGCTCGGGGCTTCGGTTCCCGATCGGGATGTCCGCCGTATTTTCGGAAGCCTCGGCTTTGCGCTCGCGCCGGCCGCGGGCGGGTGGCGCGTCGGCATCCCGACCCGCCGGGTCGACGCAGCGCGCGAGGTCGACCTGATCGAGGAAGTGGCGCGGCAGTACGGCTTCGACCGGCTGCCCACGACGTTCCCGGCGCTCACCGCGGCGGCGCCGCCGATCGACCCTCGCATCCGGCGCGCCCGGCATCTCCGGGAGGTCCTCACCGGCGCGGGATTCTTCGAAGCGGTGACCTTCGGCTTCATCGCCGAGGGCGCCGGGGCGCCGTTTGCGGCCGGCGGCGACCTGGTGCCGATTGCCAATCCGCTCTCGGAGCTGTTTGCGGTCCTGCGGCCGTCGCTGCTGCCGGGGCTCGTCGACGCCGTGGCGCACAACCGCCGGCGCGAGCAGCGCGACGTGCGGCTGTTCGAAATCGGCGCGAGATTCACCCGGTCCGGCGGCGAGCACCAGGCGGTCGGCTGCGTCTGGACCGGCGCCGCCGCGCCTGACCACTGGAGCGGGACCGGCCGGCCGGTCGACTTCTTCGACCTCAAGGCGGTCGTCGAGCGCGTCTGCCAGGCGGCCGGCGCCGAGGTCCGGACGACGCCCGTGGACGAGCCGTGGCTCGTGCCCGGCCGCGCCGCCGCGGTCTTTGCCAATGGCACCCGTGTCGGCGTCTTCGGCCAGCTTGCCGAGACCATCGCCGACGCGCACGGCCTGCCCGGATCCGATCCCGTGTACGCGGCGGAGGTGGACCTCGACGCACTCGCGCCAGCGGCGGCCCGCCGTGTCGTTCGCGTCGAGCCGCTGCCGCGCTTCCCGTCGGTCATCCGCGACATTTCCATCCTGATCGACGACACGCTGCCCGCGGCCGACGTCCACCGCACGATTCGTAACGCCGCGTCCGCGACGCTCGTGCGCATCAGCGAGTTCGACCGGTATCAGGGCAAGGGAATCCCCGAAGGCAAACTCAGTCTGTCGCTGCGCCTGACTTTCCGGTCATCTGACAGAACTCTGACCGATGCCGCGGTCCAGACAGCAATGGAGCGCGTACTCGGCGCGCTCACAGAACAACACGGCGCGGTGCAAAGATAGTTAGCCTGAGTTTTCACAGAGCCCAGTCTCGATAACTCGTTTGGCCATTGGGTAGGGGTGCGGCCGTCTGGCTTCGCGCGGCGGCACTCATTGTATCGGGGTTGCTGGCCAATGCTTCTCTCCTTGAGATGTTATCGACACAGCATGCTGATATATGAACAGACGATTATGTTATCGCTCACGGTGGTGGGCGCTGGTCGCGGTGGTGTGCCGAGAATAATATGGCAAGAGTGAAGATCAGGCCGGGCGCGCTTGACGGTTGGCTACCACATCATGTAGTGTAGATACATCATAGAAATACCATATACGATTACAGACGAGGAGCGCTTCTTTCGGGAACCGGCCCACCCCCGACAGCGCCAGTACGAGGCGCTGCGCACCTTCTTTGCCGAGGGAGTCCCGTCCGCCGAGGCCGCGGCCCTCTTCGGCTACCAGCCCGGTTCGTTCCGCGTGCTCTGCTGGCGTTTCCGGCATCGGATGGACCGAGACTTCTTCCGAGACGTCCCTCACGGCCCCCAGGTGCAGCCACGGAAGGACGCGGTACGCGAGCGCATCGTCGCCCTGCGCAAGCGCAACCTGTCGGTCTACGACATCCGCGACGAGCTCGAGCGCTCGGGGAAGGAGCGGCTCAGTGCAACGGCCATCCAAGAGGTGCTGCGCGAGGAGGGCTTTGCTCGACTGCCGCGGCGCGCCGACGACGAGCGCCCGGATCGCCCGAGGCCCGCCGCGGATGCCATCGCCGACGTGCGCCTGTTCTCGCTCGCCGAGCGCAGCTTCACGACCCACGCCGGCGGGCTGTTCTTGCTCCTGCCGCTGCTCGTCCGCATGGACCTCGAGGGCCTGGTGGCGCGCTGCGGATTCCCGGGCACCAAGATGATCCCCGCCGCCCACGCCGTACGGTCGGGCCTGTTGCTCAAGCTGCTCGGCAAGTCACGCCGCAGCCACGTGATGGATCTCGTCTTTGACGAGGGCGTCTCGCTCGCTGCGGGGCTCAACGCGATCCCGAAGACGACCTTCATGTGGCAGTACTCGTCTCGGCTGGGGCGCAAGGCGATCACCCGCTTCCTGGGCGCCTGGATCGACGCGCTGCGCACGCAGAAGCTGGTCGACGCCAGCTCGTTCAACCTCGACTTTCACTCGATCGCCTATTTCGGTGAGGACCCCTTCGTCCAGAAGCACTACGTGCCCCGCCGCAGCCAACGGCGCAAGGCCGTGCTCACCTTCTTCGCGCAGGACGCGGAAGGCCAGGTCTTCTGCTACTCGAATGCCGATCTGCGAAAAGGAGAGGAGGCTGACGAGGTCCTGCGGTTCGTCGAGTTCTGGGAGAAGAAATACGGGGCGCGCCCGCGCCACCTGGTCTTCGATTCCAAGCTCACCACTTACGCCCACCTCTCCAGGCTCAACAGGTTGGGCATCACCTTCATCACGCTCCGTCGGCGGTCGGCGGCGCTGAACGCCGAAGTGGTGACCATGCCCCGATCGGCCTGGCAAACCGTCCACCTCAAGGTACCGCATCGCAAGTTCAAGACGCCCCGCGTCGTCGATCAGCGAGTGACGTTGAAGGGCTACGACGGCACGCTCCGGCAGCTCCTGATTTGCGATCTGGGCCATGAGGCGCCGACGATCCTCCTCACCAACGACACGACTTCGACGCTCGCGCCGATCATCACCCGCTACGCGAAGCGCATGCTGATCGAGAACGGGTTGAGCGATGCCATCGGCTTCTTCCACCTCGATGCGCTTTCCTCGGCCGTGGCCCTCAACGTCGACTTCGACGTGCTCCTCACCGTCGTCGGCAGCGCGATCTACCGGATGCTCGCCACGTCCCTGCACGGCTATGAGCACGCCCAGGCGCGCCAGGTCTTCCGTCGCTTCCTGGATACCAGCGCACGGGTCATCGTCTCTGCGAACGACGTGACCGTTCAATTGCCCCGTCGCGCGCACAATCCTCTCCTGATTGATGCGGGCCTCATTGGAGGCACCACGCCGATTCCGTGGTGGGAAGGCCGCTCGCTGCGGGTCGAGATCGTGTGAGCGCTCAACCCTCGGAACGGCCGCGAGCGAGCTCCGTTGCACACGCCCGCGTTATCTGTTTCACTGGTGTGAAAATCGAGGTTAGCGAGTACCTCTCCTACATCGAGCGCTTGGGACAGTGGATGGCCCAGAATGG
>CAZGLC010000318.1:0-2649 GCA_964526235.1 uncultured Bifidobacteriaceae bacterium
CCGTCCGGTTCGAGGCCGTCGCCTCCGCCCGTCATCGCCTCCGCCCAGTCGTTCGGCGCGCAGGAGGACCGTCGTGGCGTCGACGATCTGCCAGTCGGGCGCGGTGCGGCCGGCGCCGCGTCCGCTGACCGGCTCGTTGCTGGCGATGTCGGTGACCGCGCAGACCGGCGAGGGGTCCGCAACGTCCACCGCCGCGGCCGCGATGGTCACGCGTACCATCCGGTGGTTCGGCGGCCACAGCACAGACTGGCTGGGGGGCACGGCCGTGACCGCTGGCGGGGTCGTGTCCTGCACCACCACATCGAAGTCGCCCGTGCTGCTGTTGCCGCTGCTGTCGGTGGCCGTGCACATCACGGTCGTCGTTCCCAGCGGGAACACTGCGCCGGAGGCAGGCTCGCAGTCCGGCGTGATGGGCCCATCCCCACCGACATCATCGGCCGCCGCGATGTAGTCGACGACCGCGCCCGCCGCCGATGTGGCCTCTTCGATCACCAAGTTCGGGAGCGCGAGCACCGGCGGCGTGCTGTCGGCGTCAACATCGATCGGAACGTCCAGCCGATCGGACGCGTTCGTTGTCTTGTAGAGGCCATCATTGGCGTTGACAAAGTACAAGGTGTCCGCATGTGGATCGTAGAAAACGTTGAAGATGAATACGGGGGCAGCCAGCCCGTTCAGAGTGATGTCCACGGCTGTGACGGTTCCGGTGGCGAGATCAATCCTGTTACTGATGTGGTTGGAGTTATAGGAGTCTCCTGTAAAAAGCTGGCCGCCGATCACAAACCCGTAGCCCAATGGGCCCGCGCTGAACGTGACAGTGTCCAGAGGATGTTGAGATCCGCGTCCATCCGGTGGACCTGCCACACGCTGCCGCTCAGATCCCTACCCACGATGTACAACGCGCTGGCATCCTGCATCCAGTTAACGGCGGTAAAGCCGCCCAAATTGAATGTGTGAACATGGTTCAGTCCACCCATGTCGGGAATAGACGCGCGATCCAACTCCCGCCCCCCTGTAATGGCATCCCACCGGGAGATGGACGTATCTATCGGGAACCCGAACTCGCCACCCTTCTCCAGACCGGCCCGGCCGTAGAGCTTGCCGTTCCTCACGGCGAAATACGTTCCCCAAAAGTCCTCACCCTCGAGGTCAAGCATGCCCGACGAAACGAAGGCTTCGAAGTCGCCCGCGCTGTCGTATACCGACACGGGACGGTTCTCGGCCCCATCGGCCCCGTTCCGGGTGTAGAACTTCCCGCTGCCGGGATCCGTAGTCGACCCAGCATTACCCGCAAGCCGCACGAACTGCAGGTCCACGCTTATCGCTTGTGCGCTTGCACTCGGCACATGGGTGAACAGCACGGCCAAGAAGGACGCGCTTCTTTCCGCAGCGTGGCCGGACGTGTTCGTGACCGACGCGGTCCTGAAGGTCTCGATTCGTCGGCTACGGGCCGCCCTCGGAGACAGTGCGCAGTCGCCACGATTCATTGAAACGAGGCACCGGCTTGGCTACTGCCTGGTGGGAAAGATCGCCATCGTCGACCAACCGAGGCCTGGTGCTCCGCCGCCGCACCCTGCCGCCGCTTCGCAGCTCCCGGGGGCGGGACCGATCGTCGGCCGCGAGGCGGAGCTGGCGCAGCTCGGGGAGTGGTTCACCCGCGCGGCGGGCGGGTCGCGCCAGCTCGTGTTCGTGACGGGCGAGGCCGGTCTTGGGAAGACAGCCTTGGTCGACCTGTTTCTCGAAAGCCCCGGCGCTCGGGGCGCCCGCGTCGCACACAGTCAGTGCGTGGAGCAACACGGGGCCGGCGAAGCCTCCCTGCCGATCTTCGACGCGCTCAGTCGCCTTTGCCGCGGATCGGGCGGTTCAACGGTCAAGAAGCATCTGACACGGCACGCGCCGACCTGGGTCGTGCAGATGCCTGGCCTGCTGGGGCGGAAGGACGCCGAGGTTCTCCGGCAGCAAACGGTCGGCGTCACACGCGAGCGAACGCTCCGGGAGCTGGTGGAGACCGTCGACGTGCTGGCGCGGAAGTCGCCACTCATCCTCGTAGTGGAGGACCTGCACTGGAGCGACCCGTCGACGCTGGATGCGCTCGCCGCGCTGGCGCGCCGGCGACGGCTGCACTCGTCGGGCTCTACGCATATCACTTGATGCGCGGAGGCATCGCCACGGCCCGGGGCTTTGCAGAGCAGATTCTGGAAGGTGCCCCGCCCGACGACGGTGCTGCGCCGCTCCTTTGGGGGCGGATGGCGCTCGGCATCACGCAGATGCATCAAGGCGAGGCGTCCGCCGCGCGCGCCTCGTTCGAGGCCGCGCTTGCGCTCCACGATGTCCGCCAGCGCTCCGCCTACGCAGTGATCCATCCTTTGGACTTGACGATGGTGTGCCTCGTGCATCTGTCGTGGTGCCTGTGGGCGCTGGGGTACCCGACGCAGGCCGCCAGCCGCAGCCGCGCCGCCGTCGGCGTCGCGGACAAAACCGAGAAGGCCGCCGATCGCGCCTGCGCGATCGCATTTGCCGCCTTTCTCCACGCGTTCCGGCGCGAGGGGCGGCGCGCGCGCGAC
Organism: uncultured Bifidobacteriaceae bacterium; assembly: GCA_964526235.1. Taxonomy (GTDB): domain Bacteria; phylum Acidobacteriota; class Vicinamibacteria; order Vicinamibacterales; family UBA2999; genus MELF01. The sequence continues at coordinate 2,562 of CAZGLC010000318.1, forward strand.
ACGGCCGCAACCGCCATTCGGTTGAGCACCGAGTACGGCCTGATGCAATGGTTGGCGCCGAGCCTGATCACGCACGGCTGGGGGCGCG
>CAZGLC010000318.1:2749-4461 GCA_964526235.1 uncultured Bifidobacteriaceae bacterium
GGGGCGCGGGCGCGGAGTACGCGCTGCCCATCTACTTGGCTATGCTGGGCGAAACACTGGCGACGCGGTCGAAGAAGGGGCTGACGCGCTAGAACGCGCGCTGGCGCTGGCCCGCGCGCAGCAGGCCCGGGGGTTGGAGCTACGGGCGGCGATCAGCCTGTGCCGCTCGGCGCCGCGATGGGGGAAGGGCGACGAGGCGCGGGAACGGCTCGCGGAGATCTACGGTTGGTTCAGCGAGGGGTTCGAGACGCGCGACCTGCGCGACGCGCGGGCCCTGCTCGCGGGTGGCAGGGGGTGACCGACCACCGCCGCCCCGCGGCAGCAACCGCTCAGTTCTGAGCCCGAGTATGGCCGAAGTGAGGGTGATTCACGACCGCGAAGGGCAAACGCTGACCGTCTGGTTCGGCAATCCGTTCGACGAGTTCGTCTGCGAGAAGACCGGCCGGAATGTTGTCTTGGTGAAGGATCCCTCCGGCCGCGTTATTGGCGTAGAGACGCTGCACTTCTCTGTCCTCAGGCTCGACGCGGTGCTTCTGGAGACGACTGACAGTTAAACCCCGGCGCTATACTGGTCTCCATGTCCGACGAAGTGCGAGTTGTGCACAGCGACCCGGAAATCCTCGGCGGCACTCCGGTCTTCGTCGGCCCGCGGGTGCCCGTCAGATTCCTGTACGACTATCTCGAAGCTGGCGATTCGCTCGACGTGTTCCTTCACAGCTTTCCGTGAAGAACCGGAGAGCCAAGGTATGACATGCGGAGTGTGCGGCGGCACGTTGCAGGCGACCAGGACGGATCTGCCGTTCAAGGTGAGCGAGCGGACAATTGTCATTCTCAAGAGCCTGCCTGTATCGCAATGCGGCGCGTGCCGGGAATACCTGATCGCTGATCCGGTGTTCGCAAAGGTCGAGAAGCTGCTGGCCGGCGTCAACACGTCAGTCGAGTTGGAGATCATCCAGTTTGCCGCCTAAATCTTGATTAGCTAAGCTCTAACGATTCCTGCCGGCATCCCGTCACAGGATTGACGGCGGCGGCACCTATCCGAAGAATTTCGGGGTCGGCATCCGCGCGCGGATCCGCTCCAGCTCCTCGGCCGTGACGCGGCTGATGCCGCTCTTGCGGCAGGATTCCTCGACGGCGCTGACCACCATCCCCCTGACGAACGCGGGGATCCTCTTCATGCGCGCGGCTGCCTCATCGTCCCAATCGATGGTCCTCGGCAATTCTGGGCCGTACTCGATCGCGGGAGTCCCCTGCGCCCCCGCGACGGAGGCACGGCCGCCGATGGCCCCGCCTTCGCCAAGGCTACGGCGGGCAAGGAGGAGGGGGGACCCGGCGAACGTGCCGGGGGTGTGGGTGCAGAGGGGGTCTTCGGCCATCAGATCGCCGGTCATCCCGTAGGCCCGGGCGCGGCAGCCCCCGCAGTGGCCGTTCATCTCGCACTCCCCGCATCGCCCGCCGAGCGAGGTGCGGCGGCGAATGTCGGCGAACAGCGCTGACGAGGTCCAGAGGTCCGCGAGACTCGAGCTGCGAAGGTTTCCCGCGAAGACCGGGAGGTAGGGGCAAGGCGTGACATCCCCGTTCGGCCGTATCCCCATGTAATGCGTCCCCGCCGGGCACCCGCCGGCTCCTCCGGAGTAGGTCCTGATCCCCTCCCCTCCATTCTCCAGAACGGTCTTGATGTAGTGCGGCGCGCACTTCGCGTTCACGAGCAT
>CAZGLC010000319.1:0-4430 GCA_964526235.1 uncultured Bifidobacteriaceae bacterium
ACGGTGAGGCCGGGAGGAGTCTGCCCAGTTGACAGAATCCAGCCATATCAACGCTCACGAATGAGCCGCGCGCGCTCTGAGTCAGGCGCGCGACGGCTCCATTCGTTGTTAGCCTGCGTGTTGCTCAAAGCTCCGGCGCTTCTTCGCGTCGCCATTTCGACAAATCACGGGCCCCATGGAGAAAGGCCCTGATGATGACTTGGTCTTCTCGTACTCGGTAGAGCAGTCGGTATTCGTACACGAACAATTCTCGGACCGCTGGATCGCCGATTTCTGGGACGATGTGGCCGCGTCCTGCAAAGGTCGACAGGCTGTCGGCGACTTCCAGCGCTCGCGAAAGTACCCGGACCGCTCCGTCAAGCGAGTCTTCGGCGATTTTATCGAGAGCTTCGTCGAGAGCGGCCTGGGCCGACTCGCTCCAGACTACCCGGCGCGTCCGAGCAACCACTTGCGCCGCAACTCCGCCGCAACTTGCTCGTGTGGAATGAGCCGTCCAGCCTGCTCGTCGGCTTCACCCTTCGCGACTGCCTGGACGACGTACAAGTGGTACTGGACCTCATCGAGGCTGCAATCGTCCGGGAGTCGGTCAAGAAGCGCGCGCACCGTGTCTTTCGCGGTCATGGGTACCTCACCTCGAGAGGTCAAGGCCAGAATACGCTCTCGCTACTTCAAACTCAAATGGTGACCCATTTGGTTGACCGGAAAGCAGGCTAACGACCGTGCTTCTGCTGCGAACGCTATCAACAGAATGTGCGCGCGGAGCGCGCACTACCGCAATCATCTGCGTTCGTCAGCAGCAAGCACTGGTTATGCAGCAGCTGGCAAATCCTCGCGTCATCGACACCGCAACGATTCTCGTTATCGACTCGGGACCCACGGCTTGAAACCGACAGACTTGTCCCAGGTCCAGCCCCTCGCGGTGACGGTCGTGCCTTCAACGAGTTTCACGAACTCGGGTGTGAGCTGAGTCTTTCCTCCGGCATCCCACCATTGCCGAACAGCCGGAATGCTAAGGTGGCCGGCCGCTCGTTGGATTTCGACTGCCCAGAGATTGTGCTCAATTGCTCCTGCGCGATAGAGGTAATCCGTGGCCTGGGCCATCTGCATGAAGCTCATGACCCACATGGAGTATGGAATGTGAGTGTCTTCGCTCAAATTCTTCGCGTCGGCGTGGCCGGCCGCGAGAACCGCGCCGAGATTGCCGCTGGTTATCGCCATGTTTAGGTCCATGTTGGTGGCCAACCAGGACTGATACGCAGCGCCTCGCAGCGCGACCGTGTTCTGCTTGATCTGGACGGCAACAAAGATCAATCCGAGCAGCACAGCCACGTTCGCGCTTACGGAGATCCACGTGGCCACATCGCGCTTGATGGTCACTGCAGCTGGTGGTTGGGCGCCCTGTTCCACGCGGATACTCCTCCTCGGATTGTTGTGAACCGTTCCACTTCCCGCCAACAGGACTACGTGGCGAGCTACCGGTTGTTGTCTGCATAACGACCAGGCATCAGCCGCGGCGCCAACAATCGCGAGCGCCGTCGGCTGCATGCCGTGTTGGGCCGCCGCCAGTTAGCGCAAGCCAGGATCCCGAGGTAGCAAAGTCAGTACGGAGACATCGGCCGCGCTCAACGGCGGGCTCCCAACCAGGGCCGCATCGGCTCCGACCTGCATCAGCCTGGACTTCGTGCCACTGCCGTCACGAAAACGTCGAATAGCGACGAGGTCTACGCCCGCACGCAGCAAAGCAAGTCCGACCAGCTTGGCATCGTCCACCGGCACGTCATCGCCTACCCATACAGCGTTGGTTGCCTCTTCTCTCACTGGCCGCTTCTGAACAACCTCCAGGCCGGCTTCTTTCATCGCCGCTATGACTTTCTCGCCGTCAACGTCTTTGGGAAAGTACTCAACCCGAATCCCCGAGGGACCGCTGGTTCGAGCGTTCAGCAAACCCTGGTAGGCCCGGTTTGCATCAATTGAACGAGATACTGACGCTGCCGTGGCGGTTTCTGCTTTCTGGCTACTAAAGCCGAAGCCACGAAGCATCGCAACCAGATCAGGAATCGGTCGAGTCTGCTCAGTCAGATTTAGCAGGATTGTCGTCGTCTTGTTCTCGCGTTGCATCGACTCTTCGAGTGCTCTGTCCCTAGCACGACTTTCCTGTACGTTGAACCCAATCGTCAGTCCGGCAGTGACAACGAGCCCGGCGAGTATGAGTCCCAAGCCGACCTTGCTTTTCCTGGGATCGACAAAGAGTGAAACGACGCCTATGGTCATTGCAACCACCGGCATGATGAAAGATTTCATAACAACCTTCCGCGGAGAACCATAGATCCCTGTAGGCCCGCCTTGACGGAAAACCGTAACGAGGCAGGTCCCTGTTCGCGGTCAACGCAGCGTTCGGCGTCAAGCGGCCCAACGGATTGGCGCTCACCAGCGGCGCCGTCCACGACCAGATCGATTCATTCGGTCGTTCCCGCGGCGCCGACTGGTGCAGCGCCTGTTGGGCCGTTGGTCAGGTCCGACCAACCCAGTACCCCGGGCGGCGTTTCAGGTTCATGACCGCGAGAATACGCAACTCGCTCCCAGCAACCGTGTAGAGAAGTCCGTACGGAAACCGCTGACACAACCGGTGCCGGATCGTGCCCAATACAACCGGACTTGCTTGTGGATGTTCGGCCACCGCAGCGGTACATCGCCGCACCTCCGCGATGAATGCGGCGCCAAGCCCAGACTGCTCGTGCTCGTAGTACTGCGCCGCGTCATTGAGTTCGCGCTCGGCCAACTCGTTGAACGTGACGTGCACAGCCTAGATCCGAGCCCGAGCCTCGCGGAATACCTCGTCTGCGGAGCGGCTAGAAAGGGAGCCCGATTCCAGAGCCTCGGCCCGCCGCTGCGCCTCTTCTGCCCAGATGCGCGCGTTCTCTTCCGGCGAAAGGCTCTCCAGACTATCGAGCAACCGCTCCGCGAGCCTAGCCCTCGACTTAGGGTCAAGCTTCAGCGCAGCCGCTTCCAGCTCTTCGATGCTCATGAGAAGAATTCTACGCTCAGATCCTTCCGTTCGCGCGATCGGCCCAACGCCGTGTTTCAGCCGCGGCGGCCCAGCATTGCACTGGCCGCCGTCGGCTGCAAACACTTGTTAGCCGGTGAACCGAGGCGTAAGATTCTCCCATGTCGAAAGTTGTCCAGTCTGTGTTTGCTGACGCCCTGCGCCTGGAACCAGAAACGCGTGCTGAACTTGCCGCCGAACTGCTCGCCAGCCTCGACGGCCCGGCGGATCCCGACGCAGAAGCGGCGTGGGATGTGGAAATTGAGCGTCGCGTCGCGGCAATTGAAGCGGGGACGATCCGCCTCGAACCGTGGGCGGATGTGAAGCGCCGGATCGAGAAGGAGATTCTCGATCGGTGAAGCCATTTCAGATCAGCGACCCGGCTTCTGACGAACTGACCAAGGCCATTCAATGGTATGAGCAAAGACGGGGTGGGCTGGGTGGCGAGTTGTTCGATGCGGTCAGCCACACGATCGACTTGATTCGGGAGCATCCGGAGATCGGCGCGTCGCGAACCGGCCGACTGCCAAGCCGCCAACTCCGGGTGCAGGGCTTCCCATACAAGGTGGCGTACCGAATTCGGGAGCACGATATCTACGTGGTCGCCATCGCACACACAAAGCGTCGCCCCGGCTATTGGAAGAACCGTCGCTAATCGAGTCCGGCTAACGTTGCGAATGAGCCGCGCGGCGGCAGGACTCAGCGCCGCGTCGGCTCCATTCGCGGGTTAGACGTCGAGTCTCGATGCCCACGTTGCGCGTCGTCGCGCGCTTGGGCCCCGGCCTGGTTGAGAATCCGGACCAGTTCGGCTGGTGATTTGTCAGCCCACTCACGAGCGAGTTGGTCCCGGATCGCTCGCACCATCTCAATGGCTCGAATCGGAGTCGTCTCTTCCATACGTTGTCACCTCGCGCGGAGAGTAGATCGCCAGAGTCCGATACCCTCGTTCGATGTTCACCCCGTTGAACAGCTGGATCTTGTCGAGTCGAACGATATGCCGGAAGTTCCAACTCACGACGACATCGACACTGGCGACCGTCGCCAAGGCGATGTGCAACATGTCATTGCGATACCGTGGGCCAAGAATCCCGTGACCCTCGTACGCCCCGACCAAGCCGACGACCTCCTCGGTGGCTGAGACCAACTCACCAAGGGCGGTGACTTCCCGATGAAGGTTGCGAACTCGCTCGGGTGCCGTCGCAACCTCGATCGCCGTCAGGTCCGACAGGACCGGCCGAAACACACCACGCCGGAAGTCCTCGATCAGCCCATTCGACCAAACGGCAAACTCGGCGTCGAAGCACCCGCCAAGCACGGAGGTGTCGACGTAGATCCGCTCGGTCTTCATGCCTTCAATCTACATCCGTGCCCGTCGAGACGTCTAACG
>CAZGLC010000320.1:0-469 GCA_964526235.1 uncultured Bifidobacteriaceae bacterium
TCCACGTACAACGTCCGTGGGCGAATATCGGTCGATTCGCGCTTCCCGCTGAATGCGTACACCGGCGCACGCCGCCGCACATCTTTGCCTTCAAGGTTTGCCCAGCATTGCAGTACTACCAGTTCCGCCAAAGAGCGATTCACTAGACGTCCGGCTGCTCTCATTGGTATCGCGCCAGAACTCAAATTCTCCCGCGACCATTGCGCCCGCTGCTGCCAGCCTGGATCGAACTCCATTACCTCCTTGAGGGATAAACGCCTCACCGGACCTTCAGAATCGGATTGCTCCGCGGCACGCTCCAACCATGTAAACGTTTCGGCGGTCTCGTGGCCAACGCTCATCGCGGTGCCGTAGCATCCAACAAGCACGTTCGCGTCGCCTTGTCCCTTAGCCGCAGCCTCAAAGAGCAAGTCCTTCGTGCGTGGAGAGCCCACGTGTTGAGCCAATTGGGCGGCGCGTAGCAGTTCGC
>CAZGLC010000320.1:479-4390 GCA_964526235.1 uncultured Bifidobacteriaceae bacterium
AGTTCGCGGGCGTTTCGCTCCTGCCTGGCCAGCCACTCTTCTTCAACGAACGGCGCGAGTAACGGCCAGTCACCCGAAACAATCACAACGTTCACCCAAAGATCTCTGTCACGAGAATCGGCGCGGCTGGCGAATAGCGTGCCAACCACCTGTTTACACCTGACCACGTCTCCACATTCGTAGAGCGCCTGCGCCAGCAAGAACTGCAGATCCTGTGAGCGTTCGACTAACGCGCCGTGTGTATCAAGGAGGCGCACCGCTCCTTCCCATTTCTTTAAACCAATCAACGCCTGCGCATAAATACCGCAGCTCGACACGTTTCCGGTTCGCTGGAAGAGCTCAGCCGCGTAGACGCCTAATCGAGCCCAATCCCGCTCTTTGCTCAGGACTTGGACTAGCGCGATCAGGTCACCAACCGAGTTAGTGTTCGCGAACTGTCGCTCGAGTGCTTCGCGGGGATCGGCGCCTCTCGATGCGCTGAGAAGAATGGACAGTCGTTCTCGCTGCCGCGCCATGTCTGGTGGCAGCTGAGCGAGGCGGCCCTCGGCGACGTCTAGCTGGTTGGACCGAATGAGCATCTCGATCTCTACCACTTCGATGAAGCCCCTGTTCACATGTGTGAGCAACTGCTCACGATAGCGCCCGATGTACTCGGCGACCTCGCGCGGGTCGTTCCTGCTCAGCGCGATGGACAGCCGAGCAATCGCTGCCTCCAGCGAAGCGCCTCCTGCCAAGGCAAGCTGGCGATCGATCTCCTGTTCGACAGCGTCGATATTGAGCTTCAGGCCAAACTGCAGCGCCAACGGCAGTCTACGAAGCCATACCTGTGAATCCCGCAGGCTTTGTTCAAGCTCCGTCTTCGCCTGCGAATGGGTTGCGGGATCCCTAAAAGCGAGTGCCAGTGCCTTATCAGCTGCGTCCTGGCTCGCGTTAACACAACCAAGACTGGCTGCCACCTCACCCGCCCGGGTGTAGTACTCCTTGGCTTTGCGACGCTCCGAGAGAGCTGTCGGATGGTCGGCGAGCGGCATTCCGGCCATCTCGAAAGGCATGTCCGTGAGAACCGATGCTGCAAGTTCCTCCGGGACTGTCGCCGCTAGGTGTGCTGACGCTGCCAAGTAAAGGAGTGCCGGAGCCTCGTTGAAGTCCTCAGCCGTCAGGCCTGCCACGCACTTCAACGCATCCGCGCGTCGCCCGGTCATCAGCATCCCTCTAAGCGCCACGACCTTCCCGTCCGGATCAAGATCGGACACGTCGAGACGGGCATCATGCAACCAGGAGAGAGCTTCGTCTGGTGTTTTTACATTTGACAGGATGATCAGCGCCGCACCTCTCGCGACTGCGGAGCCGAGACGGGAAAGGTAGCCGAGAGCCGATGACAGGTCGCCCCCATGGGCTTTCAGGAAGGCCTCCGCGACATGCACTTCCTCGATCTGCTGAAGGCGTCTTGCGCGATCGAGAAAATCAACCGCCTCCGTCCGGTGGTCAGAGTGGGAAGACAGGACACGCGCGGACCAAGCCAAACCGCGGGACTTGACGGCGGTCGACACAGAAGTCAAGTCACCGCCGATCAACGACCTTCCAAGATTGATCGCGTACGCTGTGGAATCGGATCCAGCGAGAAACCGCATCCTTCTTAGCCGGGAAATCCTCTGCTCTGCTTCCGAATCAACAAGATGTACGGGGAAGGGGATGGCAGCTCGCTCTGATGTCAGATCGGACAGCTGCTGCTCGATGCGCCCCATTACGACGGCAGTTTCGGAGGTGTTGTCTCTGATTGCCTCAAGTGCGGCATCCGAGACGAACCGCTTGCGAACACGTCTGCCCGCCGCCTGCGCTAGAAAGGCTAGGACCTGCCGATAGACCTCGCTTCGTCGAGATGCAGGAGCGGCAATGCCTGAATGGTCGGAGTCAACGGGAATTGGAGAAGCCGGAAGACCAGGATCCGCACTATCAGGTTGGACGACGAGGCCGATCCACTTTGTCTTCGTTTCCACGAGGGTTCGTGTGAGGGTCCCGTTGTTCGAAGCGTAATTCCTGAACCAATGATTCAGCTCTCTCAGATTCGGATCATTTCTCGAAAGGCCTCTCGTCGCGGCTGAAGGACGGACCAACACGGCCAGTCTGTTTGCCAACGTGGCCAGGGCAGAACCTTTGTGCGGAGTGCCCAGAAACAAGACGCCGCTAATTCGGCTGGCGAACGCAGCGGCGGCTTCATCGGTGCTGGATCGATCTACAGCGAGCCGTAGCAACTGCTCGCAGATCAATCCGCCGAAGCTGTGTGTGACAAATGAAATCTCGCCTTCTCGCAGGCGCTGTTCCGCCAATAACGCAGCTAGAACATTCGCCGCTCGGTCGGGCAACGACATTGCGTGCCCGCCCCAGCGGGTGCAAGATGATTCATGTTTAACGATCCAGACTCCCAGTTCCGGTATGTCCGCCGCGAGCCATCGCGGCCATTGCTCGGCGCGCTTACCCGATGAGAGCCATGGTTTCGCTTCACGTCGTCGCAGGCCGTGGATGAAGATGACGTGCCGCTCGCAATTGGGATCACGATGAAATGGTACGAGTTCCGCCAAGAACCTCTCTCCGTCGCGAATGCGCTAGCCGACGCCCTTCAACAGATCTGAGAGACTAAGGCTTAATGCGTCCGCTAATTTGGCCAGTGCTTTCGTCGACGGATTGCGCAGCCCAGCCTCGATACCGGCCACGTACGACCTGTCCAGTCCAGCCCTCGCCGCGAGCGTCTCCTGAGTCCACTCCCGGGACTCCCGGAGATGTTTCATCCTTGCTCCGAGTTGCCTGAGTAACGGTTCTCTGCGCGCCTTGGCCACGCCACAGGGTGAGCTGTCCAGCTTGCGCTGTCGATTGACTATGAGTAACACCATTGCCGCATGCTGGTTCAAACCGGTGAATGCGTGTCAGTGCTTGGAACGTGTCAGAGCGGCTCGGGAATGGGCAGATAGCGCGGGAGATGTTCGAGTTTCGGGTGCGATTCGGACAGCAAACGGAGGAACTCCGTGTAGTCGGTCGTGAAGGAGTGATAGCGCTGTTGGAAGGCAGCAAGCTTTCGCTTGTCCGAGCCCGACATCTTCGCGCGCACGTCATCCCCCAATCGGTTGAAGATAGGGGCGACGCAATAGGTGTGATAGCTGCCAATCAGACTATTGAATTCCTGAATCAACGGCACGAGCTCGCCGAACATCGGTGATTGCCGACGAACTCGTTGGTCGAATAATTCCCACAGATTGTTCCAGTGCTCGATGGGCGTGGCCTGGTAGTGCATCAAGACCGCTTCGCGAGGGGTCTGGGATAATTCCCTCGCCACGATGTGGTGCAGTGTGTCGTTATGCTGTTTGCTGGCGAAGTCGCCGAACCGGTGGACGAACTGCCGGAATCTCGGGAATTCCTGCCGGGCGAATTGTTCGTCACTGGAGCGAGTGCGACGTTTGCGAACGTAACGGGACAGCCTGGGCCACTGTTCGTTAATGACGATAATGATTGCAGCGATTATCAGTAGCCACCGCCACGGCGAGGCTGGCGAAAGCAGTGCCCAGACGAGCACAAACACCTGAGACAACGGGAGAACGATATCCCGCACAAAATTGCCGCTGTTTGAGTGCCGGACCTCGCTGCGTTCGTCTTGCATTAGAACAAGCTGACGAGATTCTAATCCGACGAATGCCGCTGTGCGACCGCATAATCACGGCCGCCACTACTACGCTACGTCTGTACTGGATTGGCCAGAGATGTTGAGATGTAAGCGATTCAAGCCCTGTCTCAAAAGACGGTGGATCGGCCAACACACACTACGTGGCTCTGTGCCTCGGTGTCTCGGTGTTCCGCGGAGGCGTGAGGCGCCGCGAATTCAGAAGATCGTGGCGATCGAGGCCACGGCGAGATTGAGGAGC
>CAZGLC010000321.1:0-4382 GCA_964526235.1 uncultured Bifidobacteriaceae bacterium
TGCGTATGAGGATGGCGAGATCATCATCGATGAGTTTCAGGACGAAGAGGACTAAGACTCGCCAACCGACGCGCGCATTCGCTACTGAGCGCCGAAACAGTTCTGGGAGGGCCTCAGACTGGGGGCATCGCCTTCAGGATGTCGGCCGCCGTCGGCCGTTTGCTCTGATCAAATTCAAGCATCTGACGGATGAGGGCGTTGGTCTCAGAATCCGAGCACGGATCGGAAAAAGCCTTGGCCGCGACAACAGCAGGGTCGGGCGTATCGCCAGTCAGCATTTCGTACCAACTGATCCCAAGAGCATACATGTCACTCGCGGCGGTAGCTTCGTGCGGAGCAACTCTCTGTTCGTGGGCCATGTAGTACCAAGAACCCAGTTGGACCGATGCCTTCGTGATTGTCCCTGCGGAGGTGAACGCCGGGTTCATATCGGACCACTGAACGATGCCAAGGTCGCCGAGAACGTACCGATCGCTGAACCGGAGAATATTGTGTGGCTTTACGTCACGGTGGACGCAGCCCATGTCGTGCAGATATTTGAGCCCGGCTGCGCACGACGCGATCGCAACGCGTGCCTGTTCGAGGGTTCGTGGGGCAGCCTCAATCTGCGTGGCTAGTGATTCGTCGGCTAACTCCATGACCAAGAAGGCATGTTCCTGGTACTTGCCAACGTCCGTGTAAGCAACGACGTTCTCATGAGACAACCGCATTCCATTCTGCGCTTCTCGGGAGAATCGATGCTTCACATTGTTCAGTGTTGACGGGTCAAGGAGGTCGGTCCTGGGGTCCACGATCTTGACCGCGAAATCCTTCCGATCTCGGATGCGCTGACACTTCCAAACCTGCGCGACGGCACCGCGCCCCAGTTCGACGACCAGATCGTAGTCGGCATCCTTTGCTTTGAATCGAAGGCCCGGCGACAGGTTTAACGCAGCGGGCCTGATCTGCGTGAACGCGTTGTCCACATCCCCCTTCGAGATCAGCGCGCCGTCGCGGCGAACGCGAAACTTGGTGTGTTCGATCGTTTTGACACCGTTGATCGGCGTCAGGAAGGGCGCGAGCGCGTTCTTGTTGACGTGGGTCTTGAGTGTGACGGGACTCCACTCGGTCGCGGCCATCAACTCGACGGCCGTGACGATGTCTCCCTCTTTCTTGTCCCTTAAGTGTTGATGGAACCGTTCAAGCCAAGGTCGGAGCTTCTTTGCCATGAGCGCTAGCGCAGATCGCGATGCCACGATCTCAAGACGACTGCTCGGCGCTCCGCCGTCGCCTGTGACAGGCCGCTGAGACGCGCGATTCGGTCGGCAAGCTTCTTCACATGCACTTCGGGCAATGCCAAAAGGTCTGACGCAATGAGCCGCACCGACTGGCAGTCGTTGACGGCGCCCGCCAGTTGTTTCTTTTCCTCGGGCGAGCCGACTTCGGTCGCCAGCAGACGTTTGGCACGAGGTGTCAGTTCGGGTTCGCCTTCAGGCTGCAGAAAGCCGAGAATCCGTGCCGCTTGCAGCCGGTAGCGAACATGACGTTCCGAGAATTTGGTCCGCTCGGCCAAGTCCTTGGCGGCCGTACTTGGCGACACCGCTACCGCCTCCAGCAAACGCCGGACGAGCGCGAGCGAGTCCGCCTGCGGAACGTCGGATGTTTTGAGCTTCACGGTAGGGCTTGCCGCGCGTGGGAATCTTAGCGGAAAGCGTCAGACGCATGGTAGACGGCCGACTCCTACAGAACCCTGTGACCTCGGCTGTCACGCCTTCGGGTAAACTCAGGGCGTGCCGACAGCGGTCAGAACCGCCATCGAAATTGTTCCACCTCCGCTCAAGTGGGCTGGCGGTAAACGCTGGCAGATTCCATACTTATTGCCGCTTTGGGAGTCGCATACCTCTCGACGACTCGTCGAGCCGTTTTGCGGTGGCTTGGCTGTTTCGCTCGGGCTTCGCCCTCAGCTCGCGGTCCTGAACGACGCAAATCGCCATCTCATCAATTTCTATCGATGGCTTCAGAAGGGGCTCACCCCGTCGATTCGAATGGAGAACGACGAGGAACTGTTCTACACCTACCGGGACAGGTTCAACGCACTGGTGCGAGAACAGACGTCGAGTTCGCGGGAGGCGGCGCAGCTCTTCTACTACATGAACCGGACCGCGTATAACGGCCTCTGTCGCTTCAACAGCCGGGGCGAATTCAACGCGCCGTTCGGTCAATACAAGACCATCGCCTACGCAAAGTCGTTCGAAATGTATCGGGACGTGTTCGCCGACTGGCGTTTCACGTCCGGCGATTTTGCCGACATTCGTCTCGAAGACGAAGATTTTGTCTACGCCGACCCACCCTACGACGTCGAGTTCACCGCATATTCGCAAGGTGGATTCTCTTGGGAAGACCAAGTGCGAACCGCAGAGACGTTGGCGAAGCATCCCGGCCCAGTCATTCTCGTCAATCAGGCGACGAAACGGATCACGGCGTTGTACCGTAAGCTGGGGTACGCCTTGGAGCACCACGACGCGCCGCGTCGCATCAGCTGTACCGGCGATCGAACACCCGCCAAAGAAGTGTTCGCGACTCGCAATCTGTGACCAAGCGAAACACAAACACAGGCGCGGTGTTGGAGGCGATGATCCTTCCGGCGCTCACTCGCGGCGGCTACGTGTGCCGTCAGCAAGTGTCCACAGGCAGTCGTCTCGGAAGCAAGGGCCGACATCTTGTTGACGCCATCGCAAGCAAAGATGGCGTCGATATTCTGGTATCGCTGAAATGGCAACAGACGAGCGGCACCGCCGAGCAGAAGGTGCCGTTCGAAGTGATGTGCCTGGCTGAAGTCGTTCGCGCCGGAAGCGCGCATCGCGCCTATTTGGTGCTGGGCGGCGACGGCTGGACGTTGCGAGACTATTACGTCTCTGGCGCCCTGCGCGACCATCTGATTCATTCTTCGCTGGTGCAGGTCGTCACATTGGAAGCCTTTGTGCGACTGGCGAACAACGCCCAACTCTAAAGACGATAGGCGATATGAAAGGATTCCCGACTTAACCGAAGGCCTGTTCTACGACCCTGGGGCCCTGAATTCGCCCCCTCACAGCAGCACCGTCAGATCGGCGTACCACTCCCAGGCGCGGAGGATCGCCGCTTCGTACACGTCGAGCGCGGGGCCGGAGATCGGCGGCACGAACGCGCGTGGCTCCTTCAGCTTGACGTAACGGCGGGGACATGAAACGGAAGGAGCGCGGTGGAGAAGACGCCCGGCGACGTGGCGCGCGGCTGGGACCTCTGGAAACGGAAGGCGCTCGGACAGTGATCAGGCTCGCGGAATCCGCTTGCCGCCAAGCACAGTGCCCCCGGGGAATACGCGCTGTCGGCCGGGTGCCTTGTTTCCGTAGTTGTCGAGGACATCGAAGCTTCCATCACGCAATTCGAGCAGCGTGATATCGGCCACCGCGCCCACATTCAGCGTGCCGCGGTCGCGGAACACGTCGAAGGTGCGCGCGGCATTGACGGTCGCGCGCGCGATCGCCTGCGGCACGGTCATGCCGAAGCCCAACAATTTCGACATGCAGTTGGGGAAGCCGATGACCCCGGTCGCGGCGCGAACATGTGAGTGAGATCTGCGGGAGCTCGGTCAGAGGCACCACGTCTACTTCCTGAATCACCAATCCCAGCTTCCGAGAGAGTATCCCGGCGACCTGACCCGTTGAGCCGGTCGTACGCGGTCGTGTTTTGACCGGTGCCCTGGTTCAGCGCGTGTCCCAAAGGGTACGTCGTGATGATGGTTGCCATCGCGCGCGGCTTCGCGTACCTTCGACCCATGGGAAAGGAGGCTCAGAACATGGCGACTCTCGATTGGTCCCAGTGCCCGGCCGTGGAGAGCATCCCCGGCAAAGTCAGCGGCGCATGGGTGTTTCGTGATACCCGTTTGCCCGTTGCAACCGTCATTGAGAACCTTGAGGATCTGAGCGTCGAGGAAGTGATGGAACAATTCGACGTGACGCGGGAGCAGATCACAGCGGTCCTGCATTTTGTGGCCCAGAGCCTCAGGGTTTCAGTGCCGGGGCAACCCTCCGCGCCGCTCGATGCGCATTCTCTTTGACCACGGAACGCCAAAGGGCCTTGCCCGTGCGCTTCCCGGGCACACGATCATCACAGCCCAGGCCAGAGGATGGGACACGCTCGACAACGGCGCGTTGCTGAATGCCGCGGAGGAAGCGGCGGTTGACCTGTTGCTCACGACCGACAGAAGAATCCGCTACCAGCAAAACCTTGCCAGACGCACAATCGCCTTCGTTGTCTTGACCGGCACCACGAAGTGGTCGCGTGTCCGACTGCACCTTGAACGCGTCGCCGCCGTGGTGAACGCCGCCACACCAGGCAGCTACACCGAAATTGATATCCCC
>CAZGLC010000322.1:0-4352 GCA_964526235.1 uncultured Bifidobacteriaceae bacterium
AGTCGTGGCTCACCCCAGCGTTGCGGGCCGCGCAGATGAAACCCTATTCTGTTAGACCGATCACACACAACCATGGACAACGATCGATCGTCTGACATCGTTCCGGATCCCGCGTGGAACGAATCGGCCGTGACTTGGAGCGAGCTGCTCGATAGGTACGCGACATTCCTTCAAGTGCGCACTTGGCGTGCGAGCGTCAAGCGAGGTGGCGGGGAGCGGACTCCCTGCCTGTCCCCAATCGAAGCGAAGTCGTTGAAGAATGCGATGCTTCGCACGCTCGAGCGGCTGGCCGGCGGCAAGTCTCTGGCGACAGCTTCGTTGAAGGACTTGGAAGAGCTGTGGCACCGAGGTGGTCGCCACATTCCGAAGTCCGAACGATGCCCTTCGAAGCTGCAGTTGCATTTCCAGCGCGCGTTCCTGCTCAACGCGGCGGGGTACACCTGCGCCTACTGCCACCGTACGGCATGGGGCGTCTACGCCGAAGACCACGATGGAGAGCCACCCCGAACGCTGCGTTTTGAAGTCGACCATCGGAAGACTCGACGTAGCCTCACCGATCCAGAGCACTTCGATGCTCACAACCTGGTTGCGGCCTGTCGTTCGTGCAATGTGATCAAGGCCGAGATGCCAGAGCGGCGATTCCTCTTCGAACTCGAATCACTCAGTCGAGCGGTGCAACACTTACGAATCAGCGAATTGCAGCGGACGGTCTAACATCCAAATGGAGCCGACGCGCCGGCTGTCTCGTGCCAACATGTCACCGCGGCGCGCGGCTCATTTGGCACGTTAGGCAGACTGGAACCACCGTAATACGGTAGCGGCAAGCGGCGGGAGAGCAGGAGCGGAATGATGTTCTGGAAGGCGATCGGTGCTGTGGGAGCAATCGCTCTCATCATGATGATCGCAACCGCCACAGCCAGCCGGGCAGCCGTGGGCGGTCCTGGGCTCACTCCCGTCGCATGTCCGGATCTGTCCTGGCAGAATGACGATCCAGCATTTGAGGCCCTGCCAGGCGCGCAGGCGTCGTTCGGTCGCTATGAGGGGGGACTCTACCGAGTCGAGATTCCAGATGCGTGGAACGGTGAGCTCGTCCTATGGGCCCACGGATTTGTCGATCACAGGAGCCCGCAGGGAACGCAGCTTCGCGTGGGATTCCCTGGAGCTGGCCAGGCTGGTCAGGGACGTCCTTTCCGCGAGCATCTCATCTCCAACGGGTTCGCCTGGGCGGCCTCGAGCTATCGGTGCAATGGCTATGTGCCGGGTATAGGGCTGCTCGATACGATGGCGCTCGGCGAAATCTTCACAAAGACAAATGGCGGTAGGGCACCTGCGCGGACGTATCTGACCGGCGGGTCCATGGGCGGCCACGTGACAGTGCTCGGTCTTCAGGAGTTTCCAGCGAACTTTGCCGGCGGCCTCGCGATGTGCCCGGCGGGCCCCGGCGAGATGGACTTCTTGACGGCAGTCGGAGCAGCTTCGGAGCTCATTAGCGGCGTCACAGTGTCCGACGCGACGCGCGATCGGGATGTCGCGAGACTGACCGACGTTGTTGGAGCGCCTCCGAGATACACCGACAAGGGACGGCAGCTCGCGAGCGTTCAGATTGAGATTAGCGGTGGGCCCCGACCGTTTGCGATGGAGGGGCTCACCGCGCGATTTACTCAAAACGTGAGTGCTGCTGCGAGCATCTTGACAGAAGCGGCATGGAACCAGGTTGCGACGAACACCTCGCTCCGATATGCGATCGACGAGAGTTTCGGCCTGACGGCAGACGCGATCAACGCACGCATTCGCAGGAAAGCCGCCAATCTAGAGGCGCGTAGCTCCAATGGCCACAACGAAGAGACGATCCCGTTCGATGGCCGCATCGAAAGGCCGTTGCTGACGTTGCACGGCACGGGAGACTTATTTGTGCCGGTCTCGCTTGAGCGAACGTTGAAGCAAGCCGTCGATACGGCTGGCGCATCGGCGTTGCTCGTTCAGCGGCTGATGCGCATTCCTGGGCATTGCGGCTTCAGTCGGACCGAGCAGGCCCGAGCGTTTGACGCCTTGGTCAAGTGGGTTCACGAAGGAGTACGACCCGAGGGTGACGATGTGATGGGCGACTTGAGTGACGCTGGCCTGAAGTTTACGGACCCTTTGAGGCCCGGTGATCCTGGCACCCCTAAGCCGTAACCTACTCCGGTTGCTTTGCTGCCTAACCCGCGTTGGAGCAGTCGGCGCGCAGGTCAGCGCGCGCCGCCGCTCAACGCGAACCGTTGGGCCGCTGTGCGAACGACGTGAATATGCAGATCAAGATCCCAGGACGCGATGCTTTTCTCCGCGGCTCGCTTGAGTTTCAAAAGCACGAACCAAGGGGGTCGATGTACAAGATCGCGACCTTCGTGCTCAACGAGTTCTGGGGACGGCCAGCCGACATGGCGGACGGACTCGGTGTGCTTCTTCTCACGTGGAACCAGGCGTTTTACCGCTACGGTCCGTTCAGCTTCGAACACCTTGAGCACTGCATCGCGACGAACCTGCCTCTCCTGAACCGCTATCGACAGAAGAACGTGCTGTTGCTCGACAAGTCAGACGAACCACACATCCGGCACCTTTTCGAGGCGTTCCTCGACGCGCTCAAGATCGAGTCGGGGAAGAGCGAGGGGCGTTCGAGCCCCGTGGCCGTTGCCAAGGCCCTGCACCTGCTCGGTCCGTCGTTTTTCCCATTGTGGGACAAGGCCATTGCTGACGCCTATGGCTGCAAGTACAGTGTGGCGCCTGCCTCCAGCTACATCGAGTTCTGCCACATCATGGCCGACATGGCGGCGAAGATTCAGGAGTACGGCGACGGCGCAACCGGTACTCTGCTGAAGAGACTGGACGAGTACAACTACGCTCGGTTCACAAAAGCGTGGGTGTGAGCAGCCCAACCTGCGCTGCACCAGACGGCCGCGTGCATCGTGAGCGGCCGCTGGTGAGCGCCAACGTTATGCAGACTCCGAATCAATAGCAGCGTGCGGCCGGGGTCGCTCTTGTGAGTAGAGTGACGAACATCTTAATCGAACTCCACGAGGCGTGGTTCGGCGGGACAGATCGGCGCTTTGGCTCAGGCTGGGAGAACCTGTTCACGGAGCAGTTCGGTTTCTTCCTGGCTTGTGACTTGCCAGCGGCGACGGCACTCGCTCGAACGCTCGTAGACGGCGCTGACATGACTGTCGAGGGAATATCTACACAAGTAGTCGCCACGGAAGGCATTCCGGACCTACGTCTGGAGTTCGCAGGCGGCTCCTGCCTTTACGTGGAGAACAAGTTCGACGCTCCGCTTGGACCCGCACAGCTGGAACGATATTTGGCCTTGGGTCGCGTCGCGTTGGTGAGCCGATGCAATCAGTCGGTGCCGGCCGACGTCCTCAACCATCCTGACTACCATCGACCGAGAGATCGCGACTACTTCCATTGGCGCGACGTCTACGACGCCCTGCTGGGGGCGGAGGCCGCTCCGGCGGGTTTTGGCGGACTGCGAGAGCATTTCAAGGGTTACATGCGCGAACTTGGCCTCGCCCCATCCGCGCTCACTTCTGAGTGGCGCCGACTCTTTGAAGAGCGGACCGAAACTGAGAACCAGGTCGTCCAAAGGGACTTCGGTCGTTTGCTCGACCCCGTCAAGGCGCAGCTCAGGAGCCGTGGACTAAAGGTGCAGGACGTCGCACACAAAGGGAAACAGGCGTATGCTCCCAACGGTTCGCTCTGGCGCCACCTCTACGTGAAGCCCGACCGTGTGCGGGCCGATTTTCTCGAAGCGTTCGACTGCGCTCCATTCGAGCCGGGCTACGAGGGGCTGGTCGTGGAGCTTGTCTTCGACTCGTCTCGCATCGGCAGCGTTCACGAGATTCACGAGGCTCTTCGCTCAGAGCGGCAAGACCTGGGAGCACATAACTGGTACATCATCGGACCGCGAGCCATCGGCCGTGATCGAGTTCGCCTGTCGCTAGCGACGCCATTGGCTCCGTACTTTCGAAAGGTCGAGAGTATCTCGCATTCTCTCAGTGAATCTGCCTTGTGGGCGCTTGAACGCCTATCGGGCGCGGTTGCGAGAGTGGCAGGCACGGAAGGCGCTGCATAACATTCAAATGGAGCCGGCGTCCTTGGCCCGCTCGCGCGTGCCTACGGGCGCGGCTCATTTGAACCGTTAGGCAGCACTCGTCAAACGCGAGAAAAGTCATGGAACCGATCTTCTCTCTGCCGTACTCCGAGCATCAGGCCATCGAGAGCTTGCTGGAGTTTCTGCCGAAGTCGGAAGGCTATGGCGTTTTCGTGCCGGTCAGCCGGCAGCAGGCTGGCGTCGACTTCGTCATCCTTCGCGGGAGCCG
>CAZGLC010000323.1:0-4306 GCA_964526235.1 uncultured Bifidobacteriaceae bacterium
TGGCAACGGAAGCACCAGCCGGTTCTTGGCACGAAGCATCTGGGCTTCCCACAGACTGATGGCCGACAGTCGAAGCTCGCCGCGTGACGCCTCGTCGTCGAGGGCGTCGCGTTCCGTGTCTGTCAACTGTGAGCTGGGGGTCAGCCACCACACCCAGATATGGGTGTCCAGCAACACGCCCACCGCATCGCCTCGAAGTCGTCGTCACGGACGACCGACTCGCCAGGCGTCGCGAGCAGTGTTCCACCGAGGGCGCGCAGCCGCTCCCATGGCGTCTGTGCGTGGCGATCGTCTCGGATGGACGGCTCGAGCTGCGCGACCGCCCGCCCCCGTCGCGTAATCGTGACGGTCGTGCCGGTTCGTTCGACGCGGCGCACGATCTCCAGACAGCGATGGTTGAACTCGGTCACGGAAAGGTCCATTTCAGAATCATAAATGGCCATTTCGTCCGACGCAAGCGAGGCGAGAGTACCTGGCGCGAAGGATACGGTTGTGTATTAGGATTTCGGGTCCCTGCATGATTCCCGCAACGGCTCCGCCGCCCGCCGCCTTCCCTGCGCGCGACTCTTCGTTCCTGCTGAAGCTGCTTGCCGGACCGGCGGTGTTCGTGGTGATCCTCGCGCTGCCGCTCGGCCTCTCGTATCAGGGCCGCGTCGCGCTCGCCACCTTCCTCTGCGCCGTGGTCTGGTGGGTGACGCAGCCGGTGCCCTGGGCCATCGCCGCGATGCTGCCGTTCGTGGTGTTTCCCGCCGCCGGCGTCATGAACATCGGCGACACCACGCGGCTCTACGGGCAGACGATCTTCTTCTGGATCATGGGCACCGTGCTCATGGGCTACGCGATCGAGAAGCACGGGCTCGCGCACCGCTTCGCGCTCGCGTTCCTCGCATTGCCCGGCGTCGGCAACAAATCGAGCCGGCTGCTCTTCACCTACATGCTCATGGTCGGCGTGCTGTCGACGGTGGTGTCCGACGCCGCCGCGGTCGCCATGACGATCCCGATTGGCATGTCGGTCGTGCGGCACCTCGGTGTCGTCATCGGCGCGGGCGCACGCGAAAAGGCGAACTTCGCGACGTTCATCACGCTGGGGACGATGTACGCATCGGTCGCCGGCGGCACGGCGACGATGATCGGCGTGCCGCACAACGGCATCGTCATATCGATGCTCGACCGCCTGGGAGGGCGGCAGCTCGGATTCTTCGAGTGGATGGCGGCCGGCGTGCCCGTCTTCGTGCTGTCGCTCCTCGGTTTCTACATCGTGCTCTGGATGATGACGCGGCCGGAGACCCAGGAGCTGCCGAGCGGCGAAGCGTTCCTGCGGGCGGAGCGGGCGAAGCTCGGGGCACTTCGGCCCAACGAACGCCGGGTGATGTTCGTCTTCGCGGTGATGATTCTGCTCTTCACCCTGCCCGCGTTCGCCGCGCTCGTGCTCGGCGACCGCAACGCGACGGTGCAGGCGATCAACCGCGCGCTGCCCATCTTCGCGGTGCCGCCTGCGGTTCTGTTGCTCCTGTTTGCGATCCGGTCCGACTCGGGCGGAGGCCTGCTGGCGTGGAAGGACGCCGAAAAGGAGACGCCCTGGAACGTGATGCTCCTGATCGCCGGGGCGCTGGCGATGACCGACGCGCTGACGCAGTTCGGCTTCGTCGAGTGGGTGGGCGGCGGCGTCCGCAGCCTCGGGATCAGCGCGGGCATCCTCCCGTTCTTCGCGGCGGCCGTGACCGCGCTCAGCACCAATTTCATGGCCGGCGCGGCGGCGGCGGCGTTGTACTCCAGCATCTTCATCCCCGCGGCGGCCGAGATCGGGTACAGCCCGGCATCCATGGCCATCCTGATTGCGAACGTCGCGATTGGGATGGTGGTGCCGTGGGCGGGGGCGACCAGCGCGACGGCGTACACCGGAGGGGCGGTGACGCTCGAGCGCATGATCAAGATCGGCATCGTCGCAACGCTGATGTTCGTCGTCGTCACATCCATCACCCACGTGCTCCTGGCGGGATTCGTATGACGGTCGCACTCGAGGCGCTCGAAGAACTGGTCACGGCCAACCACATCCTGGCGCGCGAAGGCGTGGTCGACGGGTTCGGCCACGTGAGCATTCGCCATCCGGGACGGCCGGACCGCTACGTCATGTCGCGCGCCCGCGCGCCGGAGTGCATCGAGGCCGACGACCTGCTCGAGTACACGATCGACGGCGATCCCATCGATCCCGGCGACCGGAAGTCCTACTCGGAGCGCTTTATCCATGGCGGCATCTACGAGGCGCGCCCCGAGGTCCAGGCGATCGTCCATCACCACAGCCCGAGCGTGATTCCGTTCGGCGTCACCGGCACGCGGCTCCGTCCGCTGATGCACATGTGCGCGTCGATGGGCTACGACATCCCTACGTGGGATTCGCAGACGAAATTCGGCGACACCAACCTGCTCGTGCGCAACATGGCGATGGCGCGCGACCTGGCCGCGGCACTCGGGGACCGGCCGGTGGCCCTCATGCGCGGGCATGGCGCGGTCGTCGCCGGGTCGTCGCTCCGCGAGGTCGTCTTCAACTCGATCTACCTCGAGCTGAACGCCGATCTGCAGATGAAGTCGCATGCGCTCGGCGAGATCACCTTCCTGAGCGAGGGCGAGGTGCGGGCGTGTCTTGCCACGCGCGCCTCGTACACCTTCGAGCGCGCCTGGGAGCGCTGGTGCCGCCGGGCCGGCCGCACCTACGACGAACGGCCGATGGAAGGGCCGCTGACCCGCGTCTGATACGCTGAAGCGGTCCCATGGCTGACGCGCCGGAGAAGAAGCGGCACACGCTCGAAGACCACCTCCTCGGCATGGACGCCATGCACTCGCACGAGGAGGGGGAGGCCGACCACGACCACGATCACGACGACGTCGGGGGCGAGTACGACCCGACGACGACGGGGCTGTGGGCGCAGGACAATATCACGCTGCTCTCGGTCGGGATCGACATCGGGTCGGCGGGCACGCAGGTCATCTTCTCGCGCGTGCAGCTTCGCCGCCTGGCCGAGGCGCTGACCAGCCGCTACTTCGTCGTCGAGCGCGAGACCGTCCATCAGTCGCCGGTGGCGCTCACGCCGTATCTGAGCGAGGAGCGCATCGACGACCAGGGGATCGGCCGCATCGTCGACGAGGCCTATGCGGCGGCGGGCATTCATCCCGACAACATCGACACCGGTGCTGTCATTCTCACCGGCGAGGCGCTCCGCCGCGAGAACGCGCAGGCGATTGCCGAGGTGCTCGCCGAGGTCGGGGGCGAGTTCGTCTGCGCCGCGGCCGGGCATCACATGGAGTCGATGCTGGCGGCGTACGGGTCGGGCGCCGCGAAGGTGTCGCACGACATGGGCGCGTCGATCCTGAACATCGACATCGGCGGCGGCACCACCAAGCTCGCGCTCCTCGAGCACGGCCACGTCGTCCACACGGCGGCGATTCATCTGGGCGGCCGACTGGCCGTGATCGACGAGAGCGGACGCCTCACGCGCCTCGATCCGGCGGGCAAGCGGCTGGCGGAGCTGGCCGGCTGCCGCTGGAATCTGGGCGACCGCGTCAGCGAGCCGGATCTCGATCGCGTCACAGCATGGATGGCCGACGCGCTCGTCGCGGCGCTGACGCAGGATCCCGCGCCGCCCGACGTGGCGGGTCTGTGGCTGACGGAGCCGCTCGGGGTCGTCGGCGGCATCACGGGCGCGATGTTCTCGGGAGGCGTCGGCGAATACGTCTACGGCCGCGAGGAGCGCGATTTCCGCGACCTCGGCCGGCGCTTCGGCCGCGCCATTCGCGCGCGGCTCGACGCCGGGTGCCTGCCGTTTCCGCTGCTCCCGGCGGGGGAGTGCATCCGCGCCACGGCGCTCGGCGCGTCGGAGTACAGCGTGCAGCTCTCGGGCAACACGATCTATCTCTCCAGCCCGGGCGAGCTCCTGCCGCGCAAGAACCTGCAGGTGATTCAGCCGCGCCTGACGCTCGGCGACACGGTCGACGCGTCGGTGGTCGCGAGCGCGATCCGCGATCACTTCCGCAGCTTCGACCTGGTGGAAGGGGCGTCGGAAGTGGCGCTCGCATTCCGCTGGCGCGGCGCGCCCGCCTACCCGCGGATCGCCGGCCTTGCCCGTGGCATCGTGGAGGCGCTGCCGCGGACCACGCGCGAGGGGAAGCCGCTGTTTCTCGTGCTCGACGGCGACATCGCGCAGACGCTCGGCGCGATTCTCAAGGAGGAGCTGCGGGTTGCGTCAGACGTGCTGGTGCTCGACGGCATCTCGCTCTGGGACTTCGACTACATCGATCTCGGCCGCGTGCG
>CAZGLC010000324.1:0-2848 GCA_964526235.1 uncultured Bifidobacteriaceae bacterium
CGCCCGGGAGCACGAACCGGCCCGTGCCGCTGGTGTCCGTCGTCCGCACCAGCCCGGTCGATTCCTCGGTGAGCGTGACCGCTGCCCCTGGAAGAACCGCGCCCGACTGATCGACGACGCTGCCGTTGACTTCTCCGGTCGCGAACCCTTGTCCGAACGCCGACGCGACGGAGAGGAAGAGCACCACGACGACGCCTGGGATACGGCGAACCATGTCGGCCTCCTTTGGAAGAAAAAGGTCGCCGACGCGCGCACGTATGAAAAGGGGACGCTACATGGGCGCGATCCTAGGTACGGCCCTGCGGCAAGTCAAGGCCAAACGGGAATCTGTGGGGTACACAACCGCACCGTGTGGATGAGGCAGCGAAAGTCCTTTTGTGGTGGGAGGTTGCGGGCGCCGGCCAGCCCTGGATAAGAGTGGCCGGCGCCGCCTACCTTAGAACCGGTACGAAACACCCACGTCCGCCAGGCGGGGCGGCATGATGGAGGAGGTCGGCAACGTCCCGTACGGGATCGAGCGCCCGCTGGCGGCTGGTGCGAAAGACCGCCGTCACAGGCCGGGCACGCCTGCGGCAATGGCGCGGCGTAGTGTTCGTCGATGTGCGCCGGCGTGGCGCGATGCGCGCGCTGGCCGTACGCGGCACCCGGCGTGCGACCGGGCCGTCCCGGATGCGGCGACGGCCAGTCGTTCGAGAACGGGGCGGCTTGCCGCTTCCCCGCGCGCCGCGCGTCGTCCAGCTCCTCGCGCAGGCACTCGTTTTCGCGCCGCAGCCGTTCGAGGTCCCGGCGCAACGCATCGCGTTCGCGCTCGGCCCGGTCGGCGCGCTGGACCTCCCGGCTGCGACGCCGACGGAAGCCTCAGCAACGACTGGGTCTGGCGGAGCCGACCCTCCGCCAGACCCTTGAGAGACAACGCCGTTAGAAGATCGCGCGGAACCCGAGCTGCACCGTCCGTGCCGCATACGCGAGGTCCGTGCTCGCATTCGGCTGCCCGTAACGAGGGTGGGCCCTGTCCGTGACGTACCCTCCGTAGTTGGCCCGACTGAACAGATTGAACGCCTCCAGGATGCCATCGATCCGGGCGCCGCGGAAGAGCGGAATCCGCTGCTGGAACCGGGCGTCGACCCGGTGGATGGGATCCCCCACGAAGTCGTTGCGCGGGACGATCGTGCCGTCCGCGCACAAGCGCGGCACGTAGTGCTGCGGCGGCGCGCCGATGTTGCGTCTGTCGCCGCCGCAATTGACCGACAGCCGCTGGCCGGAGCCGTAGAAGTACAGCCCGCTCACCTGGAAGCCGCCCCCGACCTGCCAGATGCCGTTGAACACCGCCCGGTGCCGCTGGTCGGTGAGGGCCAGCCCGTACTCGTTGCCCAGGTCCGGTGCGACAGGGAAGGGCACCTCAGCATGCCCGCTGATGGGCTGCGCCGGTCCGATATTCCAGAGACCGGAGAGCAGGTAGTTGGCCGAGGCCTGCCAGCGGTTGCTGAAGCGCTTCGTGAACGCGGTCTGCAGACCGTGGTAGTTGGACAGGCCGTTATGCGCAAAGTACCCGATCGCGCCCCACTCCGGATAGAACCGCCGAGAGCGATCCGAAAACGGATAGTTGACGCCGGTGGCCGGATTGTAGGTGAGGTTGGCGTTGTCGTGGATCACCTTCTCGTCCCGGTTCCGGCTGTAGTTGTAATCCACCTCGAGGACCATGTCGGCCGCCAGTTGGCGCTGGACGCCGAGGGAGGTCTGCCACGCCTGGTTCAGGTGTGCGTACTCCGCCGGCGGCGCCAGCTCCTGGCCGTCGCGCTCCAGACACCCGGGGACCAACCCGGTCACGTGGCAGAGCCGCGCATACGCCTGCTCGTACGTCGGGATGGGGCCGTTGAAGGGATTGGCCGCAAAGTCCGGGCGGCCGTCGTTCGGGACCCCGATATAGATGATGTCCCGCATGCGCATCGTCCAACTGAACGCGCTGCCGATCGGCTCGCCGTAATACTTCCCCGTCCCGCCGCGCAGCACCGTCCGGTCGTCGAGCTGGTAGGCGAAGCCGACTCTCGGCTGGAAGTTATCGGCGTCCTGGGGCCGCTGGCCAACGAGCCACGGCAGGACCTCGATCTGGTTGGTGAACGCGTCCCAGATCAGGTCGTAGCGGAGGCCGAGATTGAGCGTGAGACGATTGGTGACCCGCCAGTCGTCCTGGATCCAGGAGCCCACCATCGGCTTTTCCATACGGTTGCCGCGCTTCCCGACCGTGAGGACGTAACGCCGCACGATCGGCGAGAGGGCCGCCAGGTTCCAGGTGTCGGCGTTGAACGCGTCGGGAAAGAGATCCTCGATGTTGGACGGAATCGGCCCGCCGCGGGCGTCATACTCGCCCATGCCTCGCGTGCTGGCGTGTGAGAGCTTGTTGTCCCACAGGAACTCCCCGCCAAGCTTCACGTCGTGCGACCCCTTCGCGACGTACGAGATCGTGAATTCGTCGCGTGCCGAGTACACGTCCTGGGTCCAGAGCTGGGGAACGTTGAAGCCCCCCGCGATCTGAAAGCCCGTAAAAATGATGCGCGGCCCGCCGTTGGTCACCCCCTGCGCCGCCATCGGGTGGTTCGACCAGCTGGTCAACGACTTCTGGCTGAAGGAATGGTGGGCCCAGCCGATCTGGAGCTGGTTCATGGCGCGATTGCTCAGCACCTGCGTGAGCTGGCCGACCGCGCCCTTCGTGGTGAAGGGCCCGCCGGCGGTCTGCGGGTGGTTGCTCCCCAGATTGGCAAATGCCTGCTGGAACTCGGACAGGTTCCACTTCACCATCAGGCGGTTCTGCTGCGAGAGCTGGTAGTCGAACCGGCTCCCCCCCATGTGG
>CAZGLC010000324.1:2948-4294 GCA_964526235.1 uncultured Bifidobacteriaceae bacterium
GCCCCGGCCGATCGCCCCTGGGTCGCATCGAAACGGTTGGAGATGAACTGGAATTCGGCGATGACATCGCGGCTGAATCGCGGCTGGCCGCCGGGCCCCATCAGGTTCGTGACCTGCATGCCGTCCATGTTCACCTGGAAGTCGCGGACGTCCTGACGATCCTCGACCGGCTGTGGAACGGTGCCGGCCGCCCCCATCGCGGTCGTGCGGTTGCCCGGCGCCAGCAGCGCGAGTGTCGTCCAGTTGCGCCCCTGCACCGGGAGCTCCGACATCTGGCGCGGGTCGATGTTGCCGCCGAGGCTCGAGCTCGTGGTATCGAGCAGCGGCGCCTCGGCGGTCACGGTCACGGTCTCCTGCACCGACGTAACGCGCATCTCCACGCGGAGGTCCGCCGTCTGACCGACGAGCAGATCCAGCCCGCTTTGCGTGACCGTCGCGAAGCCGGGGAGCTCGAACGTGAGCCGAAACGTGCCGACGCGAGCGCCGATCCGAAAGGCGCCGCGTTCGTTGGTAACGGCCACAAAGGTGTTCCCTGTGGCCTCGTGCACGGCGGTGACCGTGACACCGGGCAAGACACCCGCTGTCGCATCGGTCACCGTGCCAGTGATGACGGCTTCCTGCGCGTACCCCGCAACGGGCAGCGTCAGGATTGCGCCGACAACGAGCCACCGATCGAGTACACGCCTGATCACTGTCGCCTCCTCTCCTGGCCTGATAGGGTATGGGGCGGGTCCTTGCGGACCCGCCCAGCGCGACGCCGCGGTGTCAGAACCGGTACGAGATGCCCACCTCCGCCAGGCGGGGCGGCATGATGGATCTGGGCCGCAGGAACTCGGAACCCGAGCGGTTCTGCAGACCGGTCGCCGTGTTCGCGTTCAACGCGTTGTACACGTTGAGAGTGACCGTCGCCATCTGTGCACGAGGCAACGAGAACCGCTTCTCGACCCGGAGCTGCACGAGGTTGAGATTCGGCCGGCGCTGGGTGCCGATCGGCTCCACGTTCAGCACGATCGACGGAATGGTCCGCCCGCCCCGAAAGCGCACCGTCCGCGCGAACGGGTCGCCGCTCGTGTGGTGGAAGTTCCCGGACACCGCCACGCCGGCCGGCATGATGTAGGTCCCGATCACCTTGCCATCCCAGTCCCAGGTCTTGTCAGACGAGAAGATGTCGTCGTTGGGTGTGAGGAACCCGACATGCTCGCCTGCGGCGGAGAATGTCGGACTCGACGTACCGAAACCGAGGGCGCTGGCACTGTTGCGCGCGCCGATGGGTACGTTTTTCTTCGTGGCCGAGTACGAGGCCACGAGCTGCCAGCGATTCGCGAGCCGTTTCACGGCCGCCAGCT
>CAZGLC010000325.1:0-4241 GCA_964526235.1 uncultured Bifidobacteriaceae bacterium
GGGCGCGCGCCCGGCGCGGAACAGCACAGCCAGCCTGCCGCTCAAGCGCGTCAACACGCCGACAGCGAGCGCCGCCGCCCCGCAGGGCACGCAGGCCTCCGGGCGTTAGGGTCGAGTCGAGGGAGCCACAGCCATGAACACGAGAAAGCGGGTCTTCTTTCTGGCCGTCGGCCTGGCCACCTCGACGCTGGCGGGCGCCGGTCTGCAGGCGGCACGCGCGCAGCAGGCGTCGGGCGCGCACCGGCCCGAGGACATTGCGTCGTTCCGCACGAACATCGAGCCGCACTTCCTGCGGCCGCGCGGCGGGAACAGCCCGGGCTACGCGGCGTGCGTGATGTGCCACACGTGGCAGGTGCGGCCGGTCCGGTTCGCCCTCGAGACGCCGGCCACCGACGCCGGGTGGACCGAGGAGCAGTCGCGCACCAACTTCGAGATGATCACGCAGCTCATCGACACGGCCAATCCGGAGAACAGCCGGCTGCTGCGCAAGCCGCTCGCCGCGCAGGCGGGCGGCCTGGGCCACACGGGCGGTACGTTCTGGACGTCGCACGACGATCCCGAGTACCAGCAGGTCCTCGGGTGGATCAAGAGCCTGCCGCGGGAGCGGTACGCGCAGAAGGCGCAGCCGGAGCTCGACTTCGCCTTCTTCCGCTCGTGCGTCCAGCCGGTCTTCCGCAATCCGCGCGAAGGCCAGATCCGGTGCAGCAACTGTCACGGGGCCGGCCAGATGGGGTTTGCGCCGGTGCCCGGCGACGCGCGCCCGGAATGGAACGACGAGGAGGCCAAGCGCGCGTTCCAGGTGATCTCGCGCCTGATCATTCCGGGCAACCCCGATCAGAGCCGGTTCCTGCACAAGCCGCTGCATCCGGACGGCGGCGGCTCCTACGCGCACAACGGCGTGCGCCGCTGGCCGAACAAGAAGGATCCCGAGTGGCAGATGCTCGCGTCGTGGGTCCGCGGCGAGCGCACGGGCAATAGCTGCTCGTAATCTCAGGGGAAGAGGGGGCCTGCACGGCCCCTTCTTGCCTTGACGCTCTCTCCCGCCCGGCCTAGACTACCGGCCACTTCCTGTTTCGGAATTCGCTCTCTCGTGGCCTACTCACGTGTAAGGGAGGATTTCATGGCGATCTGCCGTCGGATTGTCCGGGTTCCTGCTGTCCTCGTCCTGCTTCTCGCGTGCCTGGCCGGATCGGTCGCCACTGCCGCGGCGCAGGGCGACGCCGGCGTCATCGCCGGCACGGTCCGGGACGCCCAGGGCGGCGTCCTGCCCGGCGTCACCGTCACGCTGCGCAACGCCGAGAGCGGCGTGCTGCGCAGCGCGGTGACCGAAGGCGACGGCACATACCGGCTGCCCGGGCTTCCGCCAGGGCGGTACGACCTCACGGCCGAACTCGCGGGCTTCGCCAACGCTCAAGTTCTGGACATCACCATCACGATCGGCCTCGAGCTGCGGCGCGATCTCGCCCTGGCGCTCCAGACGCTCCAGGAGACGGTCTCGGTGACGGCGGAAGCGCCCGTCGTCGAGACAACACAGACCGAGGTGGCCGCCGTGGTGACGCAGGAGCAGATCGAGCAACTGCCGGTGGCCAACCGCATGCCGATCACGCTCGCGCTGCTGCTGCCGGGCACCAGCATGAACAACCTGTCCGGGCGGCGGCCGACGGCCACGATCGGCGCCGGCGGCGGCAACGGCGGCCAGATGAACCTGTACTACGCCGACGGCGGCATGAACATGTCGAACAACTCGGGGCAGCAGCACCTCGAGGTGCCCCAGGCGGCGGTCCGGGAATTCAAGGTGAACATCAGCCAGGCGTCGGCCGAGTTCAACGCCGTGGGCGGCGTCGTCCAGGTAGTGAGCAAGACCGGCACGAACCGGTTCAGCGGCGAGGTGTTCGAGTTCTTCCGTGACAAGAGCCTCAACGCGTTCGACAAGCTCGAGAAGGAGCTGCACGATCGGACGGGCGAGCCGAAGCCCGATTACCGGCGTCATTCCGCCGGCGCGGCGCTGGGCGGTCCCATCATCCGCGACCGCCTGCACTTCTTCGTGGCCTTCGAGCGATCCAGACAGGAGGAGCGCGCCATTGTCGAGACCGGCCAGCCGCAGTTCTACTCGGCGCTCGAAGGCAGCTTCCCGCGAACCTACATGCGGCGTGCGTGGCTGGCGCGGGTGGATTGGCAGGTCAACCAGCAGCAGCAGCTCTTCTGGCGGTACGTCACCGATCTCGAGCACATTCAGTGTGAGAGCTGCGGTGGCTTCAATGCGGCCAACGTCGGCGCCAACGTCTGGTCGCCGCGCGATTCGAACCTGGTGGCCCACACCTGGGTGATCGGCGCCCGGATGCTGAATGAAGTGCGGGCGCAGCTGCCGCCGTCGCACCTGGACAACCGCAATGCGCCGCCCGGAGTGCCGTTCTGGGATCCGGCCAGGAAAGGAGAATTTCCGCCGGAGCGGTTTGCGGTCTACCCCCCGGCGATCTTCCAGTTTCCGAGCCTGACGTGGGGCTCCAACGCCCTGTCGTTGAACTACACCGATCGGCAGGAGTATCGGGATGACTTCTCGTTCTCGATGGGGAACCATCAGTTGAAGGCCGGCGGCGCCTACGTGCGCCTCTACTCGCCCGAGGAGCAGGGGATCAACCTCGGCACGTGGGTGTTCGACCGCGACCAGTCCTTCGACGGCACCGCGGCGTCGATTCGCAACCTCCGGAATCCGATTCAGTTCACGGCGTCGTTCCCGCCGCTGCCGCGGCAGCTCGAGAACCATTGGATCCAGGGGTACGTGGCGGATCAGTGGCGCCCGCGTTCCAACCTGACGGTCGACCTCGGGCTGCGGTACGACAATCAGTACCATTCGTTCAATTACCACATCAGCCTGGCAGGCCGGGAGCGCCTGGGCCAGCTCGTCAATCCGAGGTCGCGCGGCGACCACAACAACGTCGCGCCGAGGCTCGGCGTGGCGTGGGATGTGAACAGCAACGGGCGATCGGTGGTCCGGGCGGCGTATGGCTGGTATTACCAGTACGTCATGCAGGGCGGCCTTCGCCCCGAGCTGACGGCGCTGCTGCAGAGCCAGGTCAACATCCGGAATCCTTCGTACCCCGATCCGTACGGCGGCCTGTCGCCGCAGGCGTTCGTCGTGGTGTCCGCGGCGCCGAACGTGAACATCATAGATGACGACCTCGAGAACGCGGAAGCGAAGGGCGCGACGGTCGGCTACTCGCAGGAACTTCGTCCGAACCTGGCCGTGCACGTCGACGGCGTCTTCACGAATGTCGACAAGATGACGCAGTCGGCCAACATCAACACGCCGCGGAACGGCGTCCGTCCAATCGCAGGATGGGGCAATATCACCCAGTTGCGGTCGGCCGGCTTCCACGACTATCGCGCGATGCTCGTGCGGCTCGACAAGCGCTTCGCCAACCGGCATCAGTACATGCTGTCCTACACGCTGGCGAAGGAGACGAACCAGGGGCCGACGGGCACCATCACCGACTTCTACAGTCCGGAGCTCGATCGCGGGCCGGGCAGCGGTGACCGTCGTCACGGGTTCGTGGCCAGCGGCTCGGTGGTGCTGCCGTTCGACGTCAACTTCGGCGGCGTCTGGACGCTGCGCTCGACGATGCCGCTCAGCGCGCGCGCCGGACGCGACCTGAACACCGACGGCGTCGCGAATACCGACTACGTGCCGGGGACCACGCGGAACCAGGGCAACCGGGACAACAAGGAAGGGTTCCTCGCGGCGGTCAACGCGTTTCGGGCGCAGAACAGCCGGGCGCCGATTCCGGCCAGCCAGATCGCCACCAACGAGTACAACCGCTTCGACGTCCGGGCCAGCAAAGCGGTGACAGTGGGCACGCGACGCGTCGAGTTCATCGCGCAGGTGTTCAATCTCTTCGGACGCGACAACTTCGGCGTTGGGCTGGCCGGCGCGACGCAAAGTCCCTACCAGGAGAACGCGCTCTCCGACTCGTTCGGGCGCATTCTCGAGGTGCAGGAGCGGCAGCTGGCGGAGCTGGCGGTCCGCTTCACGTTCTAAATTAGCCGGCCAATGGTTCACCATCGTTCGGGCAGGGCGCTCCGCACGGGCGCCCTGCTCGCCGCAACCGTCACGCTCGTGCTGTCCACGTACTCCGGGCGGATGTTCGGTCAGTCGTCCGCGCCGTTTGCCACGCCTCCGCGGGGATCGCCGCCGGCGAACATCCGTCCCTACGGCGAGGTGGCCGGCTGCCCGGAGGAGCCGG
>CAZGLC010000326.1:0-4237 GCA_964526235.1 uncultured Bifidobacteriaceae bacterium
CGCCGAGCTTCACCGGCACGCCGACGAACAGATCGCGAATGCCGTACTCACCCTGCAGGAAGACGGAGCACGGCAGG
The DNA here is from genome assembly GCA_964526235.1 of uncultured Bifidobacteriaceae bacterium. GTDB lineage: Bacteria > Acidobacteriota > Vicinamibacteria > Vicinamibacterales > UBA2999 > MELF01. The sequence continues at coordinate 78 of CAZGLC010000326.1, forward strand.
ATCCTCTTCTTGTCGAGCAGAATCGCTTCCACCATCTGGGCCACCGCCGCGCCCGGCGCGTACCACGCGCTCGTGCCGACCAGTTTTGTAATTTCGGCGCCGCCATTGGCCGTGCGCGTCGCGATGGCGTCGATCTTCTCCTTCGGCAGGAGCTCCGTAATCGGCACGCCGGCCACCGTCGAATAGCGCGCCAGCGGCACCATCGTGTCGCCGTGGCCGCCCAGGACGAACGAGTGGACGTTCTCGACCGACACGTTCAGCTCCATCGCGATGAATGTGCTCATGCGCGCGGAATCGAGCACGCCGGCCATGCCGATCACGCGCTCGCGGGGGAATTTCGTGAGCCGATAGAGCGCCTGCGCCATCGCATCGAGCGGATTGGCGACCGGAATCATGATGCTCGTCGGGCAGTGCTCGGCGACCTTCGGCGCGATGCTCTTCATGATCTCGAAGTTGTCGCGCACGAGATCGTCACGGCTCATCCCGGGCTTGCGCGGCTTGCCCGACGTGATGACGACGATGTCGGAGCCGGCGGCGGCGCTCCAGTCGCTGCCGCCGATGATCCGCGAGTCGGATCCGAGAATCGGCGTCGTCTCGTACATGTCGAGCGCCACGCCGCTTGCCTTCTGATCGGCAATGTCGATGAGGACGACATCGGCCAGCTCTTTCTCCGCGATCGCGCGCGCGACCGTCGCGCCGACGTTGCCGGCGCCGCCGACGATGGTGACTTTTCGCTTCATTCGATCCCCGCGTTTAGGGCGATGTCCCGCGCGCGCGGCGCGGGTTACGCACAGTTTGTGTTGAAAACCCTGTTGAAAACGTTCGACCGCACGCGCGATCCGCGCGCGAATCCGAAGATTTTAGCGGATTGCACCATTCTAGTGCGGCCGCGCAGATTATACTTTTCTCTACGCCAGTGAAAATCGTGGTTGCCGACGACCTCCCCGCCTCCGCGCTCGATCTGCTGCGCGCGGAAGGATGGACGGTCGACGCCCGTACCGGTCGAACACCCGATCAGCTCGCCGGCGATCTCGCCGATGCCGACGCGCTCGTCGTCCGCAGCGCCACCAGGGTCACCGCGCCGATCATCGCCGCTGCGCCGCGCCTGCGCGTGATCGCCCGCGCCGGCAGCGGCGTCGACAACGTCGACGTCGCCGCCGCCAGCGCTCGCGGCATCGTCGTCATGAATGCGCCCGGCGCCAACAGCATCAGCGTCGCCGAGCTCGCCGTCGGGCTCATGCTGGCGCTCGCGCGGCATCTGCCGGCCGCCGACGCCGCCATGAAGCAGGGCAAATGGGAGAAAAAGAAGTTCCTGGGCGAGGAACTGCGTGAGAAGACGCTCGGCCTCGCCGGCCTCGGCCGCATCGGACAGGAGGTCGCCCGCCGCGCCGCCGCGTTCGGGATGCGCATCATCGCGCACGATCCGTTCATCGCCGAACAGGTGGCGGCCGACCTGGGCGTGGAGCTGGTCTCCCTAGACGACTTGTTCGCGCGCGCCGACTACGTGTCGCTCCATATGCCCTCGAACGAGAAGACGCGGAACCTGATCAACGCCGAGCGGCTCGCCCGCGCCCGCAAGGGCATTCGCATCATCAATACGGCGCGGGGAGACCTGGTGAACGAGGCGGCGCTGGCCGACGCGATCGAGTCGGGACACGTGGCGGGGGCGGCGCTCGACGTGTTCGAGACCGAGCCGCCGGCCAATCCGCGCCTGCAGAAGCTGCCGCAGGTCGTCGCGACGCCCCACATCGCCGCCTCGACGCGCGAAGGACAGGAGCTCGTGGGCGTCGAAACGGCGGCGGCGCTGCGAGACTTTCTGAAGGACGGCATCATCCGCAACGCCGTCAACTTTCCGTCGGTCTCCGCCGAGGAATTCATCCGGCTGCGCCCGTTTCTCGAGCTGGGCCAGCGCCTCGGCCTGTTCCTCGCCCAGATGAACGACAGCCGGGCGCACGCGCTCGGCGTCCGGTACTACGGGGCGCTGGCCGAGGGGCGCAACGACATGATCGTCGACGCCATCCTCGTCGGTCTCTTCAAGCCGATCCTCGAGGACGGCGTTACGCCGGTGAACGCGCGCCAGGTCGCCTCCAATCGCGGCATTGAAATCATCGAGTCGCGCAGCACCCGGCCGCGCAACTACACGAACCTCGTGTCGGTGAAGCTCCACACGAGCGACGGCGACCGATGGGTCGAAGGCGCGGTGTTCGAGCGGACGTCGCCGCGCCTCGTGCTCCTCGACGGCATCGGCATCGAGGCGCCGCTCGAGGGGACGATGATCGTGATCCGCAACAACGATCAGCCGGGCGTCATCGGCGAGATCGGCACGATCCTGGGGCGGCACGGCGTGAACATCGCCAACTTCGCGCTTGGACGCGAAGGAAAGAACGCCGTCGGGGTCGTCATCGTCGACGAGGTCGCACCGATCCGGAGTGCGGTGCTGGACGATTTGCGGAAGGCGGCAGCGATCCGCGAAGCGCGGATCGTCAGGGTGTAGGCGCGCCGAGCGTCAGCCGGCGAGGCGAGCCCTGACCGATTGGCACGAGCTCGACGGCTTCGCTTTCGATGCGGCCGACGCGGTAATAACCGAGAATCTCCTCGCCTTCCCGGACGAGCAGCACGCCTGCGGGCGAGCTCAGGACCGCGGTCCGCACGGTTCGGCCATCCACCTGATCCTCGGCCACGCCGGAGAGCGACACCACCGGTGCGGGCGGCGCCAGGTTCACGGGCGGAGGTGGTGGAGGCTCGGCGATCGGCTCCTCGCGTTCCGCGGCTGGCCCAGGAGTTCGGCGCGCCGCAAATCGGAATGGGTCGCGCCCCGGCTGCGCGTACTCGCGCTCCGGACGCAGCCGCGCCTGGAGCCGCATCGCCTGCAGCTCGATGTCCGTCGGCGCGCCGGCCGCCGGCGGTGACGACCGCCGCGGCGTCGCCGGCGACTGCACGGACCGCGCAGCCGCGGGCGCATTCGACGGCGGCGCCGATGCGAGCCACCCGGCGAGCACCGTGGCGCCGGACACGACGGCGTAAGACTTCCAGGTCATCAGAAATCCGCATTCATTCTAGCAAACGCGCCACGCAGAACTGTGCACGGCTGTGTTATGATTCGCCGTGCACCCCGGCACGTTCCCGAATCCATTCGAGCGAACGTCACAGTCGCTGCACGATGTCTCCCGGAACGCCTCAACGGCGTTCCTCGTTGTCGCCGTCATCCCCGCCCGGTATCACTCGACCCGCTTCCCCGCAAAAATTATCGCCGACATCGGCGGACGCCCGATGATCGAGCACGTGTACCGGCGCGCGGCGGCGGCGCGCGGCGTCGATGCGGTCGTCGTGGCGACCGACGACGAGCGGATTGCCGCGGCGGTGACGGGGTTCGGCGGCGTCGTGCGGATGACGGCGGCGTCGCACCGCACGGGCACGGACCGGATCGCGGAGGTCGCCCGCGATCTCGCGTGCGACATCGTCGTCAACGTGCAGGGCGACCTGCCGCTCATCGAGCCGGACGTCATCACGGATGCCGTGGCGCCGCTCGAGCGCGATGCGGCCCTGCAGATGTCGACCGTTCGCCGCCGGATTACCGACGACACCGACTATACCAACCCGAACGTCGTCAAAGTCGTCGTCGATCGGCGCGGGGACGCGCTGTACTTCTCGCGATCGCCGATTCCGTTTCTCCGCGGCGAAGGGCCGGCTAAAGCCGGCCGCCACGTACAAGGGGTCTACAAGCACCTCGGCCTGTACGCCTACCGGCGGAGCTTCCTGCTCACATTGACGACTCTGAGCCAGACGCCGCTCGAACTCGCGGAGTCGCTCGAGCAACTGCGGGTGCTCGAGCACGGGTATCACATCGCCACCGTGGAAACGCAGTGGGACTCAATCGAAGTGGATACACCGGACGATCTGGAACGCGTGCGGCGGCAAATGGCCGTGGGCACGAGCGCATGAGGCGGGACGATGCAGCGACCTGAGGGACGGCCAGTCAAATACATCTTCGTGACCGGCGGCGTGGTGTCGTCGCTCGGCAAGGGGCTCGCAGCGGCGTCGATCGGCCGGCTGCTCGAGGACCACGGCTACACGGTGGCCCTGCAGAAGTTCGATCCGTACATCAACGTGGACCCGGGGACGATGAGCCCGTACCAGCACGGCGAGGTCTACGTCACCGA
>CAZGLC010000327.1:0-4224 GCA_964526235.1 uncultured Bifidobacteriaceae bacterium
ATCGCGTTCAGTTATCTGGTCGCCCGATTCGTGTTTGGACCAGGGCATCCTGCGGTGCCATTTCTACTCCTCCTGGCGATTGCCGACGACGCGTTCGGTTTGTTGATCCTCGCTGTCTTTTACCCAACCTCCGAGGTGCGGCTCGTATGGTGTGCGGTGCTGCTCGGAGCTGCCTTGCTCGCGGCCTGGGCCGTTCGACGATCGGGGGCGCGAAGCTTCTGGCCGTACCTCCTATTGCCGGGCAGCCTCTCCTGGGCGGGTCTGTATCTCGGCGGGCTTCATCCTGCGTTGGCACTGGTACCGATCCTGCCGCTGCTTCCGCGCGCGCCACGCGATCCTGGGATGTTCGTTGATCCGTCCGAAGTGCCGCATGATCCGTTGAACGCGTTCGAACGGTGGTGGCAACTGCCGGTCGAGGGCGTGTTGTTCCTCTTTGCGCTGACCAATGCGGGCGTCCCGCTGGGCAGTACCGGGATCGGTACCTGGGTCGTCCTGGCCGCGATTCTGGTCGGGAAACCGCTGGGAATCACGCTGTCATCACTACTCGCGACGGCGAGCGGCCTGCACCTGCCACCCGGACTGCTTCGTCGCGACTTGGTCGTGGTGGGCGTGACGGCGGCGATCGGCTTCACGGTGGCGCTGTTCTTTGCCACGGCCGCATTTCCCGCCGGTATGACGCTGGCGGAAGCCAAGCTGGGCGCGCTCTTCAGCCTGTCCGCGGCGTTCCTTGCGCCCGCGGCGGCGTGGGCGATGCGGGTCGGGCGCTTTGGATCCGCAGTTCTCATGCCGCGCGACGCCGAAGGCCGCGGCGTGTAAACGGATATGGAACGAAATCACCCGTATCGACCGCGCGTCTCCCGCGAGACGCGCCTGCTGCTGACGACCGCGGTGTTGGCGATCGCGGTGTTGTGGGTGTTGGCGCGCGTGCGGTTTCCAGATCGACCCACGCCGCCGAATCCCATTGCGCCCGTTCTTACGCAATTGGCGAGCGGCCCACGGTTCGATGACCTGGCATCCGAGATGTCGGAGCTTCAGCCACGTCTCGAATCGTCGTTGGTGGCGTTGGACGCAACCACGGTGATGTCATCGCTTCCAGCGCTTCGAATCCGGGAGGACGTGGCATTGACCCTTGTCCTGCTGGAGTCACGGTCGCGGGATGAGAACGTCTTGGCGCGGGATCCTGCCTCCGGTGTGACGCTCGTTCGGATTCCCGCCGGTCCGCTTGTCCCGCTGGCGCCGTGGGTGCCGCGCCGCCCCCAGCAGCCCAGGTTCTTGGCTGCCACCGACGTCCTCGGCCGCGGTTTCTCGTTGCGTCCGGTATTCATCGGAGGGCTGGAGCCGATCGAGAGTCCGATATGGTCCGAGCCCATCTGGGGCGTTCCTCGCGGCGCCGATCTGGTCCCGGGCTCCTTCGTGTTTACGAATGACGCGGAGCTGGCAGGATTGGTCGTCGAGCACGCCACAGGGTTGGCGATCGTTCCGAGCGATACGCTTCTCGCTGCGGCTGACCGGCTGCTCAGTCGAAAAGGAGAGCCAGCCGGAGAGCTCGGGGTTCGGGTCCAGTCCCTGACGCCGTCACTGGAAGAGGCCACAGGCGCGAAGGCGGGTGTGGTTGTTGCCTGGGTCGACGAGCAGAGCGTCGTCGCGGGCACACTGTCCGTCGGCGACGTGATTGAAGCCTTTGACGGACAGGTCGTCGCCACTCCACAGCAGTGGGATGTTCGCCTGGCGCGCCTCTTGGCCGGTGACGCCCTCGCGCTGACCGTGCGGAGGCGAGGCGAGCTGCAGGAATTGCACGTCATCGCTCCCGCGCGGCCGGTGCCGCCCTCAGGGCAGGGACTTGGCCTCACGATGCGGCGAATCCCCAGGATCGGCACGGAAATCGTTCGCGTGGATATCGGTTCCGTGGCCGATCGATCAGGTCTTGTGACAGGAGACGTCATTACGTTGATTGGCGACACCAAGGTACCGACGCCAGCCCAGGTCAGGAACACATTCGCGGCCGCCCCGCCTGGTCAGCCTGTGCTGATCGCGGTGACGCGAAGCGGCACCTACCGTGTGATGACGTTGAGTCGATGACGGGCCGTTCGACGAGCGATCCATCGCCGCTCATGAGGCTCGATCCCGTCGACGTTCAGTTCGAGAGCGTGGACGCCGGCTCCCCACGGCCGCTCACGCGCGGGGCGCTCAGCCGGCGGTTGGGACTGCGATGGTCCGCAACGTCGATTCCGGTTGCGCTGCTGCTGTTGCTCGGCATCGCGGTCGGCCCTCATGGTGTCAGTCTCCTGTCGCCCTCCGTGCTGGAGTTTCTCGATCCAGCGATGCCGGTTGCGCTCGCGGCGCTGGGGGTGTTGATTGGGCTTGCCGTCGGTGTGCGGGACCGCGGCGACGGCCGGTGGGCGGCCATCGCCACTGTGGAACTATTCGTCACCGTCGCCGCGGTTGCGCTCGGAACCGTCGTGGCTGTTGACGCGACGAACCTTGCGGTGGGCGTTCCGTCGTGGACGCTTGGCCTCCTTGCGGGCATCTGCGCGGCGACCTCGTTGGGTGTCCCAACGGGCAATCCTTCGGCGCCCGACACGCCGGTGGCGCGCGTCACCGAGCTCGGGGCCGCCCTCGTGATCGTGGTCGGCGGACTGTTACTGGCGACGATCCGCGAAAGCTCGCTCGTCGCCGCGGTCTCGTTGGCGGCTCACGCGTGCGCCGTCGCGCTCGTGCTCGCCACCGCCGGTTGGCTCCTGCTCACGCAGACCTCGTCGGAGACCGAGCAACGCGTGATCACGCTCGCCACGCTGATGCTTGTCGGTGGCGTGTCGGACTACCTGTCGCTGTCTCCGTTGCTCGGCGGGTTGGCCGCGGGCATCCTGTGGCAGCTGGCTGGTGGGCCGGCGCGCGAGTGGCTGCGTCGTGATGCGCAGTATGTGCTGCACCCGTTGCTCGTCACGTTGTTGCTCGTGGCGGGCGCGCGAGTGGAACCCTCTACTGCGTCACTCGGCCTTGCGGCGGCGTATGCGCTGCTCAAGTGCTCCGGCATAGTTGCCGGTGGATTACTCGTGCGACGACTCGCCGGAAGGAGTGCGTTCATGGCAAGGAGGCCAGGCGAATGACCCGAATGCGCACCGCGGTCGTTGGAGCGTTCGTGCTCGGAGGACTGCTGCTGTTTGGCGGCGGTCTCTTTCTCATCGGCGACCGGCGCCTGCTGTTCGTCGATCAGTTCGAGCTCAACTCGACCAGTCTGGCGTGCTCGAGGGCAAGGACCGCACGGTGTTGCGTATCTGGATCGACGCCACTGTGCTGTTCACGCGCGACCCTGACGGCACCGACCGCCTGACGGCTGCGGGACGGCGGCGTCTGGATTCGGCCATGGCGGACCTCGTCCGATACCCGCGCGCCAGTCCGTTGGTTGTCGAAGGATACGCCGACGCCGGCGACGGTGAGGCGCCGTACCTCCTCTCCGTCGATCGTGCGCAGATCGTCCGGGATTACCTGCTTGGGCGGTTCCGACGGCAGACGACGCTGACCGATATCATGCCGTTGAGTGACGAGGCGCCTGGGGGAGCACGCGCATCACCACTTTTTCTCCCCACATCGTCGGCACGGAGGACACGCGCAAGTCGACCTTGAGCCCCCCGACGTCCGCAGTACATCGCCCGTCCTGCGGCACCCGGCGCTCGTCGATGCGCATACTGGACAGCCGTCGGGGACCAGGATGCGAGCTGCTGCACGCGCAGGCCTGCTGGCCCCTTCTCATGACCGCATGCCACCTGGCCGCGACATCTTCTCTTTCGCACCACCAATGGCGCCAGGGTCTGGCGTGTGTTTCTCGAGGGTCAGTTGCGAAAGATCCTCTGGAGCCCAGACGACCGACACGTTATACGCGGGCTCCGGCGATGGCCGCCTGTAGAATCCGCCGAACGTCCTGGTGCTCGACGAGCCGACCAATCTCCTCGACCTGGCGACGAAGGAAATGCCGATCGACTCCCTGCGAGGCTTCGAGGGGACACTGCTGTTCGTGTCGCACGACCGGGCGTTCCTCCGGGCGCTGAGCGACCGGGTGATCGAGCTGGGCGGAGAGACGGGCGCTGACTCGTGTGGGATAATCAACCCGGCGGGGCGTGGCGCAGCCTGGTAGCGCGCCAGACCATTTCACCCGCTCCACAGAGTGACGACGACATGATTAGTCAATATGTGGCCTCGGCGTTGGAACGTGCCCAGTACCGGTCC
>CAZGLC010000328.1:0-4209 GCA_964526235.1 uncultured Bifidobacteriaceae bacterium
TCAGAACGTCGCGCGGAACCCGAGCTGCAGCATCCGCGGCCAGTACGCGACGTTCGCGTTCGGCGTGGGCAGCCCGAAGTTTCTGTTGCTTTCCTGCACGGTGTACGAGCCGTGGTTCTCGTGGTTGAACAGGTTGTAGACCTCGGCGATCCCGTCGACCGCTGCGCGCCCGCCGAGGCGGAACCGCCGCTGCAGGCGAAGGTCGACCCGGTGGATCGGCGCGCCGACAAAGCTGTTGCGCGGCACGATCGTGTCATCCGGACGCAGGCGTCCGCCACCTCCCGCGCTCGCCCCGGTGTTGCGCCGGTCGCCGCCGTAGGTGCGGTTGTAGCGCTGGCCGGAGCCGTAGAAATAGAGTCCGCTCAGCTGGAACCCGTACCCGACCTGCCAGATGCTGTTGAACGTCGCGCGGTGGCGCTGGTCGGTGATGGCGAGCGAGTATTCCCCACCGAGATCGGCAGCCACGGGGAATGTCACCCGCGTGATGCCGCTGATCGGGATCGGATCCATGTCCCTGAGGCCGGCAAACGTATAGGTGCCCGACGCTTGCCACCGCTGATTCATCCGCTTGGTGACGGCGGTCTGCAGCGCGTGATTGTTGGAGCGGCCGCCCATGACGTTCATGCCGACGACGCCCCAGTCGGGAAACGCGCGCCGGCTGATGTCGCTGAACGGATAATTGAGGCCCGTTTCAGGATTGAATGTCAGGTTGACGTTCCGCTGGACGGCGCGCTCGTCGCGGCCGCCGATGAACACGTAATCGGCTTCGACCGCGACCGTGTCGGTCAACTGTCGCTGCGTGCCGATCGACACCTGGTGACTCCAGGGCAGATTGGCATACGCCGGAGGAGGCACGAGATTGTCGCCGCCGGTGTCCTGCCGCAGGCACCCGGGCACCTGCGCGGTGGAACAGAACCGCTGCACGAGCTGCTCCTGGGTCGGCCACGGCCCGTTGAAAGGGTTCGCCGCAAAATCAGGCCGGCCGTCGGGCCGCACTTCGACAATAGCCACGTTCACCTGGCGGAACGTGTGTGAGACGAGGTTCGACAGGAGCTCGCCATAGTACCGCCCGTATCCGCCGCGAACGACCGTCCGGTCGTTCCACCGATAGGCGAAGCCGAACCGCGGCTGAATGTTGTTCGTGTCGTTCGGACGGCCGGCCTCCAGCCATGGCGGCAGGGCGATCCAGTTCCCCCACACGTTCATGGCCAGGTCGTACCGCAGCCCGAGGTTCAGCGTCAGACGCGATGAGACCGCCCAGTCGTCTTGCAGCCAGGCCGCGCTGTTGTGCTCGTCGAACGCATAGCGGAAGAGCCCGGCGCCGAACGTGTACCGCCGTGTGATCGGCGTCAACGCCGCCAGGTTCCACGTCGTGACGTCGTTCCAGACGGGGAACAGTTGTTCGATGTTGGCGGGAACGGGGCCGCCCTGGGCATCGATGAGACCCATGCAGGTCGCGCAGTTGTTCGAGCCCGAGATGCCGTAGATGTACTCCCCGCCGAGCTTCACGTCGTGGCGTCCCCGCATGCTGAACGACAGCGAAAAGTCGTCCCGCAGCACGTAGCTGTTCGAGCTGTTGTTCTGCGGCGTGCTGTCGTTGCCCAGAATTCCAAAGCCGGTAAAGCTGATCCTCGGCCCGCCGGCCACGACCCCTCGCGCCGCCTGCGGATGATCCGCCCGATGCGCGTTGCTCTGGGTACGGTAGTAGAAGGCGTTGAATCCGGCCCGCACCTCGTTCATGGCCCGGTTCCCGAGGACCTGCGTCAGCGCGACGAACGCCTCGTCGCTGTGCCGCTTGAACTGTTCCGTCGCCGCCGGATGGCCGCCCGCGTTGGCGCCTTCGTACGGCTTCGTGTGGTTGAACATGTTCCATCGCGTCATCACACGCATGCCCGGCGACAGCTGATAGTCCAGGCGCACGCCGGTCATGTCCACCCGGCTGGTGCCGGTCAACTGGACGTTGAAGGTGGGATACGGCGTGTTGAAGGTAATCGTCTGCGGCTCGCGCTCGTATTCGTAATTCGCGAAGACGTGGAGCCGGTCCCTGAGGATCGGACCGCCGTAGGTCGCGCTCGTCTGCTGGTTCGAATACGGGAGCACGTTGCCGGCGATGAAGTCGGCGGCGTTGAAGTTGTCGTCGCGGAAGTAGCCGGACAGCGATCCGGCCGGTCTGTTGGTGCCCGACTTGCTGATCGCGTTGACTTGAATGCCGGTCGATCGGCCCTGCGTCGCGTCGAAGCGGCTCGAGAGGAACTGGAATTCCGCGATCGCGTCGCGGCTGAATCGCGGCTGGCCGCGTCCGCCCGCCTGCGACACCGACACTTCCTGCCCGTCGAGATTCAGCTGATACTCGCGGTTGGCCTGCCGGTCGCCGGTGGTCGGTCCCACGTCGACCGCGTTCGCGCGCATCCCCGGCGCCAGCGCCGTCAGCGACAGCCAGTCGCGGCCGTTGACCGGCAGCTCCTGCGTCTGCCGCGGGTCGACGTTGCCGCCCATGCTCGACGTGGTGAAGTCGACGAGCGGCGCTTCTCCAGTCACCGTCACCGACTCCTGCACGCCGGACGGTGCCAGCTGCAGGTTGACGACGATCTGCTGCCCCACCAGCAGCTCGAGTCCGCTGTGCGTGACGGTCGCAAATCCAGGCAGCGTGGCGGTGATGCGGTAGAGGCCAGCGCGCACGCCGATGCGATACGTGCCGCGCTCGTCGGTCACGCCTTCGAAGGTATTCCCGGAAGCCTCATGCAGCGCCGTGAGCGTCACCCCGGGCAGCACGCCACCCGTGGAGTCGGTGACCGTGCCGCTCAGCGTCGCTTCCTGTGCGAATCCGGCAGAAGGCAGCGCCAGGAGCGCGCTCACCAGGAGCCACCGTCGGACGATGCTCGCGGTCAAGGAGTCCTCCTCAGTCAACTGGTCAGCTACGGACGACCTGAATGGAACGGCCGGCGAACGACGAGTCGCTACAGAAGAATCAAGCCGCGGTACACCGAAAGAAGTGGGGCCGATTATACGCCCTGGCTGGCTGGTAGTCGGTAGCTGGTAGCCGGTAGCACTAACAACTACCGACTTACCAACTACCGGCTACCAGCTAGCCCTCAGAACGTCGTGCGGAACCCGAGCTGCAGCATCCGCGGCTGATACACGAGGCTCAGCAGCGGAATCGGCCGCCCGAAGTTCGCGTTGCTCTCCCGTCCTTCGTAACTGCCGAAGTTCTCATGGTTGAACAGGTTGTAGGCCTCCAGGATGCCGTCGATCGAGAACCGGCCGCCCAGCCGGAACCGCTGCTGCAGTCGCAGATCGACGCGGTGCAGCGGGTCTCCGACGAGGGCATTCCGGGGAACGATTGTCCCATCCGGACGCAGCCGATCGCACCCCTGGCCACACAGCCGCAGATCACCGCCGTAGGTCCGGGGGAAGCGCTGGCCGGAGCCGAAGAAATACAGCCCGCTTAACTGGAAGCCGCGTCCGACCTGCCAGATCCCGTTCAGCGTCGCACGGTGGCGCTGATCGGTTGTCGCTAGCCCATACTCCCCGCCCAGATCCGGAGCCACGGGGAAGGGCACGGGCCCGGTTCCACTAAACGCCGGTGCGGCCTGATCGTAGATCCACGACAGCGTGTAGGTGCCCGAGGCCTGCCACCGGTTGCTCAGCCGCTTGGTGAACGCCGTCTGGAGGCCGTGCGAGTTCGAGCGGCCCCCCATGACGTTCATGTAGATCGGGCCCCAGTCGGGGAAGGGACGCCGGCTGATGTCCGTGAAGGGATAGTTGACGCCCAACGAAAGGTTCGCGTAGCCGCGGATTATACGCCTGTCCGCGGGATCCGGGATCCGGGATCCGGGATCCGGGATCCGGGATCGACGCTTTTTTACGGCAGCCGGAGCGCGGCGAGCGACCCGGGATGGTTCCGGCCCATGACCTGCACCACGATGTACTGCTTCCCTTCGTGCAAGTAGGTCATCATCCCGTACTGGCCGGGCGCGGGGAGTTTCACGGTGCCGAGCCGCTTCCCCGTTTTCTTGTCGAGCGCATGAAGCACAGAGTCGGTCCCGCCCGGCGCGGTGATGAGGAGCGTCTTCGTGGCCACCATGACCGGATGGCTCTGCTGGCCGGTGTTCGGGATGTCGACCCCCTTCAGCGCCGGGTGATTCCTGATGTTGTCCGGCGTGTCGCCGTTCGGGATCGCCCACAGATGGTCACCGGTCGTCATGTCGA
>CAZGLC010000329.1:0-4198 GCA_964526235.1 uncultured Bifidobacteriaceae bacterium
GTGGTAGCATCAGACCGCTGAACGAGGAGGCTTCATGAGCCGTCGATCACTCGCATGTGCCGTGTTCGTACTGGTTGTCGCGCCCTCCCTGGCCGGCCAGACGAGGCCGTGGACGCCGCCGCGCACCCCCGACGGCCAGCCCGATCTGCAGGGCTTCTGGACCAACGCCACCTTCACGCCGCTCGAGCGGCCAAAGAACGTCACCAAGGAGTTCTATACGCCCGCGGAAGCCGCGGAGGTGGAGAAGCAGCTCATCGCGGCCGACGTCGCGCAGACGGAGCCGGGCACGATCGCGGACGTGCACTACGACTTCACGCAGTTCGGCCTCGACACGCATCAGGCGCCGTTTGCCGCGATGCTGCGCACCTCGATGATCGTCGATCCGCCGGACGGCCGGCTGCCGCCGCTGAGTGAAGACGGCCGCAGGCGCGCGGCCGAGCGCGCGGCGTATGAGAAACGCGTGGGCCGGTGGGACTCGGCGCAGAACAACCAGCTCGACGACCGCTGCGTGATCTTCGCGGGCGTGGGGCCGCCGATGATGCCCCAGAGCTACAACAGCAACTATCAGATCGTGCAGGCGCCGGGCTACGTGATGATCCTGTTCGAGATCGCGCACGACGCGCGGATCATCCCCCTCGACGGACGCGCGCACGTCCCTGAAGGTGTCCGGCAGTGGATCGGCGACTCGCGCGGCCGCTGGGACGGCGACACGCTCGTCGTCGAGACGACGAACTTCAACGGGAAGAATTCGATCAGCGGATCGAGCGAGAAGACGCGCGTGACCGAGCGCTTCACGCGCGTCGACGCCGAGACGATCCGGTATCAGTTCACGGTCGAGGATCCCGCGACCTGGACGCGGCCGTGGTCGGCCGAGCTGGGGATCCGGAAGACCACGGGCCCGCTCTTCGAGCACGCCTGCCACGAAGGGAACTACGGGCTGTACAACACGCTCGCCGGCGCCCGCCTTGCGGAAAAGAAGGCGGCGGAAGCCGCCAAGGGCAGCGAGAGATAACAGGTCGTTACGGCTCGGGGGTCAGTGGCACGCTTCCGAGCCGGCATCTCTGAACGCGAACCCTTCCGCCGGAATGAACTCCCAGCTGTAGCCGTCGTTCCGCAGCGTGAACGACGCCACGCCCCAGACGCTCGCGGTCACTTCACTGTTGGCCGCGAGCCGCCTGACCTCGTACGGCGGCATGCCGCCGGTCCCGACCGTGAACTGCCGAATGCCTCTGGCCGCGTCCGGCCCGCCGTCGGGCGTCTGCGGCGCGAAGCGCTCGTACATGTGGTCGTGCCCGTTGAGCACCACGTCGACGTCCGCGCTGTAGAGGACCCGCCACAGATCCAGCATGTCGTGATTCGGGCCGTTGCGGCCCGAGCTGAACAGCGGACGATGCCAGTACACCAGCGTGCAGCGGTGCGGATTCGCGGCAAGCTGATCGCGCACCCACTGCAGTTGCGGTGATCCCGCCTGGAGCGGCACCTCGCTGTTCAGCGCCAGCACGAACCACGGTCCGAGCGTGTAGCTGTAATGGCCGCGCCCCGCCGGACCGGCGTTCGCGCCGAAGTACTCGTAATACCCAGCGGCACCGGGCGTCTGGTACTCGTGGTTGCCGGGAACCGGCTTCGTGCGGCCGCGATGCCGCCCTCACGTCGGGTGGTAACAGTCAGCGGTAGTCGATCGCACTGCCGTCCATGTCCGCGTTATCGCCGGCGACGAACACGGTGCCCGAGAGCCGGTCGAGGAGCTTTGCCGTCAGTTCCGCGCCAGGCGAGCCGCACCGCGCGATGTCGCCGGCGCCCACCAGCACGGCAGACCCACCGGCCGACAACAGGGAATCAATAAATGAGGGCCCCTCCGCCACTCGGGCGCGCTGCGCGAAGACGACGATCAATCACGCTTTGATATTGCGCGCCGCCGCGTGGGCGTGACCGGCGCAATCGGCAGCGCCGCGGACTTCCAGATCGAGCGCGAGCTGGTCGGGTCGCGCGGGTGGCGCGACGTGTACATCGATTACCGCGCGCTCGAAGGCGTCGATATCCAGGCGGGACAGTTCACGCTGCCCTTCGGTCTCGACGAGAACACCAGCTCGACGAACCTCGATTTCGTGTACCGGTCGCGCGCCGCGACCCTGTCGGCCGGGCGCGATCCCGGCGTCATGGCGCACGGGCGCAGCGGGCCGCTGCGCTACGAGGCGGGCGTCTTCACGCGGGACGGCGACAACGGCCGCGACGATCGGACGGCGCGCCTGGCCGGGTGGTCCCCCGCCGGCCGCATCCTCGTGCAGCCGTTCCGGGGATCCAGCGACTCGGCCTTCGAGGATTTCCACGTCGGCATCGCCTTCACCGCCGGCCGCACACCGGGTGGGCTCGCCGACCTGCGCGGACCGACAGCCGTGGCCGTCCCTTCCTGCGGGAGGAATTCGGCATCGAGGGCCTGCGGCGCCGGGTCGGCATCGAGATGCGATGGCGTCCGGGGCCGTTCTCCGTGCAATCGGAATTCGTGCGTGTCTCGAGCGAACGGCGCGGGCAGAGCATCGAAGACGGCGCCCTGCCGCCGCTCGCGGCGAGCGCCTGGTACGCGCACGGCACATGGGTCCTCACCGGCGAAGAGAAGCGGCGCGGCGCCGACGAACCCCGTCGGCCGCTGTTCGGCGGCGGAGGCGGGTTCGGATCGCTCGAGCTCGCCGCGCGCGTCGAGGCGGCGCGGTTCTCCAGCGCGGGCGAAGGGCCGGCGGCAACAGGTCCGCGCGCCGAGACGATCCTCGCGCACCGCGATCGCGCCGTCGCGCTCGGGATCAACTGGTCGCCGAACCGCTGGATCAGGGTGCAGGCGAACCTCGTGCGGGACACGATGTCGGTCTCGCCCTCCTCCTTCTGGAGCCGCGTGATCCGGCTCCGGTTCGCCATGTGAGCATCCGATGACTGTGCAGCGCTCTGCTATCCGGGTCTTGATCGTGCTCGCGGCGCTGCCCTCCGGGGCGGCCGCCCAGACGGCGGCGGATCTGTTTGCCACCGGCACCGTCCACGATCTGCAGATCTTCATGAACTCGCGCGATTTGCAGCAGCTGCGCGACACCTATGAGGAGAACACCTACTACCAGGCCGACGTCGAATGGCGCGGGATGCGCATTCGCAGCGTCGCGATTCGATCGCGCGGCTTCGGCAGCCGCAACCCGTCGAAGCCGGCACTCAGAGTCGACTTCGATCGGTTTGCGGCGGGTCAGCGGTTCCTCGGCCTGCAGTCGGTGACGCTCGACAATCTGTGGCAGGATCCGTCGCTCGTCCGCGAGAGCGTGGCGATGGCGATGTTCGCGCGGCTCGGCCAGCCCGCCCCCCGCGAGGTATACGCGCGGCTCTTCATCAACGGCGAGTATCAGGGCGTGTATGCGATCGTCGAAGCCGTCGATCCGGCGTTCCTGGCCCGCGTCTTCGGCGACGGCGACGGGTTCGTCTTCGAGAGGCCTGCGCGGCGCTGGCACAGAGCGGCTGGCTGGAACAGGACATTCTCGCCCGGGCGAGCCTGATCCGCGGCGCGGCCTACGCGGACGAGCGCAAGCAGTTTTCGAACGAAGAGTTCGAGGCGGCGATCGCCTTCCTGCGCGGGTTCGCGCAGAATCGGGCGTCGGTCGTGCTCACGGAGATTGCGAGACTCAGGACGTCTGCAGCAGCGGGCGCAGCGTCCGCACGTCGTTGACGCGTTCGACCGACAGCACCGCGTCGATCAGCTTCTGCGCGGTGGCGGCCCCCAGCACCGGCGCGATGAGATCCCGCGCCTTGTCGACCACTTCGCTCCGCGGCATCGGATTGCGCACGGTGCCGCGCACCGCCTCCACGCGGTCGGTCAGCCGCGTCCCGTCGTTGAGCGCGATCTCCACCACCGCCACCCGCGCCGGCAGCAGCGCCGCCAGCGACGCGTCTGGCACGTAGGTCACCTTGCGCCGATGGCGCAGGATGGCGGCGTCCTGCATGCGTGCCGTGTCGTGCGCGGCGTGGAACGACGCCGTCTTGTCGACGAGCATCACCGCGACCATGTGCTGCAGCGAGATGTCGGGGATGTCGCGGTTGTCGACGACGGCGCCGACGGTCGGCGCCAGGCGGACCAGGACGCTCGTGACGTCGTCGGCGTCGAACGGGCGCGTGCGACGGATGTTCTCGATGGCGTCGAGCGGCGCCTGAATCGGCGTCCCCACCGTCCACT
>CAZGLC010000330.1:0-4172 GCA_964526235.1 uncultured Bifidobacteriaceae bacterium
TTTGCCCTCACAGAAGAGAGGACGCACATATTCCGGCACGAAGCCTGGAATGTCAAACGCCTTCTCGACACCCGCGCGTTTGGCCTGTGTACGAATGTTGTTGCCGTAATCGAACGTCACCGAACCGCGCGTGCGCAGCTCGAGCATCGCCTCGACGTGCCGCGCCATCGACGCCATCGCGCGCTCGATGTACCGCTCCGGCTGCCGTTCGCGGAGCACCTGCGCGTCGGCGAGCGACATGCCGTGCGGCACGTAGCCGTTGAGCGCGTCGTGCGCGGATGTCTGATCGGTCAGCACGTCGGGGACGACGCCGCGGCGCACGAGCTCGGGCAGCACGTCGGCGGCGTTGCCTTCGAGGCCGATCGATCGCGCGGCGCGGCTGCGCCGCCACGTCTCGATCGTTGCGAGCGCCTCGTCGAGGCTCGTCGTCGCCTCGTCCAGATATCCGGTGGCGAGCCGACGCGCGATGCGGGCCGGATCGACCTCGACGACGAGCGCCGCGGCGCCGTTCATGGTGGCCGCCAGCGGCTGGGCGCCGCCCATGCCGCCGAGGCCCGCGGTGATGACCACCCGGCCGGCCAGCGAGCCCCCGAAATGACGCGTCGCGCAGGCGGCGAACGTCTCGAACGTCCCCTGCAAAATCCCCTGTGTACCGATGTAAATCCAGCTTCCGGCCGTCATCTGGCCGTACATCGTGAGACCGCGCTCCTCGAGGTCGCGGAACGTCTCCCAGGTGGCCCAGGCGGGCACGAGCAGGGCGTTGGCGATGAGCACGCGCGGCGCGTGGCGGTGCGTCCGGAAGACGCCGACGGGCTTGCCCGACTGCACGAGCAGCGTCTCGTCGTGATCGAGCGCGCGCAGGGCGGCGACGATCGCGTCGAACGACTCCCAGTTGCGCGCCGCTTTCCCCGATCCGCCGTACACGATCAGATCTTCGGGGCGCTCGGCGACGTCGGGATCGAGATTGTTCATCAGCATGCGCAGCGCGGCCTCCTGCGGCCAGCCCTTGCACGAGAGGGCGGTGCCGCGAGGCGATCGAATGATGCGCGTGCCAATCGTCATGACCGGGAAGGACGAAGAGTCCGGCTCGCCGCGAAAGATCAGAAGGTAAGAACCACGCGCGCGCTTGTCAAATGAAATCTGAAAAACATTTCAGTTGACAACCACGCCGAGGGCGCGTTCCAGCTCACCGGCGACGATCATGTCGGAAATCCGACGAAGATCGGGCGACACCGAACGGTCGCGCTCCACGCGCGGCACGCGCGCGCGAATGAAATCATGGACGCGCATGAGCGGCGCCGATGAGATGAGCGGCGCGAGCAGATCGATCGCCTCGCACGCGCACAGCAATTCGCACGCCACGACATGACGCGCGAGATCCGCGGCGCGCGACGCTTTGAGTCCTGCCGCCATGCTCATGCTCACGTGATCTTCGCGGCCGGCCGAGGTGGGAATGGAATCGACACTCGCCGGATGCGCGAGCGTCTTGAGCTCGGAGGCGACGGCGGCCGCCGTCACCTGCGCCAGCATCAATCCCGACTCGAGGCCGCCGTGCTGCGTGAGGAACGCCGGGAGCCCGCTGAGCGCCGGATTGACGAGCCGCTCCGACCGGCGCTCGCTGATCGTCGCCAGCTGCGCCAGCGCCAGGCAGACGACGTCGGCCGCGAGCGCCACCGGCGCGCCGTGGAAGTTGCCGCCGGAGACGATGTCGCGCGCCTCGGCAAAGACCATCGGGTTGTCCGTGGCCGCGTTGGCCTCGGTGACGGCCGTCTGCCGGGCAAAGGCGAGCGCGTCGCGGGCGGCGCCGTGCACCTGCGCGGCACACCGCATGGAGTAGGCGTCCTGGACGCGGCCACAATTAGCGTGGGACGCGTTGATCGGGCTGTCCGCCATGAGCGCGGCCAGGTTGGCCGCCGACAGGCGCTGCCCGGCAAAGCCGCGCGCCGCGTGGATCCGGGCGTCGAAGGGGCGCGTCGAGCCCCGGAGCGCGTCGATGCTGAGGGCGGCGGCGATATCGGCCGCGCGCGCGAGGCGTTCGGCGTCGGCCACGGCCAGCGCCAGGAGGGCTGTCGACGCCTGCGTGCCGTTGATGAGCGCGAGGCCTTCCTTGGCGGCAAGTGTGACCGGCGCGAGGCGTGCGCGGCGGAGCGCCGCGGCCCCCGCCTCGGCGGCGTCGCCGTGCCACGCCTCGCCCTCGCCGATGAGGACGAGCGCCAGGTGCGCGAGCGGCGCCAGATCGCCGCTTGCCCCGACCGACCCGCGGGACGGGACGAGGGGATGGACGCCGCGATTGAGCATCTCGACGAGGCGCTCGAGCGTCTCCAGCCGGATCCCCGAAAACCCCTTCGCCAGCACGTTCGCCCGGAGCGCCATCGTCGCGCGCACGACGGGGACCGGCAGCGGCTCGCCGACGCCCGCAGCGTGGCTGCGCAGCAGATTCACCTGGAGGGCGGCGAGAGCGTCGGCGGGCACGCGCACTTCGGCGAAATCGCCGAAGCCCGTGTTGATGCCGTAGGTCGGCTCGGCGCGCGCGGCGAACTCGTCGACGACGGCGCGCGCCGCCTGCACGCGCGCGCGGGCGGCGTCGGCGATCGCGACCGGCTCGCGCGCGCGCGCGATCGCGACCACGTCGTCGAGCGTCAGCGAGTTCCCGTCGAGATGGATCATTCGTGAATTACGATATACCCGAATGTCGATCAATATCGCCGTGCTTGGCGCGCAGTGGGGGGACGAGGGCAAGGGGAAAATCGTCGACCTGCTCACGCCGCACTTTTCGGCGGTGGCGCGCTATCAGGGCGGCCACAATGCCGGCCACACGGTCTACGTTGACGGCCGGAAATTCGTCCTGCACCTGATTCCGTCGGGCATCCTGCACCCCGGCGTCACCTGCGTCATCGGCAACGGGGTCGTCGTCGATCCGCATGCGCTGTTCAGCGAGATCGAGGAGCTGGCGCGCATGGGCGTGGCCGTCGGCGGCCGGCTGCTCATCAGCGAAAAGGCGCACCTCATCCTGCCGTATCACCGGGAGCTCGACGTGCTGTCGGAAGCGCGCCGGGGCGAGCGCAAGATCGGCACGACCTCGCGCGGTATCGGCCCTGCCTACGAGGACAAGATCGGGCGGCGCGGCATCCGGGTGTGCGATCTGCTGGGCGACCGTGCCGCGCTCGAGGAGGAGGTCCGCGAAAACGTCAACGCGCGCAACCGCATCATCAAGGACTCGACGCTCGACTGGAAGCCGCTCGTCGAGGAGCTCGTCGGCTACGGGGAGCGGATGCGGCCGTGGATCGGCGACGTCTCGGTGTTCCTGGCGGGCGTGATGCGCGACGGAGGGTCGGTCATGTTCGAGGGGGCGCAGGCGACGCTGCTCGACATCGACCACGGCACCTATCCTTTCGTGACCTCGTCGAACGCCTCGGTCGGCGGCATCTGCACCGGCCTCGGCGTGCCGCCGCGGGCGATTGGCGGCGTGCTCGGCGTGGCCAAGGCGTACACCACGCGCGTCGGCGAAGGGCCGCTGCCGACCGAGTTGCAGGGCGATCTGGCGGAGCGGCTCCGCGAAGGGGGGCAGGAATACGGGGCCTCGACCGGCCGTCCGCGCCGCTGCGGGTGGTTCGACGCGGTGGTCGTCCGCTACTCGGCGCGCATCAACGGGCTCGACGCGCTCGCGCTCACCAAGCTCGACGTGCTCGACGGACTGCCGGAGGTCCTCCTCTGCACCGGCTACCGCACGCCGCGCGGCACGCTCACCGAGTTTCCGGCCGATCTCCGCGCGCTTGCCGCGGCCGCGCCGATGTATGAGCGGCTGCCGGGCTGGTCGGCGCCGACGCGCGGCGCCACGCGAGTGGAGCAGCTGCCTGCGGAGGCGCGCCGCTACATCGCGCGGCTCGAGGAGGTGAGCGGCGTCGAGTGCGCGGTCATTTCGACAGGGTCGGACCGGAAGGAAACGATCGTCAAGCCCGGCTCGAAGGTCGCTCGGTGGCTCGGTCGCTAGGCCGTTACGTCTTGTTCGCCTCGATGAAGCGGGTAAGCGCGGCCGCATCGGCGTCGAGGAAGTCGATCCCGGCGCGGTACCGGACGCCCCCCTTCGGGATCTCGAACGACGCCCACGCCACGGAGCCGCTGATCCGGAGCGGCTTCTGGGCGTTCGGCACCGTGACCCGGACGCGCTGATT
>CAZGLC010000331.1:0-4143 GCA_964526235.1 uncultured Bifidobacteriaceae bacterium
GGCGCCCCGATGTCCGATGCGAATGTCGCGCAAAACTTTCAAATCAACGTGGACGGCCAGCAGGTCACCAATCTGGTCATCCTCACGGGCGCGTTTGGAAATCCGAAATTCAGCCGCGATGCCGTCGCGGAATTCGAGTTCGTGGCGAATCGGTTCGATGCGACTCAGGGCCGCTCGACGGCTGTGCAAGTCAATGCGATCACCAAGTCGGGGACGAATACGTTTGCCGGCAGCTTCGGCGGCTACTTCCGTGACGATAGTCTCAACGCGGCGGATCACGTCGTCGGACGGGTACTCCGCTACTCGGACCAGCAGTTCAGTAGCACGTTCGGTGGGCCGATTCGCCGGAACCGCGTCCACTTTTTCGGGAACTACGAATACGAACGCGAGCCGCAGACGTTCACGTACACAACACCCTATCCACGATTCAACTTCGACCAGACGGGCACCCGCAAAGAACATACGGGCGGCGGCAGGGTGGACGTGCAATTCTCGCCCAGCACGCGTCTCGCGGTGCGCGCCAACGCCTGGCAGAATCATTTCCCGTTCGGAGCAGGTTCGGGCGCACTGAGCAGCGCTACTCAGACGCCCGCTGCGGCCATTCGGACGATTCGAGAGATGCAAGAGGTGCACGGGACGCTGACACACGTGTTCAGCAACCGGGCGCTGAACGAGCTCAAGGTAGGGTTTGCGAGCTACGGCTGGGACTTTTCCTCCGTCGCCACGACCACGTGGCCTCCCGGACTGCAGACGCCGCGGCAGATTCGCGAAGGCCATGGGACGCCGCGCATCGCCCTTCGCGGATTGATCATCGGACAGAACAATCAGTTTTCGCCTCAGGCGTTCGACCAGAACACCTACTCAGTCCGCGATGATTTCACGTACTCCTTCACGGCGCGCGGGCGCCATGATATGAGGGTCGGCGGTGAGTTCCTCTATTTCCCGATTTGGAACTTTTTCTGCAATCTCTGCTTTGGCAATCTGGACTCGGATCGGTCGCCGCATCCCGCAAATCTCGAGAGCTTGTTCCCGGATCTGCTGGACGCGCGTACGTGGAACCTTGCGCCCCTGTCGCCGATTACGTACCGGATATCGCAAGGCGTCGGGAACTTCACCTTCAACACAAACCGGCAGGTGCTTGCCGGCTGGTTGCAGGACGATTGGGTCATCGCGTCGCGCCTCACGCTCAATCTCGGCGTCCGCTACGACCTGCTGCTGAATGTGTTTGTGAACGACGTGGAGCTTGGGCCGTTTCTGCCGGGCAATCGTCCAGATGACACGAACAATCTTGCACCGCGGCTAGGCCTTGTCTACCGCCTCGATGATCGAACGGCGCTGCGAGGTGGATTCGGACAGTTCTACGGGGATATCCAGAATCTGCACTTCACGAAAATCTTTAGCCAATCATTGGTGATTGAAGTCGAGAACGACGGGCGGCCCGATTTTGCGGTCAACCCATTCAACGGCCCGATCCCAAGCTACGAGCAGGCCCTGGCCAATGTGTGCACACCGGCGAATCCGTTCAGGCTCGGTTGTATCCGGCGGGCGCTTGGTCGTGGGGTGTACGCACCGAATGCGGTCGTTGTCTACAGTTATCAGTCGTCCTTCGGCCTGCAGCGGCAGATCGGAAGCACGATGGCGGTCTCCGCAGATTACTTGTTTACCGGTGGTCGCAGTGAGCCGGTCGATAGGAATATCAATCTCACCTACGATCCGGCGACCGGAGCAAATTATCCGTTCGGGGAGATCAACCGGCGCCAGTATCCCGACTGGGGCGTGTTGAACATCACGTTCAATGAGGGGCGTTCGAACCTGCACGCCTTGGCGCTCAGCTTCACGAAGCGCTTTAGCCAACGATGGCAAGCCGCTGCGAATTACATGTTGGCCGGCCGGTGGAACGCCACGGCGCCCCCGCCGGTCGACTTCCCGACGGCACCTGACATGGGCGGCGAGTATACGCTGGCAGTTGGCGACCAGCAACACCGGGCCGTGCTGAACGGCATCTGGGACGTCGGTCGCGGCTTGCAGCTGAGCGGGATCTATTTCTACGGCTCCGGGGAACGGTTTGAAACGACTTGGGGACCCAACCTCCGCGACACGGCCTCCCCCACGTTCGTGAGCCGGCTCCGGCCGGACGGCACGATTGTCCCGCGGAACAACTTCGTCGGGCAGCCGATTCATCGCGTCGATCTGCGGCTGCAGCAGCGGATCCCGCTGGGCCGAGGTGTGAGGCTGGACGGCATTGCCGAAGTGTTCAATCTGTTCGATCGTGCCAATTTCGGCTCGTATACGACACAAGAGGTAAGTCCGGCCTACGGGAGGCCGACGCTCAATTCAAACATTGCGTACGCCCCGCGCACGCTGCAGCTCGGGTTCCGCGTCGGCTTCTGATTCCGGTCCGTTCGGGAACGACGGCGTTCGCGGATCTGGGACGAGAGGCGCGTGATCGGAGGAGCTATGCTATGACGCATCGGCGAAGTCGTATTTGGCTCCTGACCGGCTGTGCCGCGGGGCTGGCGCTTGTCCTCGCGTCGAGGGGGAGCGCGGCGCAAGAGGTGCGAGGGCTAGCCGCCGATCCGGCCTGCCAGACGCTCGTTCCCACGGGCGCCGGCGGGCCGGTCCCGCGCGACCGTTCGACGCTGGTGATCCGGTGGCTCGGCGCCTCGAACCATGAGTTCGCGTACCGCGATACGGTCGTCCTTATGAACGCGTACTACGACCGCGCGTCGCGCACGCGGCCGATCGGCGTCGACAGGAGCGACTTCAAGAACATCGATGTGATCTTCATCGGACATGGCCATTCTGATCACATGGCGGATGCGCCGTACATAGTGCAGCGGACCGGCGCGCGCCTCGTCGGCGGGCCTCCGACGATCGAGCACGCGCTCAAGCTGGGCCTGCCCCCGACGCACGCGGTGACCGTCAAAGGCGGCGAAGTGCAGCAGTTCGATGGCTTCACCGTGGAGGCGATCCTCGGCATTCACTCCGACAACGCGGGCGTGACGCGCGGCCGCGACGCGATCGCGCCAGGCTTGAGAGCGCTCATTGAACCGCCCTTGACGCCCGAAGAGATGCAGCATGACGCCGAGGTCTCGCGACGGGGAACCTCGGATCCCCGCGTGCGCACCGAGGGTACCCTCGCGTACTTGTTCACCTTCGATGGCGGGTTCCGTCTGATGTTTCGCGACAGTGCAGGGCCGATCAGCGAGGCGGAGCGGAAGGTTATGAGCCGAATTGGGCGCACCGACCTCGCCTTTGTCGCGTACCAGGGGTTCTATACCGCCGAGCGGCAGATAGCGGAGACGTTCCCGCTCATCCAGCATTACCGGCCGTCGATTTTCCTGCCAACTCACCCCGATGAGATTGCCGGGACGTGGCTCGATATGGCGATGTATCCCCTGTTCATGCGGATTCGCGATGAGCTGCCCGACGCGCGTAGCATCTCTCCTCTGTATCGCACGCCCATCTGTATCAATACCGTGACGAAGGAAGTGTTCGTAGGCCGGTAGTGATCCTGGCGTGTGTGGTTGCGGCGTCATACTCACCGCGCCATGTTGCCGATAGGAGGTGGTCATGAAACGGCTGGTACGACGTGTGGCTTTCTTGTGCACGATCGCCGGCTTGGTGTTCGCGTGGAGCGCTCGGACCGGCCAGGACGAGGTCGTCGCTCAGCAGAATGTGCCGACACTGACACGCATGTTCACTGGTTCCGACGGGCTGACGCATTTCGAGGAGATACCGATACCCGTCGGAAAGTTCATTAGGGTGGCTGGCGTGCAGTTCAACCGGCCGAATGAGAAGCCGAATCCTCGCGTCCTCGACTGGCATACGGCGCCGCATCGCCGGTACGTGATCACCCTCAGCGGCAAGGCGGAAATCGTCGGGTCAGCCGACAATACGCTGTTCGTTGCGGATCGGGATCATATGTTGCTCGCCCAAGACGTCACGGGGAAGGGGCACACCACGAAAGGCATCGACTGGGTGACCTTGTTCGTGGAGATCGACGAGCCCTTGGGGCACGGTCCAATTGAGCCCCGGATTGCCCACGATCGGTCTCAAGGCGAGCGACGAGGCGCGAATCATCCACTTTAGGCTATAGCACACCACCGGAGCATTCACGACGCGGCCACCTCGCGCCGCCTG
>CAZGLC010000332.1:0-4128 GCA_964526235.1 uncultured Bifidobacteriaceae bacterium
CGCGCCGCCCTCCGCGAGGACCCGGACATCGTCCTCATCGGCGAGATGCGCGACCTGGAGACGGTCGAAGCCGCGCTGCGGATTGCGGAGACGGGCCACCTGACGTTCGGCACCCTGCACACGAACTCGGCGGCGCAGACGATCAACCGCATCATCGACATCTTTCCGGCCCACCAGCAGAGCCAGATCCGCACGCAGCTCTCGCTGGTGCTCGAAGGGATCGTCTGTCAGGCGCTCTGCCCGAAGATCGGCGGCGGCCGCGTCGTGTCGCTGGAGATCCTGATTCCGACGCCCGCGATCCGGAATCTGATCCGCGAGGACAAGATCCACCAGATCTACTCCTCGATGCAGACCGGGCAGGAGAAATTCGGGATGCAGACGGCGAACCAGTCGCTGGCGACCCTGTACCACAAGAAGCAGATCACGCTCGAGACCGCGATGGAGAAGTCGTCGAACCGCGAGGAGCTGCAGGACATGATCAACCGCGGCGCCGGGGTGGTGGCGGGCGCCGGGCTCGGACGCCCGGGCATGCCGCCGGCGCGGCCGGCGGTGGGACGGTAATTTATGGCGACATTTGCATACACAGGACGATCGCGCGCCGGGCAGACGGTGACCGGCGAGATGGTGGCCGAGACGATCGACGCTGCCGTGGCCGGGCTGCGCCGCGAGCAGCAGATTCTCGTCACGCAGATCACTCCCACCAGGAAGAAGGCGGCTCGTGCCAGGAAGGTGCGTGCCAGGAGTGTCAAGGCGAAGGACCTGGCGGTCTTCACGCGCCAGTTCTCGGTGATGATCGGCGCGGGGCTGCCGCTCGTGCAGTGTCTCGAGATCCTCGGCACGCAGGCCGAGGACCGGAACTTCGGCGAGGTGATCCTCGCCGTGCGCGGCGACGTCGAGGCGGGTGCGTCGCTCGCCGACGCGATGAAGAAGCATCCGAAGGCATTCGACAACCTCTTCACCAACATGATCGCGGCCGGCGAGGCGGGCGGCATCCTCGACGCGATCCTCAAGCGGCTGGCGACCTACATCGAGAAGGCCGTCAAGCTGAAGGGGCAGGTCCAGTCGGCGATGATCTATCCGATCGCGGTCATCGTGATCGCGACCGTCGTCGTGACGGCGATTCTGTGGAAGGTGATCCCGACGTTCGCGAGCCTCTTCGCGGGGCTCGGCGCCGACCTGCCGCTGCCGACGCGCATCGTCATCGCGCTGAGCAACGGGCTGGTCGCCTACATGCCGTACATCATCGTGGCGCTCGTGGCGCTCGCGTTCGGCTTCCGCACGTACTACGCCACGCCGGGCGGCCGCATGGTCATCGACAGGATCGTCCTGAAGCTCCCCATCCTCGGCATTCTCATGCGGAAGATTGCCGTCGCGCGCTTCTGCCGGACGCTCTCGACGCTGCTCGCCTCGGGCGTGTCGATCCTCGAGGCGCTCGACATCACCGCGCGCACGGCCGGCAACGCCGTCGTCGAGGAGGCCATCCAGACGACGCGGAAGAGCATCGAGCGCGGCGAAACGGTCGCCGGCCCGCTGAAACAGACCGCCGTCTTCCCGCCGATGGTGGTGCAGATGATCGGCGTCGGCGAGGCGACGGGCGCGCTCGACACGATGCTGGCGAAGATCGCCGACTTCTACGAGGAGGAGGTCGACGTCGCCGTGGCCGGGCTGCTCACGCTGCTCGAGCCGCTGATGATTGCGCTGCTCGGCGGCATCGTCGGCGGGATCGTCATCGCGATGTATCTGCCGATCTTCAGCCTGATCAACCAGCTCACGGGAGGAGGGTAGTCTGGATCTGCGCGCCCGCGTGGCGAGGCTGGTCGCCGTCCGCGTCGTCATCAGCACGGCGCTGCTCGGGTGGGCCGTCCTGATCCAGGTGAACCGGCCCGGCGCGTTTCCGATCGACCCGTTCTTCTTTCTCATCGGGCTGACCTACGGCCTGAGCCTCGTCTATCTCGCGACCCTGCGGCTGGTCAATCGGTACCCGTCGCTGGCCGACGCGCAGCTTGCGGCCGACGCGCTGCTCGTCACGGGCTTCATCGGCCTGACCGGCGGCATCGTGAGCTACTTCTCGTCGCTCTACGTGCTGCCGATCATCGCCGCCAGCATCATCCGCTACCGCCGAGGCGCGCTGCAGCTGGCGGGGGTCACGGCGGCCCTCTACTGCGGGCTGGTGGCGGCACAGTACCTGGCGCTGACGCCGCGATGGCTCGGCGGCGACGTCCTGGAGCTGCCGACGGGGCAGTTCGCGCAGTACACGATCGCCATCAACATCTTCGGCTTCGCAGCCGTGGCGCTCCTCTCCGGCTCGCTCGCCGAGCGGCTGCGGTCGGCCGACGCCCGCCTCGAGGACGCCTCCCATCAGATCCAGGACCTGCGTGCGTTCAACGAGTACGTCATCGACGGACTGCTCAGCGGGCTCGTCACGGCCGACGCGCAGGGGCGCATCCTGACGTTCAATCGGTCCGCCGCCGCGATCACCGGGATCCCGGCCGATCAGGCGGTCGGCCAGGACGCGGGCGAGGTGCTGCAGCTTCCCGCCGACACGCGGCTGCGCATGACGACGCTGGCGCAGACGCGCAGCGTGCGGGTCGAGTTCGAGTACCGCGCCGGCGACGGCCGCCTCCTGGACCTCGGGTTGATGGTCGCGATGATCGCGCTGCCGAACGGCCACAGCGGATACCTCTTCACCTTCCAGGACGTGACCGAGCTCCGCCGCCTCGAGCGCAGCGGGCGGCTGCAGCAGCGTCTGGCGGCGGTCGGCGAGATGGCGGCCGGCATTGCGCACGAAATCCGCAACCCGCTGGCGGCGATTTCCGGCTCCATGCAGGTGCTGCGGCAGGAGCTGCCGCTCAACCAGGAGCAGGGGCAGCTCATGGACATCGTCTTGAAGGAGTCGGAGCGGCTCAACGACACCATCCGGTCGTTCCTCGCGTACGCCCGCCCGCAGCGCTTCCAGGTCACGAGGCTCGACGTCGCCAAGGTGGTGCAGGACGCCGCAGCGCTCCTCCGGAACAGCGCCGAGGCGCGGCCCGCTCACGTCGTCGACGTGCAGGTCCCGTCCGGGCCGCTCTGGCTCGAGGCGGACGAGAATCAGATGCGGCAGATCATCTGGAACATCGCCTCGAACGGCCTTCGGGCGATGCCTGACGGTGGACGCCTGATGCTCGCGGCCGAAGGCACGAGCGCACCCGACGAGATCGTGCTCAGCGTGCGCGACGAGGGCCGCGGCATTCCGGCCGAGGAGCTCGACGCCATCTTTCAACCCTTCCGCGGCTCGTTCGAGAAGGGCACCGGCCTGGGGCTCGCGATCGTCCACCGGATCGTCACCGACTACGGCGGCAGCATCGAAGTGTCGTCGACGGTGGACGTCGGCACCACCGTGCGCGTCCGGCTGCCGGTGCGCGCGCTGCAGCCGCCGGCGGCCGACGTGGCGTCCGGCTTCAGCCGGACCCGCTCAGCGCGCGCCCCGTCATGAAGCAGCCCGTCCCGCCTGCGGAGCCGGCGGCCCGCCCCCGCATCCTCGTCGTCGACGACGAGTCGTCGATGCGGGAGATGCTGCGGATCGTGCTGCGCCGCGACGGCTACGACGTGGTGGTGGCGGCGAACGGCCAGGAAGCCGTGCAGCACCTGCAGGCCGAGTCGTTCGATCTGCTGCTGTCGGACATCCGCATGCCCGATATGAGCGGCGTCGACGTGCTGCGGGCGGCCAAGCAGATCGACACCAACCTCGTGGCGTTGATGATGACGGCGTTCGCGTCGACGGACAGCGCCGTCGAAGCGATGCGCCTGGGCGCCTCGGACTATCTCACCAAGCCGTTCAGCAGCATGGACGAGCTGCGCCTGAAGGTGCGGCAGCACCTGGAGGCGCGCCGGCTGCGCGAGGAGAACCTCCTCCTGAAGCGCGCGCTGAACACCCGGTACGAGTTCTCGAACATCCTCGGCCGCAGCGACGCGATGCAGCACGTGTTCGCGATGGTCCGAACGGTGGCGGGCACGACCAGCACGGTGCTGGTCACCGGCGAATCGGGCACCGGCAAGGAGTTGGTGGCCCGCGCCGTCCACTTCAACTCGCTCAGGCGCGATCGGCCGTTCGTGGCCCTCAACTGCGCGGCGATCCCTGCGGCTCTC